>WFXS01000072.1 GCA_015490465.1 Caldifarciminota bacterium
GGATGTGGTGACGTGGTGAGGGTGTACCTGAAGGTGGAGGACGGAAAGGTCGTGGACGCCCGCTTTGAGGGGGAGGGATGTACGATAAGCCAGTCTACGGCCGACCTGCTGATGGACAGGATCAGGAACAGGACCGTAGATGAGGTCACGGCCATGGGCGTGGATCACGTGGTAGAGATGATAGGTGAAGAGCTGGTCAGGATGAGACCGAAATGCAGTACCGTATCCCTCAGCGCCGTTAAGACGGCCCTCCAGAAGGTCAGGGATAGATCCCGGGCCTGACCCGCGTAAAGAGTGAGTCCTCCGCGACCTCCGATACGGTGGCCCTCCTACCCACCCTCAGGTTCCTGACGAACTCCGCGATATCTTCCGGAAGTTTGAACTCTTCCAACAGGTAACGCTTCAGGATGTTCCCTACGGTATGGGTGTAGGTCCTTCCGGAGGTGTACTCTTCGCTCTCAAGGAGGTATACGAGGAAGTGGAGGTTGGTCTTCGGACCAAAGAGGAGTATCCGTTTCAGGGCGTTGATGAGCTTCCTGCGGGCCTGCTCCCTGTCGGGGGCGTGTACTATGACCTTAGCTACCATGGGGTCGTAGAGGTGGGACACCTCCGTCCCCTCCATTACACCCGTATCTATCCGCAGGCCGGGCATTATGGGGAACTCAAGGGCCTCAAGTTTCCCCGAGGAGGGCAGGAAGTCCCTCTCCGGATCCTCGGCGTATAGTCTTACCTCCACGGAATGCCCACGGAATACCACGTCCTCCTGTTTTAAGGGGAGTTCCTTCCCCATGGCCACGTCCATCTGGAGCCTGACCAGATCCAGACCCGTAACCATCTCCGTAACGGGATGCTCCACCTGAAGGCGGGCGTTTACCTCAAGGAAGTAGAACTCCTTTCGCTCCTCGTCGTACAGGAACTCAACCGTTCCGGCGTTGGTGTACCCTACCCCCTCAACTATCCTCCGGGCGTAATCAAAGAGTTTGCTCCTGAGATCCTCGTTTAAGGCGGTAGATGGTGTCTCCTCAAGTATCTTCTGGTGTCTCCTTTGAAGGGAGCACTCCCTCTCCCCGAGGATAAGGACGTTCCCGTGCCTGTCCGCTATAACCTGAACCTCTATGTGCCGGGCCGGGAATACGAACCTCTCAACCATGAGGCGTGGATCCCCGAAGGCACCGAGGGCCTCCCTCATCGCTGACTGTACCGTCTCCTTCAAATTACCCCCCTCCCTGATGATCCGCATACCCTTGCCGCCACCCCCGGCCACGGCCTTCAGGAGGATAGGTAGTCCTATGCGTTCTATCTGCTCCAGTATGAAGTCGGGGTCGTCAGACGGCTCCGACCCCGGTACCGTTGGCACACCGACCCTCCGGGCCACCTCCTTCGCCTTCGCCTTGTCCCCCACCATCTCCATGGCTTCGGGGTCGGGACCTACGAACACCAGGCCCGCATCCTTTACCTTACGGGCGAAGTCCGGGTTCTCGGACAGGAAGCCGTACCCCGGATGGACGTACTTCGCACCACTCTTAAGGGCGACCTCTATTACGGCGTCCATGTTCAGGTAGGAGTCCAACGAATAGACTTCGTCCAGCTCGTGAACGAACGGCCAGTCCTTGTCCGGCTCCGTGTACACTCCCACACTCCGCATTCCGATTTCCGAAAGCGTACGATGTATACGCAGGGCTATCTCACCCCTGTTGGCTACGAGGACCTTCACGCCGCCCATTTTACGGGAGTCTATATCCCGACCAGTGAGTACATGAGGATGTTCACACCCATACGGATGGCCTTCTCCCGTACGTCCGGAGGATCGCCGTAGCGGTCGGTCCAGCCATCCGAGACGTTTGAATTCCACGTGTAGAACAGTACAAGCCTGCCCTTAACGAATATACCGTAGGCCTTAGGTGGCCCCGGATAGTGTTCGTGAACCTTGGGAAGGGGCTGATCGTAGAAGATGTGAAAGATGGGATGCTCCGGTGGGATCTCAACCAGCTCGTACTCCGGGAGTACCTTCTTTATCTCCCTGCGGAAGTGTTCGTCAAGGCCGTAGTCGTCGTCAACGTAGAGGAACCCACCGTTAATGAGATAACGACGCAGGTTCTTCGCGTCCTTTTCCGAAAACACCACCTTCCCGTGGCCCGTCATGAAGAGGATGGGGTACTCGTATATGGCCGGGGATGAAGGCCTGACGCTGTAGGGAAGGGTATCAAAAACGGGGGAAACTCTGGCGTTAAATGCTTTCGTTATGTTCGGCAGGATTTCAGGGTCGTTGTACCAGTCCCCACCGCCGTCGTACTGGAGTCGGGCTATCTTAAGTAAACTTAACAGCAGGAGCATCTATCCCAGCTCTATCACTATGCGGGTTCCGTCTATCTTCGTTTTCGTCTTTCTGCCCATTATCTCGCCTATGAACCCTTCGGCGGCTCCGGCGAGGGGTTTTAATGCAACTTCGGGCTTCCTGTGAGCCTTCAAGAGGAAGCTATCTTTAACGTCCATGACGACTTCGGAGTTTCCCACCTTGACCTCTATATCTCCGAACCCGGCCTTTCTAAAGAACTCCTCAACCAGATCCTTGAGGTTTGAGGCCGCTTCGGATCCCGATATGTAAGGGGCCAGAGCCTTTGCGGCGCTTACACCAGCCCTTTTTGAGCCGGCCTGAAGCAGTCCTGAAAGCCCCCCGGCGAACTTGAGGACCTGAGCGTAAATCTCCACGACGAAGTCTCTGGGGAGTATTACCCCTTCGTTCTTTATGAACTCGTTCAGCTTCTCGGTCATACTTCCCTCCTCAACTTGAAAACATCTGTGCTATCTTCTTACTCTGTTTGCGCATCTCCATGAACAGCGGTCCGAGCTTGGTGTCGGCCGTGGCGATAAAGCCGACGAAGACGTTCCCGGCTCTGCTTACGAGCAGTGTGTAATCCCTTCCCTGCGTGAAGACGAGGTCTGTCTCGCTATCTCCAAACTCCCTCATCACGTTTTCCATCATGGCGACGGCTGAAGATATGAGGCCTCCTATTACAATAGGATCTTCAACCTCCCACGCCTTTGAGAAGGAGTAGCTGATCGGAAGACCGTCCTCACTTATAACTATCGCCCCCAGAAGCGTGGGAACAAATTTTCTGGCGTCTTCTACGATGCTCTGGAGTTCGTCCACCATGTCCAATCTATTCTAAGGCTGCTCCTCATTTCCATTTCCTGCTTTCACGGTAATCGGTATATCGCACGGGATCATCGGGTATGATGTCTATGGGGTACTGGCACGCCTTCATCGTCGTTGTTCTTTCGGGGATCATGGGCAGCATCGTTTCGGAAAGCCGATGTTACATCAGGGTTCCATACTCCCCCCTACCAGCCCAACGGCGCCGGCTTGCAGCTTTCTTCCCGTCGCATTTACCGAATACTCCACCGGGATATGTCGTATATATCGGGCAGGATCGCTTTACTTCGGTCAACCCACGATCTCCACACTGCAACAACCTAACTATCACCGTACTCACTAAGTACCAGCACGTTACTTCAATCCGCCGATCGGCTTAAGACCTTTTCAAGCCAGTAACCTATCAGGAAGATGAATATCCCCAGAAACATCAACATGGCCTCCCATTTCATACTTCCGTACGAGAGGCCCACGTACAACCCGAGGACCACCCAACCTATGCCGCTCGCCTGCGTGAACTTTGCCAGAAAGTAAGCCAGCAACCTCAAGTTCCGATTCTACGTCCGATACCCCTTTAGAATGGGGGGTGATGCTTCTCATGGTCGGCATGAGCGTATGGGATGCTCAGATCGTACACCGCTACACGGGTTATACTGTAGCCATAGGTGGTGCCTTTAACGTTCTACTTGGGCTACATATCAAAGGTATGTACGATCGTGGCAGGATGCCACCTTCTATTTTGCGATACACCCACAGAGCCGTGGGATATACCGTAATTTCGGCTTCAACGGTACAGACGATTCTCGGTACGTACAACTTCATTCGTATTCACAAAAAGAAAGGAATGTGGAAAAGGTTGCTCCACGCAGTTTTCGGTATTACCGCCACTGGGGCGTACGCTTACGCAGGCTACAAGGCCTTTTTCAGAGATTACAACGCCCATAGGGATGCAATGTTTGTGGCAGCAACCCTTTCAGGGATCGCTGCTCTTATATGGTTACTGCCACGAAAATGAAGGGTTATGCACTCTTTCTTATCGCCATAGTGGTTCTGGTCGGATGTCGGAAAGAGGAGGATACACCGACGTACACGGAAGATCATGCTACGGTCACAGATGTGGAAGGTAAGTATAGAGAGGACTGTCTCCCATGCCACAACTTCACATACGCGGGTACGGTGTGGGATACCACGGACGGGAATCCCCTGCCCAACGTTAAGGTCGTGATAAAATCCCTGACCTCCTCCGACTCGCTCGTCCTCACCACCGACTCCTTTGGCAACTTCTACACGGAGAGCAGCCTGCCCGACGGGGGGTACGAAGCCTACGTTGACTGCGGTCTGATAAGGAGGATGCCGGTTGGCCAGACCTACGGTGGCTGTAACGACTGCCACAAGCCGGGCGGTGCTGCCAGCAGGGTGATAGTGTGTAGGTGAGGTATCAGGCCCTCTCCCGGCGTATTATCAGGAGGGTTATATCGTCCGACTGGGACGCTCCTCTGGTGAAGGCACTTATGCTGTCTAAGATGGCGTCCTTTATCTCCTCTGCCGACAACCCTTTACTCGCTACGGAATGGAACAGGTCCTTCAACCGTTTCTCGCCGAACTGCTCGCCGTCCAGATTTACGGCCTCCGTGATGCCGTCCGAGTAGAGCATGATAACGTCCCCCGCGTCCATGTTTACGTTCCTCTCCTCCAGCACCTCCTCAAGTACGTCCCTGTCCAACATAGACAGGCCAACGGGCGCCCCTTCAAGCTCAAGGAAAACCGCCTTATCGTGGGCCGCACTGTAGTAGAGCGGTGGGTTGTGGCCAGCGGAGGTGAGGGAGACTTCTCCCTTAGTAGGATGCAGGGCCGCTATGCCACAGGTTATGTACATGTCGTCGGGTATCTCACCCACTATGCTCTCGTGGGCCTTCAGGAGGAGTTCCTTGGGGGAGGAGGAGATGGGGGCCTCGGAGTGGATTATCGTCCGGAACATGACCATCACCAGGGAGCCGCCTACGCCCTTGCCGGAGACGTCCGCCACCAGAAAGCCCCACTGACCACCGAGCATGCGGAAGTAGTCGTAGTAGTCTCCACCCACGACGAGGGCAGGATGGTACGCGGCCGTGAACTCGTATCCGGGCATACGGGGCATGGATCTCGGAAGCAGGATGCTCTGGATCCTCCGGGCCACCTCCACCTCGTGTTTCAACCTTTCGGACTCTATGAGTTTTTCCTGAGCGTGCTTCAGCTGGCGGGTCATGTTGCGTATGGCGTCGGCTATGAGACCTATTTCGTCGTTGCTCCTGACCCTGACCTCGTGATCCAGATTACCCTTACCGATCTCCTCCAGATCCTCTATGAGGACCTGAATGTTCCGGGTTATCATGCGGGAGAATACCCAGCTTATGGCGGCACCTCCGATTATAGCCAGAAGACCTATCATAGCAAGGAACTTTCGGGTACTTTCCGCCGCCTCGTCTATAGCATCCCTTGACAGGAATATGTAAACTCTTCCGAGGCGTTTACCCCGTATGCGGTCTATCATGGGGAGCTCCACGCCTATGGCCGCTCCACTCTCAAAGAGCTTGATTACGATGGGTTTCTTGGCTAGTTTATCTTTTATCTCTTTGTAAACCTTTATGTTCTTCACCTCATACGGTTTGTCCTTCAGGAGTATGCTATCGCTATGGGATACGAGAATACCCCTGTTGTCTACCACGACGGCTTTCAGGACACCGGGGTTGGAGCGTTTGAGACCTGTCGTTATGCTTACGAGGGTCAGATCGTCCTCCTGAAGCAGGGCCTCGGCCGCCTGAGAGGCGAGGAACTTGGCCAGGGATATTCCCCTCCACTCCACCTGTTCCCGTATCTTTATGGATACCGTTCGGGTTATAACCAGCGTAGAAACTACTATGACTACAACGAGAAGTAAGGTGAACAGGCCGAAAAACTTCAGGGAAAGCGGAACTTTCGCCTTCATTTTCAAAACCTCTTCTCTACCTGAAGGTACTTCCCGTTCTTCGTTTTCTTCCAGTAAACGGCGTCCGAGAGCTGGGCTATCAGGTGGAGACCTATCCCACCGACCTTACCCTCCTTCAGCCACCTGTTGAGATCCACGGCGTAGTTGCTCATGTTCTCCCTCATTCCGGGAGGGATCTTCCCCTTATCGTGAACCTTCAACATGAACCTGTGGTTCTTTTCGTCCACGTACAGGTCCACCCGTATGGGACCTATTTCCCCGTTGTAGGCGTGTTTCATGGCGTTGGATACGGCCTCATCAAATATGGTTACCATATCCGCCACGACCTCCTCATCACGGGTGAACTTCCTTACCGTCCTTTCAAGGACCTTCCGGATCTCCGTCATAACGTCAAGGAGGTCGGAAGATAGTGAGAGAGAAAACAATCTTCTGTAGGCCATCGGTTTCCGGTATTATAAGGTAGCCCCGGTCATACTTTCCCGTAGTACCCCCTTATGCTCTCTATCACGTATTCCACCTGCCAGTCCTCCATCTCCGGGTAGATGGGCAAGCTCAACACCTCCTTCGCCGCCCTCTCCGCCTCCGGGAACTGTCCCTCCCTGTACCCGAACTCCTCTTTCAGTACCCTCTGCAGATGGAGAGGAACGGGATAGAAGACGGATACGCCTATGCCCTTTCTCCTCAGATAATCGGCGAGGTCGTCCCTCTTCTCCGCCCTTATCGTGTACTGGTGGAAAACGTGTACGTTCCCCTCGTCTACGTACGGCACCTTAACGACCCCCTTCAGCTCACGGGTGTAAACGGATGCTATCTCCCTCCGGCGGGCGTTCCACCTTTCCAGATAACGGAGTTTCACCGTAAGGAAGGCGGCCTGAATCTCGTCCAGACGGCTGTTGTATCCCACGTCGTCGTGGACGTACTTATCGGTCTGGCTGTGGACACGGAACCTCCTCGCCCTCCCGGCGATGTGGGGGTCGTCCGTCGTTATGGCTCCAGCGTCCCCGAGGGCCGAAAGGTTCTTCGTGGGGTAGAAGCTGAACGCGGCTGCGTCCCCGAGACTCCCTACCTTTTTACCTTTCCTTTCGGCACCTACAGCCTGTGCGGCGTCCTCAAGGACCTTCACGCCGGGGTACCTCATCTCCTCAACCCGTGCGGGCTGTCCGTAGAGGTGTACGGGGAGTACGGCCTTCGTTTTTGGAGTAATCGCATTCTCCACGGCCTCCGGGTTCAGGTTGAAGGTATCCGGATCTATGTCTGCGAATACAGGCCTCGCCCCTACCAGTAGTATTGCCTCAACGGTGGCGTAGAAGGAGAAGGGGGTGGTTATCACCTCGTCCCCCTTCCCCACGCTGAGCGCCCTCAGACTTAGAACGAGGGCGTCCGTACCGCTGTTCACCCCTACGGTGTGGTTCACTCCGATATACCGGGAGAACTCCTCCTCAAACTTCCTCAACCGTGGCCCAAGGACGAAGTGGCCGTCGGACAGTATTTCCCTGAGCGCCCTTTCAAACTCCTCACGGAAAGGGGCGTTCTGCCTGACGAGGTTTACGGGCGGTACCTTCAAACCTATATTACCCGCAGCTCTTTCCCGACCTTCACGAACTTGTCAACGGCGTAGTCCAGATCGTCCTTAGTGTGTATGGCGGAGATCATGACCCTGAGACGGGCGGTCCCTTTAGGTACCGTGGGGTACACTATGGCCTGTACGAATACACCCTCCTCAAACAGCCTCTTGCTGAACTCCTGAGCCACCGGCTCGTCCCCTACGACTATGGGCGTGATGGGGGTCTGACTCTTCCAGGTGTTGAACCCCTCCTCCTGCATCCTCTTCTTGAAGTAGTTGGCGTTGTCCCACAGCCTCCTGACCCTGTCCTCGCTCTCCCGAAGGATCTTAACCGCCTCTATGGACGCCGCCGTATCCGGTACCGTCGTGGCCGACGAGAACAGGAAGGGACGGGACTTCTGATGGAGGTACTCCACAACCGTCTTCGTGGATGCGGCGTATCCTCCCACGACCCCGAAGGCTTTGGACAGAGTACCTATCTCTATATCCACTTCGCCGTGCAGACCGAAATGGTCAACTATACCACGTCCACCCCTTCCGAGGACCCCCTCACCGTGGGCGTCGTCAACCATGAGTATGGCGTCGTACTCCTTGGCCAGCTTGAGTATGTCCGGCAGGGGAGCTATGTCCCCGTCCATGGAGAATACACCGTCCGTAACTATGAGCGCCCTCTTGCCCTCGTGCCTGTGTTCCTTCAGTTTCCTTTCCAGATCCTCAACGTCGGCGTGGGCGTAGCGGACGATCTTCGCCCTTGATAGACGGCAACCGTCTATGATGGAAGCGTGGTTGAGTTCGTCGGAGAATATAACGTCCTCTCTCCCAACTATGGCTGGTATTACGGAGAGGTTGGAGTTGAAGCCGCTCTGATAGGAGATCACGTCCTCGGCCATCTTAAACTCGGCGAGCATCCTCTCAAGTACCCTGTGGAGGGTCATGGTACCGGATATGGTACGCACCGCAGCGGGGCCGATGCCGTACTCGTCTATGGCCCTCTTCGCCGCCTCCCTAAGGCGCGGTTCGTTCGCAAAGCCGAGGTAGTTGTTGGACGTGAGGTTAAGCACCCTCTTACCGTCCACCACTATCCACGCGTCCACGGGGGACTGGACGGTACGGATATAGACGTAGAAGCCCGTGTCCTTTAACGTCTGAAGCTCCTTTTCAAGTTCCTCGTTGAACTTTACGTTTGCCATAAGGAGGTATTTTAATCCTGCGTTGCCGTGGATTTAGTCCGTTGACGGCACCACGCCTATGGGACTAATACCGTTCCCTCTCGTTCTAATAGCCGATCGTACCGGGCGTAACGAATGTTAGTGGTCGTATCCTCCGTTGACCTCACAAGGTATGCTCGTCCCATCAACGCGATACCGGGGACATCCCACCGGTGTGGTGGGGGAGACGCTTCCCGCTTAGAATGGCGGCGTGAAAGTTCTCATAGCAAACAGGGGTGAGATAGCCGTAAGGATTGAGCGGACGCTTAGGGATCTCGGTTTCGTCTCCGTGGCCGTCTTCTCAAACCCAGACAGGAACGCCCTGCACGTGATAAACTCAGATATAGCCGTTGAGATCGGTGGGGATACCCCGGCTACCAGCTACCTTGACATCGGTAAGATACTGTGGGCGGCCAGAAAGTCCGGAGCAGAGGCCATCCATCCGGGGTACGGTTTCCTCTCCGAAAGGCCCGACTTCGCACGCGAGGTGATAAGGCACGGTCTCGTATTCGTGGGTCCGGATCCGGAGGCCATGGAGAGGGCAGGAGATAAGGTGGAGGCCCGGAGGACGGCCGCAGCCGCCGGGGTCCCTCTCCTTGAGGGTACGGATGCCATAGAGGACGTGGATACGGCGGTAGAACTCGCCCGGGGCGTCGGTTATCCGCTCATGATCAAGGCGGCCGCCGGTGGAGGGGGAAAGGGTATGCGGATAGCCCGGAACGAGGAGGAGTTAAGGGAACTCTTTCCTGTGGCTTCGGCCGAAGCGAAAGCGGCCTTCGGAGACGGCAGGCTTTACCTTGAGAGGCTCGTTTTAAACCCCCACCACGTTGAGGTCCAGATAATAGCGGACAGGCATGGGAACGTATTCGCCCTCGGAGAGAGGGAATGCTCCCTCCAGAGGAGGCATCAGAAGTTCATAGAGGAGACGCCGTCGCCTATAATAGACGAGAGAACCCGTAAGGATATACAGGAGGCGGCGGTTGAGTTCGCAAGGGCAATAGGGTACACCAACGCCGGAACGGTTGAGTTTCTCTACGACGAAGACAGGGGGAAGTTCTACTTCCTTGAGATGAACGCCCGCCTTCAGGTGGAACATCCGGTCACGGAGATGATAACCGGTCTGGATCTGGTTGAGCTCCAGATGATGGTCGCCATGGATGAAAGGCTGGATCTGAGAGGTGTTGAGAGGAGGGGACATTCCATAGAGGCCCGTATAAACGCTGAGGACCCTTACGAGGACTTCGCCCCTTCCACGGGGAAGATAGAGTTTCTTCAGGAGCCGGCCGGGCCATTTACCCGCGTGGACAGTGGAATATACGCCGGATACGAGGTCCCGGTTTTCTACGACCCCATCCTCGCGAAGGTCATAACGTGGGGGCCGGATAGGGAGACCGCCCGGAGGAGACTCCTCAGGAGCCTCTACGAGTACCGGGTATTTGGAATAAGGACGAACATCCCGTACCTTCGGGAGGTGTTGGAGAGCGACCCCTTCGTACGGGGGAGATACACGACCAACTTCTCAAAGGAATTCGTATTTGAGCCGGAGTATCCGGACTACCTTTACCATCTCGCCGCGGCTGAGCCTCCGAAGAAAACGATAACAGAAAGTACGGGTAAGGTTAGTCTCTGGAAGATGTTTAAAGACTATTCGGAGTTCTAGCGCCTGCGTCTTTTCTTTTTGCCCGCCCTCTTCAAGGTGGACCACAGGGCGTCCATGGCTATGTGGAGGGTATCCGCAAAGAGGGCGCCGGCCATAAAGGGTCCCCATACTCCGGGTTTCAATATCACGTACGGGTCAAGGCGGGGAGGGGAGAGACCAGCGTAATGGAGGAAGCCGACGAAGGCGAACCAGAAGACCGTAAAGACCAGAAACAGGTACCCCAGACGGGTCAGGATACCCACGATAGGGTAGTGGGATACCCCCCTGTGGGGGACGACGGAGGAGTAGGGTTTCCAGATAAAGGAGAGGTGTCCCCACCTCTTAACGGGACGAGTACCCTCCAGGTCCAGATCCGGGGAGAGGTAGTAGGTTGCAAAGAGGGAGCCGAGGACGAACAGAACGATGTCCGAGACCTCAAACCCGTGGTTGTAGGCCACCGGTACGGTGGCAAATGTGAGTACGGTGTTTACGGTATCATGAACCTTTCCGGACGGCATGGTTCAGGTGTTCCCTCAGGGTGGCCGAGTTGTACCGGGCGGCCCGGCGTAGATCCGTATCTATCTCCCCGAACAGTACATGCTCCTCAAATAGGGGAGCCTCCGCGGACACCGTACCGTTCCCCTGATATATCCGTGAGCCTCCGAAGAAGATTATACCGTCCTCCACGCCCACACGGTTGGCGTACACCGTGGGGGTACCGAAGTAGAGGGAGGGGAGGGATGCTATGCGGTGCCATACCTCAACGGCCGTGCCACCCTGTACGATCCGCAGGGGGTTGTTGGCCGAAAGGATAAAGAGGTCGGCGTCTGCCCGGCTCAGGTAGGCGTCCATGTGCCAGGCGTCCTCGCATATCATGATCGCTATCTCACCGAGGGGGGTATTTATCTTTTCAAAGCCGGGGCCTGCCGTGAAGTACCTCCCCTCGTCAAACATTCCGTACGTGGGAAGGTATACCTTGCGGTGTATCCCCAGAATACCATCGCCAGAGAGTACGACTATGGCGTTGTAGAACATATCCCTCTCCTCTATCACCGCCCCAATAAGCGCCACGCTATCACCGAGGAGGCCTGATATCTCCGTCCATACTCCGTCTTCAAGCCTTAAAGATACCTGAGGCACGAGCCATCCGAGGAGGTAGCCCGTCAGGCTCAACTCCGGGAAAACTATCAGGTCAACTCCCCTATCCACGGCTTCGGAGATCATCTCCCGGTGTCTCTCAAGGTTCTTTTCTACGTTTGCGAGGGTAGGTTTGAACTGCACCACGGCCGTGCGGATGAGCATGGAAGGGGATTGTAAGGTGGGATATACCCGTAGAATTGTGCAGGAGAAGAATGGGATGAGGGAAAAGGTGAGGGTACCGGGAACGAGATCCTCTACTATTCCTGACCCCAGTTAAGTTCGGGCGTGCCGCACGCGGAAACTGCTGCTTTTCAACCCTTTGTCCTATCAGCAAGTAGAGAGCCTCACTCGGCCAACCGTATCCTCCCGTCCTCCTCTATAACTACGGCCGTATTGGGGAAGTCGCTCTCCGTCAGTTCCTTTATGGCCTTTATGCCCCTGCCCTTCGGGTCGTAGACCGGAACCCCCGGGGGCCTCTGGACGAAGGGGATAATCCTGCCGGATACGAACTTGCCTTCCCTGTCCAGTACAACTGAAAGTATGGCCGTTATTCCACCGTATCCCCTTATGCTAATGTTGCCGTAGGTCAGGAAGTTTCCGAGGGAGTAGGCTATCAGTCTACCCTTGTACAGCTCAATCGCCCTCAGAACGTGGGGACCGTGGCCTATCACGAGGTCTGCACCGGCGTCCACAACTCCGCGGGCGAACCTCACGACGTTCCCCCTGTTCTCCCCGTAGAACCTCTCCGTCCTGTCTCTGGTGTGTCTGGCTCCCCTCCCTTCGGCTCCTCCGTGGAAAGAGACTATAACTATATCGGCCTTCTCATCCAGCTCCCTCACTATCTCCTTGGCCTTTTCTACGTCCCTTATATGCCATGAGGTTCCCCCAAAGCCGAAGGATACGACCGCAACCCTGATGCTGTCAACGTCAAATATAACGTACTCCTTTTTCCCCACGGGCCTTATGCCGAGGCTATCAAGGAGTCTGTGGGTGAACCGGTAGGCTTTCCAGCCGTAGTCAAGGGAATGGTTGTTGTCAAGGCTCATAACGTTGAATCCCATGGCCTTCAGGGACCAGGCCAGGTAGTGGGGCATACCGAACTCGTAGCACCTCCCGGCCCTCCTTGAGGCCTCGGAGCATTTGACCGGCCTCATTCCCTTTTTGATGAAGGTACCCTCAAGGTTGCCAAAGACAACGTGGGCGCCGGAGAGGTAATCCTTAACGCTTTCCACGAATACCCTGCCGCTGTCCGGTGGGATCCTCCTGCGCGGAGTTATAGAGCCGAGCATAACGTCTCCCACAGCGTTAACGGTGATGTGGGCGAAGATGAAGAGCATGGCGAGGATTGTAAGGGGGTACTCCCGTGGACGTCTTTAAAATTCGTACGTGGAATCTATCCCTGTTATCGTTAAAGTTTCCATAATTCTCGGTGGGATCTTACTCACGAACCTGTTCGTTGCGCCCGTCGTTATGGGGGTGGTCGTAACCGTAAGGAGGCTGGGGAAGGTTAAAGGAACCCTCCTTCTAATAACCATCACATTCCTCATAGGGTACGCGGAGGACGAGCGGTTGTTCACCGTTTACCTGATACTCCTCGGACTTCTGGGGGTTATGGAGATAATGGAGTTGCTGTTATCGTCAACATGATTGACGACTCTCACTCCATGACAAGTACCCTGCCTTTCTCCCTGTCAAATAGCCATCGCAGACCGCTCTTTAGCATCGCGTTTGCACCGAAGACGACGTCTATCCTGCGTCCGAGGGCATCCTCCACGGGACGCAAGTCTACGATCAACGTATCAATCGCGGGAACTTGCATATCGCCGATGTACAGCCCGCGGCAGATATTTACGGGCATCTTCTGAACGGTTCCCGTAGCGTCCCGGACCTCCGTTTCAAACGACGGTTCAAGGTATAAGCCGATGGAATCCCTATATCTCCCGTTCACGACGGTAAGGCTCGCCCCCGTGTCAAATATGGCGTTTATCGTCCGTTTCTCCGTCTTCATCTCCACGAGACATATACCTTCATCCGTGAACTCGGACGGTATCTCTTTCCATGTACCACCCTCCAAATCACCGGCGGGTAACAGGGCCATAATGTGGAAGTCAAACACGATCGGACTGTAGAAGATCTCGTGGGCGCTCAGGGCTGCGTCCCATACGAAGGGTATGGGGTCTCCGGGAGTGTACACGCGAGCCACCACGTCCCTCCACACGTTACCCATGAACTCCATTTCCACCGACACGGTCTCAAATTCCCTCTGCTCAAAGGCACTCCGGACCTTCCGCTTTCCACTCCGTGGCAGGGACCGGGCTATCCGTTCGGACACCGTGACCATGTTGGCGGCCGTATCCAGATGGGCGAGGGTCTCCACGCCGTTTACCCTTACGGGAACGAACATCTTAAAACCGTGGAGGACCAGATAAACCGGCTCGGAATTTTCCCTATACATCCAGCCTCCCGTCCATCATCATCCCCTACCTGAACTCCGGCTCCCTCCATTCGGCCTTCCATATCTGGGAGTTTCCGGATCTGGTGGACGTCCAGAGTATGTACTTCCCGTCCCAGGAGAAGGTGGGGAGGAGGTCGGAACCTTCGTTACTGTTGGTTATCTGAACGAGGTGCTTGCCGGCCGTATCCATGACGTAGAGGTGGAACCTCCTGCCCATCTTACCGGTTTTGGGGTCGTAGTTGGACGAGAAAACGAAGTACTTTCCGGAAGGGTGGAAGTAGGGGGCCCACGAGAGGGCTTTAAGATGGGTTAGCTGTTTCTCCTCGCCCCTCTCAAGGTCGTAGATGTAGATCTCTGCCACACGCGGATTTTTCGGATCCCTGAAACTGCGGTAAATTACCTTCTTACAGTCGGGAGAGAAGAAGGGGCCGCCGTCGTATCCGGGCGCGCTGGTGATCTGTCTCTCCTCTCCGGTTTTCAGGTTTTTTACCCATATCTCAAGGTCTCCCGTCCTCTGGGATGTCCATACGAACAGGTCCGGATTGGAGGGACAGAAGCTCCCCTCGGCATCGTATCCGGGGTAGGATACGAGTTTCTTAATTATCCGGCCTGTCGTGTCGGCGAGGTATACGTCCATTCCCCTATCAAAGGACCACTCGTACCGTTTCCCCCTCTCGCGCGGTTTTTCCTCCCACGTGGTGGTATCCTCGTGGGTGGAGGCGTATATGAGGTAGGGAGGGTCAGGAAATTTGGGGTGAAAGAAGGAACACGTGGTCTTCCCCTTCCCCGGTGAGATCCGTTTGACGTTGCTTCCGTCGGAGCGCATGATGTATATGCGGTAATGGGATTTGCCGGGGGGGATACCCTGAAAGGATATGTATCTGCCGTCCGGTGAGAAGTAGGCTTCCCCGTTCTCACCTTCGTGGGTGAGCTGGACGGGGTTTACGAGGTACTTTTTCTCAAGCGGGGTGAAGGTAACTCCAACTATACTCAAAAGCATAAGGGAGTATTCTATGTCCGCACGTTCTTTATGCGGTATACCACTTTAACAGGTCTGTGCCTTCCCGGCTGATATTGCTGGTATTTCGTCCGTATATCCTGCGTTCCTCAATCCCCGGACGGGATTCTGATCTTTGAAAACAATTCATCACACATGCGTTCCACACCGCCCGCGGCTACTTTCCAAGAGCCTTCTTAACCGCCTTCAGAACCTTTTCGGGGTCGGCTTCGCTCCCCTTGAAGTAGTCCACTATGTTCCCCTTCGGATCCACGACGTGTATCCTGTCCGTATGGACGATCTCGTACCTGTAAAACGTGTCCATAACGGGCTTTCCGTCTACCGTATCCGCGTTCACCTCCACGCTTACGGGGCCTATCTCCACGACGATACTCAGATCCTTCATCAGGGAGTCTATGGTGTAGCGGTCTCCCGTAAGAAAGATCCAGTTGGAGGTATCTATGCGGTAAAGTCTGGCGTACTCCTTAAGGACTTCCGGGGTGTCTCTGCGGGGATCAAAGGATATACTGACGAACAGGACCCTGTCTTTCAGGGAAGGATCGGAGTTGACGAGTCTTTGAACCTTCTTCATGTTTGAAGTTATGAAGGGGCATATGTCCGGACAGTGGGTGTAGATGTATCCCACGACCAGCACCCTGCCTTTGAGATCGTCTAATTTGATCGTATCCCCGTTCTGGTTAAGGAGGACGTACCCCCTGCCGTAGGGGAAGCGGTCGGCGTAGTTCAGACCCTTCTCACACCCGGCAAAAAGAACACCCAAAATTATGGTTGCGCTCAGGATCCTACGAAGCATGAAGTTTCAATTCTACGTCAGAATCCGGAAACGTTTGCCCTGCGGGGGTAGAATTACAGGCCTATGAAAATTTCAAGGGTCCATAAGTACGACGTCGTCATCCTCGGCGCGGGGTTGGCCGGTTTGAGGGCTGCGACGGAACTTGCCCGTAAGTTTGGAGATAAGGTAAAGGTGGGGATAGTCTCAAAGGTACAGCTCATGCGCGCCCATTCGGTGTGTGCGGAAGGTGGAACCGCCGCCGTTCTGAGGCCGGAGGAGGGAGACTCCTTTGAACTACACGCCTGGGACACGATAAAGGGAAGCGACTTCCTCGCCGATCAGGACGTGGTCTTCCGCTTCGTTAAGATGATGCCATACGAGATCCTCCTTCTGGATCACTGGGGGATACCGTGGGCCCGGAGACCCGATGGCAAAATTAACGCTCGCCCCTTCGGTGGACACTCCTTCTTCCGTACGGTCTTCGCGCAGGACAAGACGGGTTTCTTTGAGATGCAGACCCTCTACGACACCCTGATGAAGTTCTCCAACTACGACCGCCACGACGAGGTCTTTGCCACCCACATAATAATGAAGGACGGGAAGTTCGCCGGCCTTACGGCCATAGACCTCGTACACGGTGAGGCCGTTCTGATAATGGGGAAGGTCCTGATAATAGCGACCGGAGGGGCCGGAAGGCTCTACGGATTTACGACGTACTCCCATTCGGTTACGGGGGACGGTCTGGCCATGGCGTACAGGGTGGGGATACCCCTGAAGGACATGGAGTTCATACAGTTCCACCCGACGGGCATCGTACCCTCCGGAATTCTGGTAACAGAGGGGGCGCGTGGGGAAGGGGGATACCTCCGGAACAACAGGGGCGAGAGGTTCATGAAGAGGTACGCTCCCAGCAAGATGGAGCTGGCTCCGAGAGACATAGTCTCCCGTGCCGAGATGACGGAGATAGAGGAGGGGCGCGGTTTCAAGGGTCCGGACGGCCTTGACTACGTACACTTAGACCTGACCCACCTCGGGAAGGCAAAGATATTAGAGAGGTTACCCCTCATACGGGAGCTGGCCATAAAGTTCGCCGGTGTAGACCCCATAGAGGAGCCTATACCCGTCAGGCCGGTGGCCCACTACTCAATGGGTGGAATTCACGCCAACATTGACGGGCAGGTCATGTGGGACAGTGAGAGGGTGGTGGAGAACGTTTTCGTGGCCGGTGAGGCCGCCTGTCTGTCCCTCCACGGTGCCAACAGGCTCGGATCCAACTCCACGGCGGAGTGCCTCGTATGGGGCCGCATAACCGGAGAGCTGGCCGGTCAGTACGCCCTCGCCAGCGAGTTCAGGTTCAAAGAGGAAGAGGTCCTGCAGGAGGCGGAGAAGGAGTTCAGGAGGATAGAGGAACTCCTTAACAGGGATGGGGAGGAGAGCCCGTATAAGATACGTAAGGAACTTCAGAGGACGATGGATCTCAACGTGGGCGTCTTCCGTACCCGCGACGGCCTTGAGAAGGCTATGAACAAAATTAAGGAGTTGAAGGAGAGGTTTAAGAAAGTCGGCGTGAAGGATAAGAACCTCGTATGGAATACCGACCTCGTCTTCACGCTGGAGACGGAGTTCCTCCTTGATCTGGCCGAGGTCGTGACCATGGGCGCCCTCCTGCGTGAGGAGAGCCGGGGCGGACACTTCCGAAGGGACTTTCCGAAGAGGGACGATGAAAAGTGGCTCAAACACACCCTCGCCTTCAGAGGTGAGGACGGCTCCCCCAGATACGATTACATACCCGTGAACATAACCTACTGGAAGCCTGTGGAGAGGAAGTACTGATGTTACTCTGGATGCTGATGACGGTACCACCGGAGGTGGCCGCCAACCCTCCAAAGCTCGTCGCATGGGCAGTTATACGCCTGTACCAGTTCTTCCTGTCCGATATACAGCCCGACGTGTGCAACTTCGCCCACCCCATGACCTGTTCCAGATACGGCCGGAAGGCCGTGGAGAAGTACGGCGTATGGGGAGTATTCATGGCCTCAGACCGACTCCAGAGATGTAACCCGGCCTCCCATCAATTAGTTGGGTACATATACGACTCTAAAGATGGTAAGCTGATTGATACGCTTGAGTTGTTCGCTCCGAACGCCGAAGAGTTACCCCCCGTGCCTCCGAGGTAATTATGATCTACCTGATACTGGCTTATCTGGTCTTCTGGGTGGTGGTGCTGGCCTACGGTTATTACTTGCTTAAGTAGGCGACCGTGATACGGGAGGTAGAAAGGAGTGTAGGGTTTTTGTCTGTAGGGGATATACCGTTGAAGGTAAAGGGAGGTCAGAGAGATAAAGGGTATGCTGTGGAGGAGGTATTACACCGGCCATCCATCCCGGGGATAAAACACGTTAAAGCGGAAGTGGTATAACGGACCCTACGGCGACAGAGATCATCACCCCATCGCTGCGGTACCCTATTCTGATCCTGTCCTCTATCCCCCTCCATCAACGGGGCGTCGTACTTGGGGCATGAACCTACCCCTCGGTCTCCCCCCTGCCCACTACCCAGACCTTCCAGCCCTTCGGGACGTCCCTCCGGAATATGCCCACGCTGTCAACCACGTAGGGATTCCTGACGCTCTCCCGTATCCTGCCCCAGTCAAGATCGGAGAACTCCTTCCAGGCCGTGAGGATCAGGACGACGTCCACGTCCCTCAGAGCCTCGTAGGGGTCGTCGTATATCTCTATGGCATCCCCGAAAACGGTCATGGCACTCTCTCTGCCCATGGGATCGTAGGCCTTGATCCTTGCACCCTGCTTTCTCATACGGGTGAGGAGGGGGATGGATACGGAGTTCCTCACGTCGTCCGTGTTGGGTTTGAACGTGAGGCCCAGTACGCCGACCGTCCTGCCCGTGAACACGCCGCCGAGAGCCTCCTTCACCTTCCAGACTATGCGCCGCTTCTGAGACTCGTTTCTGAGGTGAACGGCCTCCAAAAAGTGGGGGAAGTGGCCGTGTTCCTCCGACATCCTTATGAGGGCCAACAGATCCTTAGGAAGGCATGGGCCTCCGTACCCCGGCCCCGGCCTGAGGTACTGCCGCCCTATCCTCGGATCCAGACCCACACCCTCCGCCACGTCCCACACGTCCCCACCGAGAGCCTCGCATATGGAGGCTATCTCGTTTATGAAGGATACCCGGGCCGCCAGAAAGGCGTTGGATGCGTACTTTATGATCTGGGCGTTCTTTATGGTGGTGGTGAGCTTCGGGGCGTTTATACCCTCGTAGAGGGACATCACCTCCCGCGCTATTTCGGGATCGTCGGCACCCACCACCACCCTGCTGGGGTTAAGGAAGTCGTATATTCCCGTCCCCTCCCTCAAAAACTCCGGATTATAGGCCAGCTCGTAATCCTTTCCCCTCTCCTTCCCCTCCTGCCTCATAACCTGAACCATGGCATCAAGGCTCCCCACCGGTGCCGTACTCCTCACTATGAGGATGGCAAAGTCGTCAAGCGCCCTCGCTATGCTCCTGCTGGCCGAAAGGAGCTGGCTGAGGTCAGCGCTCCCGTCGTCGTCCATAGGGGTGTTTACGGCTATGAAGATGTACCTTGCTCCCCTTACGGCCTCCGCCGTATCAAGGGTAAACCTGAGGTTCCCCTTCTCCATGGCCTCCCTGAGGTACCTGTCCAGTCCCTCCTCGTAAAAGGGGAGTTCACCCCTCTTCAACTTCCTTATCTTGTTTTCGTCCTTATCCATCCCAACCACCTCGTGGCCGAGGGCGGCCATACCCACCGCACTTACCAGCCCGACGTATCCCGTACCTATTACTCCGATCCGTGCCATAGGCGGCTATTCTACCCTTGAAAGTATCGGGGGTCCTGGGGATGGCAGGTTATCTTATCGGTTATCTGGTATATCAGGCCGCAGAGTACCCGTCCGGGGCCCACCTCCCACGCCTCGTTAACACCCAGTTTAACCGCCTCCCCTACCATATCGGTGAACCGGACGGGAGAACGGAGTTGAACCATAAGGGCGTTTTTAACCTCCTCCGCCGTTCGTGCTATCCTTCCGGTTGAGTTCATTATTACGGGGATGCGGGGATCTCTGAACTCCACCTTCTCAAGGATCCTCGCGAACTCCCTTGCGGCCGTCTCCATAAGGGGCGAATGGAAGGCCGCCCCCACTTTTAAAGGTATAAGCCTCAACCTCAGTCGTCGGGATTCCATCTCTTCTTTGAGCAGATTTAAAGCTTCGTCTATCTCCTCCTTCGTACCGGAAAGGACCACCTGTTTGGGTGAGTTGTAGTTGGCTATTACGAGGGTTTTGAAGTTCCCCTTCTCTAACACCGCCATGGCAACGTCGTGGGCGCCGGCTCCCACAACGGCGAGCATCGTCCCGCCACCGGATCTACCCATCAGCCTCCCTCTCTCTATGACGAGGTTAAGGGCGGTCTCAAAGTTGAAGACTCCCGCGGCGTACAGGGCCGAGAACTCTCCAAGGCTATGGCCGAAGACGACGTCGGGTTGCCTCCTCTTCTTCAGGACTTCGTAGAGGGCGGCCGAGTAAAGGAATATCGCCGGCTGGGTGTTTATCGTATCCTTAAGTTCCTCCTCCGAGGCTTCGGTTAAGAGGCGGCTTACGCTTATTCCCGTAATACTGTCGGCAAGTTTGAAGGTCTCCTCAACTTCGGGGTACCTCTCAAGGAGGAGCTTTCCCATGCCTGAGTACTGACTTCCCTGGCCCGGAAAGGCGTAGGCGAGCATACGAGGATTTTAACTGCGAGAAGGAGGTACAACATCCGATGTTGCGGACGGTACTTACATCTAGGCGGATAATGGGAAGTTTATCGTCCTGCCACCCATATCGGGAATATCCCCGTGGGCGGTTATTATCACCGTGGATGCCCCGCCCTTCAGAAGGGAAGAGAGGGCCTCACGGGAGGTAGTATCAAGGGGGGCGAAGGGTTCGTCAAGCAGGAGTATCTCCCCTCCGTACGCCACGGCTATCGCTATGGACAGTTTGGTTTTCTCTCCTCTGGAGTACGTCCTTACGGGTCTGCGGAGGACTCCGAGAATGTTGAGAGCCTCCGCCAGATTAAGGAAATGGGAAAGTTTCTCACATTTAAGGGGTCCACACAGGAACAGACGGGCGTTTTCGTGGCCGTTGAGATCCTCAATCAGGCCGGTCCTGTGTCCCACGAGAGAGATCCTTTTCCTGACCTTCAGATCCTTGAACGGATCCCCTCCCAGTACCCTCACCGTGCCGGACGTCGGTCGGACTATACCGGCCAGAACCTTCAGGAAGGTACTCTTCCCGGAGCCGTTCGGTCCCCGTATGACGTAAATCCCATCATCAAGGGAGAGCTGTGGAACGTACAGGACGACACGCCCACCGTAAACCTTCTTAAGTTCCCTTACCTCAACCTTCAACTTTTCTCTCCTTGAGCGGACAAACCACCTTCATCAACGTCTTCCTGAGTTCGTCAAGGCCCTCACCCGTAAGGGCGGAAACGGGCAGGTAGTCAAAGGGGAGGTCAGGCAGTTTTTTTAGAAGGTCAACCTTGTTAACGACGACTATGCGGGGTTTGTCCTTGAGGGAGGGATCGTAGGCCGTTATTTCGTTCAAAAGGATTTCGTACTGCTTGAGGGGATCCCTCGTTCCGTCCAGTACGAACAGCAGGACCTTAACCCGTGAGATGTGCCTGAGAAACTCCAACCCCAGGCCTTTCCCCTCGCTGGCCCCCTCAATTATACCCGGTATGTCTCCGATAACTATCCGGCAGTAAGGGGTGTAGAGGACCCCGAGGTTGGGCGTCAGGGTGGTAAACTCCCAATCACCAACGCGGGCGGACGTGCCGCTGAGTGCGTTCAGTAGGGTGGTTTTACCTGCGTTCGGCAGGCCCACGAGTCCAACGTCGGCTATTAACCTGAGTTCAAGACGCAGTCTCCTCCTCTCACCCGGCTCTCCGGGTGTCCTCTTTGAAGGGGATCTGTCCGTAGGTGTGGCGAAGTGTTTGTTGCCGAGTCCCCCGCGCCCTCCCTTCGCCACTAGGAGGGTCTGGCCGTGTTCCACTATCTCACCGAGGACTTCACCCGTATCCTCGTCTATGACCAGTGTACCCAGAGGAACCCTGATGTACAGGTCCTTTCCCTTCCGGCCGTTCAGGTCTCCCCTCGCCGGCTGACCGTCCTCGGCTTTGTAGTGTTTTTTATACCTCAGGTCTATGAGGGAAAATAGGGAGCGATCGCCCACGAGGTAGACGTTCCCACCC
>WFXS01000073.1 GCA_015490465.1 Caldifarciminota bacterium
ATATTGCCTTGCTGAACTTTTCTCCCTTCAAAACTTGCACACCAGGTTTGAGTGATAATCTGGGCCTTTCAAGGATAGAAGCCCGTTTATCCTTCCATAACGTTTCAACAAGGAACTCGCATAACTCGTGTGGGTAGACTCTGAAAATGCGGCCGGACAGGACCCGAAGGGTGTCCCTAAACGCCGTGTAGGGGATGGTGAGGTTGTTTGGTTAAGCGTTTAGCAGTTCCCATAAGATTAAAGCGTTCAACGTCACCGACGAATATGGGGAGATTTTCAGGAGGCTCATAGAGAATTTTACACACGGGATATTCGTTTTCAACTAAATTTTGGAAGTCCCATCTGGACTGAAAGACTATCGTTCGGTTGAACGTAGTTCGCGTTCAACTCCTTCCCTTCCCGCTTAAAATCCCTACCATGGACAAAACCTACAACTACCGCGAGTGGGAGAGGAAACTCTACGAGAAGTGGCTCAAGCATAAGCTATTCCGTGCCACAGCCGAGGAGGCCAAAAGGTCCGGTAAGCCCACCTTCACCATAATGATGCCACCGCCCAACGTCACCGGCGACATCCACCTTGGCCACGTATTAGACAACACCATTCAGGACGTCGTCGCCCGCTACAAGAGGATGGCAGGCTTCTACGTACTCTGGCAGCCCGGAACGGACCACGCCGGAATAGCCACTCAGAACGTAGTTGAAAAGGAGCTGGCGAAGGAGGGTAAGAGCCGCTTTGACCTCGGAAGGGAGGAGTTCCTGAAGAGGGTGTGGGAGTGGAAGGAGAAGTACGGCGGTAGGATACTCCAGGCCCTGAAGCGTTTGGGGGTCTCCCCCGACTGGGACAGGGTACGTTTCACCCTTGACGAGGACTACAGTCTGGCCGTAAAGACGGCCTTTGTGGAGCTTTACAGGGCGGGCCTGATATACAGGGGTAAGAGGCTCATAAACTGGTGTCCGAGGTGCGGGACCGCCCTCGCCGACGACGAGGTTGAGAGGGAGGAGGAGCAGGGGAAGATATACTACCTGCGGTATCCCCTTGCAGACGGTGAGGGCTACATAACCGTCGCCACGACGCGACCGGAGACCTACCTCGGGGATACTGCCGTCGCCGTAAATCCAGAGGACGAGAGGTATAAGCACCTCATAGGTAAGAAGGTGCGGCTCCCCTTCGTCGGTGAGAGGAAGGACATAGACGGCAACCCCGTTCCCCCGGAGATCCCCATAATAGCCGACCCCGTCGTAGATATGGAGTTCGGCACGGGGGCCGTTAAGGTCACGCCCGCCCACGACTTCAACGACTGGGAGATAGGGGAGAGGCACAACCTCCCCAAGGTTCAGGTCATAGACTTCAACGCCAGGATGAACGAGAACGCCGGAAGGTGGGCGGGGCTGGATCGCTTTGAGGCGAGGGAGGAGATAGTTAAGGCCTTCGCCGAAGAGGGCCTCCTTGAGAAGGTTGAGGACCACACCTACGCCCCCGGAAGGTGCTACCGCTGCGGCACCGTCATAGAACCGCTCCCCTCCCTACAGTGGTTCGTCAAGATGAAGCCCCTCGCCGAGCCTGCCCTCAAGGTGTGGGAGGAGGGGAAGCTGAAGATCATCCCGGAGATGTTCGGTAAGATATACAGGAACTGGCTAACCAACGTCCGGGACTGGTGTATAAGCCGCCAGATATGGTGGGGCCACAGGATACCGGTATGGTACGGCCCCGATGGGAAGGAGTTCGTCGCCTACGACGAGGAGGAGGCCCGGAGGCAGGCGAGGGAGTACTACGGTAAGGAGGTCCCCCTTAAACAGGACGAGGACGTACTGGACACGTGGTTCTCCTCCTGGCTGTGGCCCTTCGCCACCCTTGGATGGCCGAAGGAGACCGAGGACCTGAAGGTCTTCTACCCGACCCAGTTCCTCCAGTCCGGTTGGGACATCCTCTTCTTCTGGGACGCCCGTATGGTCATGGCCGGCCTCTTCTTCACCGGGGAGGTTCCCTTTGAGGTCCTCTACCTACACGGCCTCCTGCGGGACAAGTACGGACGCAAACTCTCCAAAACCCTCAAGAACTACAGGGAGGTCTTTGAACTTCTGGACGACTACGGGGCCGACGGCCTCCGCTACGGTGTCTTGAGCCTCACGCCCGAAGGTAGGGACATAAGGTTTGACGAGAAGGCCCTTGAGGTGGGGAGGAACTTCGCCAACAAGATATGGAACGCCACCCGCCTGCTCGTCCTCTCCAGCGAGGGCGTTGGCATAGACCTGAAGTTTGAACCCGAAAAGCTCTACCAGAAGTGGGCGCTCCACACCCTGAAGCTCTACGCCGAGAGGATAACCGAGGCCCTTGAAAACTACCGCTTTGACGAGTACGCCCATCTCATCTACCACCTTATATGGAGCAACCTCGCCGACTGGTTCCTTGAGTCCCTGAAGCCGGACCTGAAGGCCAGGGATAGGAACGCCATAAACCTCGCCTATTACGTCTGGCTGAACGCCCTGAAGATGGCCCACCCCCTCATGCCCTTCATAAGTGACGCCGCCTACGAGAACATGCCTTTGCCGGAGAAGGCCCCTTCCCTGATGAGGACGGAGTGGCCTGAAATACCTTACAGCTTCCCGGAGGAGTACGGGGAGTACGAGGCCCTGAAGGAGGCTGTCAGGGAGTTCCGGGCGATAAGGGACACCATAGGTCTGAAGAGGGCGCCCTACAGGGGTGAGGTTGACCCCATCTTTGAGGTCCTCGCCGGGGCCGAGAGGGGAGAGGCCGACGTGTGGGTCCGCCTCCCCTCCAGGCTTGAGGTCTATATAGGACTCTCCAACGAGCAGCGGGATAAGGTCGTCTCCCGCCTGAAGAAGGAGATAGGCCAGCTTGAGAAGGTCATAGGGAAGATAGAGCGGAGGCTGTCCTCCGACTTCGTTAAGAAGGCGCCGGCCCACATAGTTGAGGCGGAGAGGAGGAAGTACGAGGAGCTGAAGGAAAAAATGACGGCCTTAAAGAGGCAGTTGGAGGCGATGGGGTGAAGCACCCTTAGAATCCCCGCGGGGATGGAGGTCAGGGCGAAGGTAATATTGGACGACAGCCGCAGGATGTTGGAGGTTGAGGACAACTCCGTTCAGCTCGTACTCACGTCCCCACCCTACTACCACATCAAGGACTACGGGGTTGAGGGGCAGATAGGGTACGGTCAGAGCCTGCACGAGTACCTGAAAGACCTGTACCGGGTCTGGAAGGAGAGCTACAGGGTATTGGAGCCGGGTCGGAGGCTGGTTATCAACATCGGCGACCAGTTTGCGAGGGCGATAATATACGGCCGCTACAAGGTTATACCCCTACACGCCGAGGTCATAGCCCAGTGCGAGGACATAGGCTTTGACTACATGGGGGCCATAATCTGGCAGAAGAGGACCACGATGAGGACGACCGGAGGGGCGAACGTGATGGGTTCCTATCCCTATCCCCCGAACGGTATGGTTGAAATAGATTACGAGTACATCCTCATTTTCAAGAAGCCCGGAAAGGGGCGTAAGGTTCCCAGAGAGATAAAGGAGAGGTCCCGGTTGAGTAAGGAGGAGTGGAAGGAGTACTTTCAGGGACACTGGTACTTCGGTGGGGCCCGTCAGATCGGACACGAGGCGATGTTCCCGGAGGAGCTTCCGAAGAGGATAATAAAGATGTTCTCCTTCGTCGGCGAAACGGTCCTGGACCCTTTCCTTGGGAGCGGAACCACTGCCAAAGTCGCCCTTGAACTGGGCAGGAACGCTATCGGCTACGAGATAAATCCCGACTTCCTCCCCCTCATAGAGGAGAAGCTGAAGAGGTCCGGGTTTATGGGATACAACAGATACGAGATCGTACGTAGAGCGGAGAGGGTAGAGCCGGAGGAGGTCCCCTATACTCCACGCGTGAAGGACGTTAGGCCGAAGATAGACCCCAAGAAACTCAAGTTCGGGCCTAAGGAGACCTATAAGGCCATAGAGATTACGGAGGACGGGACTATCGTCTTAAATTCGGGCTTGAAGGTCAGGCTGCGGGGCGTAGTTGTGGAGAGGCCAAAGGAGTTTATGGATTACTTGAGAAGGTACGTCCTGAAGAGGGAGGTCTATCTGAAGTTTGATAGGGGGTACGTCGCCAGAGACGGGTACGTTGAGGCCTACGTGTACCTGAAGAACCGCATCTTCGTCAATGCTTACCTCATAAAGAGCGGTATAGCAAGGGCGGAGAGGGGTAAGGATTACGATATGAGAGAGAAGTTTATCAGGATGGAGGGGAGACGTGGAAATAAAGCTTAAAAACAACGAGATACGGGAGCTTCTCGGCATACGGTCGCCGGAATTCCCGAAGTACGTAACGCAGATCCTGAACCTCGCCAATCAGAACGCCCAGGCTACACGTCCGAAAAATGTCGGCCAGCTTAGCGACCTCATAAAGGAGTTTCCCGGTAGGACCTTAGAGGAGTGGGAAAGGTGGTACCTTGAGAGGTATCCGGATGCCATAGACAGGGCAACCGATAAAATTATGGAAATGCTGCGTAGTCTAAAAGCGACGTGTGAAAAGATTGACCGGGATATGGTCTATCAGTGGGTCAGGGATCTCGTAATAAACAAAACCTTTATGGGATTGAGATTGCAGGACGCCATACTTAAAAGGTTAGCCGAAGAGTTCGGAATGGAATACAGACCGGCGACACCGGAGGAGGAAGGCCGAGGAATAGACGGATACATCGGAGACATACCCGTTTCCGTCAAACCTACCTCCTACGACCATCAGGGACGGCTCCCGGAGGATATACCCGTGTATGTGATCAAGTACAAAAAAGAGAAAACCGGCGTAAAGGTTATAGTACCCGACGAGCTGGCTGAAAAACTGCGCGAGCCATGACCAAAGTCCTATTCGGGGACGTGTATCCCGCCCTGAAACGCCTCAAGGATAACTCCGTAAAGGTCGCCATCACCTCCCCGCCCTACTACAGGCAGAGGGACTACGGCTTCGTCGGGCAGATAGGACAGGAGGAAACACCGGAGGAGTACCTGGGTCGCCTCGTTGAAGTATTCTCCCTACTGAGGAGGAAGCTGACGGAGGACGGGGTATTCTTCCTGAACGTCGGGGACAAGTACCATCAACGCTACGGTAAGTCCCACCTCCTCCAGTTGCCCTACAGACTGGCCCACCATATGGTGAAGGAAGGCTGGAAACTCTTAGACATACTCATCTGGTACAAACCCAACCACATGCCCTCCCCCGTACGGGACAGGTTCGCCAACACCTACGAGCCAATCTTCGTCTTTGCGAAGTCCGATAATAACGCCTACGTACGTAGAGGCTCTATCCTCAAGGTCCCTCTCCAGCCCACACCGTGGAAGCACACGGCCGTGTTCCCCGAAAGGCTCGTCCTCGCCCTCCTGAACAGGGTATCCCTCAAAACCGGGGACGTGGTCCTTGATCCCTTCGCCGGGACGGGGACGGTCGGGTACGTGGCGAAGAGGTACTTCCCCCTGTTGAGACTGTTCCCCATCCTCATAGAAAAGGGGGAGGAGTATCTACCCATAATCTCGGAAAGATTGGGAGACGTTGAGGTAGTGGAGGTACCGGACGAAGTGTGGCGGTGGAAGGCCGTAGAGGAGGAGGATATTCCGGATGTCCCGCCGAGGGTGGTGAATACGGACAGGTACGGTGAGATGGTCATAGCGAAGGACACAGGGGACTTTTTGAGACTCCTCCGTGGGACGCTTGAGAGGGAGTTCATCACCTTCCACCGTGAGGATGCACTGTACATCTTCGGCGTAAAGGAGAACAGCCTGAAAGCCCTCTACTACCCTTATGCCCTCATAAATCACGGCTACACTTTGAGGAACATGCTTGTGGTGGAGAAGGATGACGGATGGTACCCTCTCTTCCTCTTCGCCAGGGCCAGCACCCGCGTACCTTACAGGTTCTTCTTGGACAGGGTGAGGAGACCGCCGGCCGGTGGTAAGGTGGAGATCCTTAAGGACGCCGTCGGTATACCCGTCAAGGACACCCTCTCCAAGAGCAGGAGGGAGGGGAAAGTAAAGGGGATAATATTCCGCTATCCGGACGGACACCCACGACTCGTGATAGTGGAATGGGAGGACGGGGAGAGCGAGGAGATGGTTCTGCATCCCTCCAACGACGAGGAGATAACCGAATCCTTGACCTTCGCCTGTCCAAAATGTGGCGCTCCCCTACCGGAGCCTTACGACCCCCTCGGCGAAAACGTATGTCCATCGTGCGGGGCAGCTCTGTGGAGGGATATTGAAAGCACACCCGTACCCCTTGAACCTGTATTTCAGGTCCCTGTGGAAATTTCGGAGGGTGGAAACGGCAGACGCCGTCCCTTGAGGAGCAAGTACCGGGACCTCTCCCGCATAAACTGGGGAGCCTCTCCCGCCGCCCGCAAGGCCGTCCTTGGGGAGTACTTCACCCGGATACGCCTCTACAAGGTTCCGCAACCGGTGGTGGCGACCTATCTGCAGATTCTCCGGAGGGAGAGAGGCCTACCCATAAAGGACGTTGTGTCTCACTTCCCGCCATCGTACAGGCATACGGTCGGACACTGGTTCAGAAAGGACTTCGGTGGTTCAATTCCCCGTCCGGAGGATATAAGGCGACTCATATCTATCCTCGGGGACCCTACAGGTCTTTTAAAGATTCTTCTCAAAACGGTCCTGAAGCTCCAGACGGTCAAAGCCCACACCAAGGGTAGGAATCCGGGGGATTTCTGGAGGGAGGAGGAGATCCACAGGTTAGCCTTACTTTACAGGCCGGACGGCGAGAAAGTCCTGAATGAGGAAGATGGGGGCGATGGGGTGAGACGGCCTACCTCACAACGACCTTGAAGACTTTGCCCCTGACCTTGACGAAATACACACCGGCGGGCAGAGAGACTCTGCCCTTACCACTGAAAACGAGCCTGCCGCTGACGGAATACACCTCACCGTACTCCGGAACTTCAAGCCCATCCTTCACAACCCTGATGACAACCTTCAGTGCTTTCGCGGTTCGGTCATTGAAGGTTTAGAATTGATAGGTTTACACTGATTAATCCAAATTAAGGATCAAAAATACCCCTGCCCCAGAGCCTTATACTCTTTCCTTCGTAGAATGCGTATATGCTCATCCTTGCTTCTTTTCCGTTCATCTCGTTCCCCTACCCCCTTTTTCCTTTACACAACTCCATGGGTATATCCCGATATGTGGAGGCATATCAGAGGCGAGTTAGCCAACAAGGTCTACAACTCCCTTGATGAACTTGAGGAGGACTTGATACGCATCCTTCAGCGCTTCTACAACGATAAAGATTTCGTTCGCTCCTTAACAGGTTATAACTGGATCGTTGAGGCA
>WFXS01000074.1 GCA_015490465.1 Caldifarciminota bacterium
CCCTCAAACAACCCCCACTTTACCCTCAGACCACCGAAATCGGTTACCAGTACCCTCACTGGATGAACTCAAGGCGTGATATTTCGGCGGCGTCTCCTCTCCTCACCCTCACCCGTACGATCCTCACACCCTTCACCCTGGGAGCTATCTCGTCAAAGAGGCGGTTAACGTACTTGCGGTCGGCCAGAATCCTGAAGGCCTTGCGACGGTTGTGGACGTTCAGATCCGGGTTCTCCTTCGCCTCCTTTGCCAGATGAAGGAGGTGTTCAAGCAGGGCCTTAGCCGCCTTCGCCTTAACGGTCGTGGTCTCTATGGAGTAGTGTTCAATAACCTCGCGGGCGAGGTTTCTCAGGAGCGCCCTGCGATGCTCCCTTTCTCTACCGAGTTTTACCCTTTTATCCCTATGCCTCATGGCTGGCCTCCTCCAGCTCTTTCCAGTAATCCTTACCCATCTCAAAACCGAGCCTATTCACGGCCTCCTCTATAAGGGCGACGTCCTCCTCCGAGAAACCGTACTCCTCCCGGAGGTTCTGCGGGGTGTGCTTGAGGAGCTCTCCGAAGGTGTTGATACCGGCCCGCTCTATAGCCCGGACCAGTTTACTGGGCAGTTCGCTCTTGAGGATGGCCGATATGGGGTTGGCCAGTCTCCTGCGCATGAACTCAAGCTCCTCGTCGGGCAGGAGAACGCGTACGGGTTTGATAGGCTCGCTCAAAACGTTCCTCAGAGGCTGGAGGACGTTCTCAACGATGTCAAGGGCCTCAAAGAAGGTCTCGGAGGGTTTGCGGGAACCGTCCGTCCAGATCTCCAGGGTGAGCTTCTCCTTATCAAACTTCCCGCCGTACAGGAAATCCTCAACGAAGAAGTTCACCTTCTCAATGGGGGAGAATATGGCGTCCACGAATATCACGTCGGGCTTCTCAACGAGGCGGGATCCGGTCCTTTTCAACTCCTCGTGGACGTCGTCCCCTATCATGTACCCGTGGCCGTAGGCTATGTAAAGTTCACCTATGAGTTCGGCGTCCTTGGCCACGAGGGTGGCTATGTGCTGATCCTTGTTCACCACCTCTATGCCGAGGGGGGTTTCAAGATCGCCGGCCTTTATCTCAAACGGCTCGTCCCCCTTGGAGACGAATTTGAGCCTTATCTCTATGATGTTCTGGAAGGGACGGGCCACCTTAAAGCGTACGCGCTTAAGGTTAAGGATTATGGTGGGAACGTCCTCAACAATACCGGGGATACCGGCGAACTCGTGCTTTATGCCCTTGAACCTCACGCCGACTATTGCGGCCCCTCCCGTTGACGTGAGCAGAACCCTCCGGAGGAGGTTGCCCACAGTAGTACCGTAACTGCGGGAGAGGGGACCGATCTCAAACTTGCCGTAGGTATCGTTCTCCTCGTAAAAAACGCCCTCGGAGAGGACTACGGTATTTAGACCGGTACCGTAGGTTTTAACCCGGCTCTTCTTCTTCTCATTCTCCATGTCTCATCCTCCTTATCGGGAGTAGAACTCCACTATCAAACGCTCGTTGATCGGATGGGTGATGTCCGACCTCTGAGGCGCCCGTACGACCCTGGCGACGAAGCTGGAGCTGTCCACATCTAACCATGCGGGGGGTGTCCTCTTGAGGGCAACGGCCTCCTGCAACTCCCGGTTGTTCTTAAAGTGTTCGGCTATCTCCACGACGTCACCCGGCTTGACGATGTAGGAAGGTATGTCCACCTTGTGGCCGTTCACCTTTACGTGGCCATGGCGGACTATCTGACGGGCCTGCCTCCTGCTCTTGGCGAAACCCGCCCTGAATACGACGTTATCAAGTCTGCGCTCTAACAGGGACAGGAAGTTCTCACCCGTGTCACCGGGCATCCTCTCGGCCATACGGAAGAACCGCTTGAACTGGGACTCTAACATGCCGTACATCCACTTCACCTTCTGCTTCTCGCGGAGCTGCTGCCCGTAGATGGACATCTTGGAGGACTTGCGCGTCAGACCGTGCTGTCCGGGAGGGTAGGGCCTCCTCTCAAAGGGGCATTTGCTGGTAAAACACTTCTCCCCCTTGAGGTACAACTTCTCTCCGCTCCTTCTGCAGAGCCTGCAGACTGAACCTCTGTACCTTGCCATATTACACGGACCTCTTCTTAGGTGGTCTTACCCCGTTATGCGGGATAGGGGTTATGTCCACTATCGCGATAACGTCAAGCCCGGCGGCGGCTATAGACCTTATGGCGGCTTCCCTTCCGGGGCCTGCTCCCTTCACCCGGATTTCCACCCTCTCCATGCCCATCTTTTTGGCCTCGCGGGCGGCCTCCTCCGCTGCCCTTGATGCGGCGAAGGGGGTACTCTTACGGGTTCCGGAGAAGCCCACCGTTCCTCCGGACGCCCAGGTTATGGTGTTGCCCTGAAGGTCGGTCACGGTGATGATGGTGTTGTTGAAGGTAGACTGGATGTAAACTATTCCCTCCGCCGGTGCCTTCTTGCTCTTCTTCTTTGTGCCTCTTCTCCTCGCCATACCTCAACCTCCTTAGCCCTGTCTCTTCTTCTTCAGACGTGCGAATATGTTACCGCGGGGACCTTTACGGGTGCGGGCGTTGTGTCTCGTCCTCTGACCGCGTACGGGGAGACCGAGTTTATGACGGATCCCCCTGTAGGAGCCTATGTCTATGAGGCGTTTGATGTTCCTCTGAATCTCCGCCCTCAGGGTACCCTCCACCTTGTACTTCTCAACCTCGGCACGGAGGCGGGTTACCTCGTCGTCGGTGAGCTCCCGGGCCCGTTTAAACGGATCCACACCCGTACTAGCCAGTATCTTGAAGGCCAGGGCGGGCCCTATCCCGTAGATGTAACCCAACGCCACCCATACCGGCTTATCTCTGGGTATATCAACTCCAGCAATTCTGGCCATTTTCCCTCCTTATTTTCAACCCTGCCTCTGCTTGTGCCTCGGGTTTTTGCTGCAAATAACGTAAACGCGTCCCTTTCGGCGTACTATTTTACAGTACGCACACCTCTTCTTCACAGAAGAATGCACTTTCATAAGCGGGTATTATACTGGTGATTCGTCCCTTTTTAAGGCTCTATACTCAGACGCTCACGCCTCACCTTTATAATACCGTCCTCGGCCCCATCGTCTAAGGGCTAGGACGCCACTCTTTCAAGGTGGTAGTGCGGGTTCGAGTCCCGCTGGGGCCATTTTTTTATGCCTCTAAGAAGGTACTCCCTCCCGGAGATGTGGAGGTTGTGGAGCGAGGAGGAGAAGTTCAGGACGTGGGCGAGAGTGGAATGGGCGGTGGCTAAAGCTCAGGAGGAACTCGGTATAATCCCCAAGGTGGGTTTATCCGAATCCCTTAGAAAGTTGATAGAGGACGAGGACTTCTGGAGGGACGTACCCCGCAAGGTTGAGGAGAGGGAGAGGGTCTACGATCACGACGTCCTCGCCTTCCTTGGCGTGATAGAGGAGAGCCTTGAGAGGGGTGGGAACTACCTTCACTTCGGTATGACCTCTTCGGACGTGGTGGATACGGCCAACGCCCTGAGGTTGAGGGAGGCCCTCCTGTTGATAAAGGAAAAGCTGAAAGGGTTATCTGAAGTACTGTACGAAAAGGCGGACAGGTACAGGTACACGCCCGTTATGGGAAGGACGCACGGCGTCTTCGCCCAGCCAACGACGTTCGGCCTGAAGTTCCTCGGATTTTACTCGGAGGCCCTGAGGAACCTGAAACGCCTTGACGATGCCATAGAGGAGGTCTCTTACGGTAAGATATCCGGTGCCGTGGGCAACTACGCCCTGAATCCTCCGGAAGTGGAGGAACGGGCGCTATCCTTACTCGGTTTAAAGGTTGAACCGGTCTCCACACAGATCGTGCCGAGGGATAGGTTCGCCTTCGCTTTGAACGTTCTCAGCCTCATAGGGGCCTTCCTTGAGAGGCTGGCCCTTGAGATAAGGTTGTCCGCCCGTACCGAGACCGGGGAGATGCAGGAGCCTTTCCGGAAGGGGCAGAGGGGATCCTCCGCCATGCCCCACAAACGGAACCCTATAAGGAGCGAGAGGTTAACGGGTATAGCCCGACTCCTGAGGGGGTGGGCGCTGGCCGAGAACGAGAGTATAGCACTGTGGCACGAGAGGGACATAAGCCACTCCTCGGTTGAGAGGTTCACCCTCCCGGATGCGACCACGACCCTGCACTACGCCCTGAATCTGGCGACGTCCGTGGTCAAAGGCTTGGTCATAAACGAGGATAGGGCGAGGGAGAACATGGAGAGGTTCGGAGACTTCTACCTCTCATCCGTCCTGCTCATGCTCCTCACGAAACACGGGGCCTCGCGCGATAGGGCGTACGAGTGGGTAAAGGAGGTTTCTCAGAGGGCTTACGATAGGGGAACGAGCATATACGAGGAGGCCTTAAAGCATCAGGAGATAGCGAAGTTAATTCCGGAAAAGGAGTTGAGAGAGGGGCTTAACGTTGATTTTAACAGATATGTGGACGTGATATTTGGGCGTTTCAAGGGGTAAACCTGCAACGATCCCATCTTCCACGTTAGTACCTGCTGCATAGGGTGAGGGGCGGATAAAAAACGGGGGCAAAATGCCCCCGCTCCGTTCACGTTTTCATATGAGGTTTTACCTCACGTACGGACGTACGAGCGCCCTGTCCTTCGCCCTGAAGACGACGAAGTACACGCCCTTCTTTCCGGGCAGATAGTACGTGTTGACACCTTTACCGTAGAAGCGGTTTATAAGGCGTCCGGTTGCGGAGTAGATACTCAAGGTGTACCTTTCGGGGTAGGTGACCTTTACCACGTCCCTCTCTATAACCACGGGAGAGTAGCCGACTGAGGGCTTTTCGGCCACGTTAACGACCATGACCTTGTGGTAGATATCATAAAGCGTAGTGTCCAGGGCGGGGGTTCCGAACATGAAAAAGGTCTGTCGCACGGAGTCCGTATGGGTTTCCAGCTTGCCGAAGTTAATGCGGAAGACGTGGCGATCGTACTCCAGAATGATTATGGAGTCTATGTTGTAACTGCTCGCAAGGGACGAAGCCCACACACCTATGTACAGGGGCGATACAGCAGTGGCCAGCTCGGTGGATGTGGCGTTCGTCACCTGCATCGTAGAAGACCTTACCCACGCCGTATCGTTTATGGAGTCGCCGTCAATATCAGAAATTTCAAACCTCACGTCCAGAGGTGTAAGGCACGTATCCCACGCCTCCCAGGAGTCCCCGCTGGCGGCGTTGTACTTCGCTACCATAACTCCCCCTTCGCTGTAGAGGGTGCCGTCAAAGTAGATGAAACCGGTGTCGTTTACGGCTCCGGAATCGGACGTACCCACGCTTACCCAGAAGGCCACCGGGGTGCCGGGCATGATACAGGACCCTATCGTGTCTACAGAGACTATACCCAGAACGCTGTCCGTTACGGAGCCGTTACCGTAGCGGGAACCGCTGAGGGTGTAGTCCCACTTCGCCCCGTCCACGTATCCGAGCCACGAGAGGGAGAACAGGCTGTAATCCGAGGTGTTCACCCGCTTCACCCTCTTGATAAGGGCCTCTCTAACCTCCACAGGATCCACGTAGAAACTTGCCACTAACCACATCATGACCTATTATTATACGACAGACACCTATACGAGTGCAACCGGTTTGTAGGGATACGCCTACCGTAAAATTCACTTATGAAGGTAAAGGCGATCTCTTTTGCCGTCACCGAAGACCGCTACGGCGAGGCCGTAGATTACTTCCGCAGGTTAACCGGTGTAGAGCCGCAGGAGGAGGTACTTGAATTCCCGAAGATAAAGGTGGCCAGCTTCAAGGTTGGGGACGTGAGCCTCAGAGTTATGACGCCGTCGGGTGAGGGGTCCCACATCTCCGGCTTCCTGAAGAGGCACGGAGGGGGTATAGTATCCGTTACGCTCAAAGGCTTGAAGGCCGGGGAGTACGACGTACCCCTTGGCGAGGGCGGATTCCTTTCACCGCCTTTCCTTGAGGGGGCGGTCCTTCAAATAGAGGAGTAGAGACACCACTTTACAATTGCAGCCTGCGTTGAAGTACGTACGGGTACTGTTCCTATTCTGGAGGACGTCCCTTTCGGCGGAGATGGAGTACAGGCTTAACTTCATCCTATCTGCCGTAAGCAGTTTGCTCAACGCTGCGGGGGGACTTTTCACACTCTCCTTCTTCTACCGCGGAGGGGGAAACCTCGGGGGATGGCCCTGGCACGACGCCGTTGTAGTCTTCGGAGTATTCACCGTAGTGGAGGGGTTCTCCCAGAGCGTACTGAATCCCAACCTCAACCGCATAGTTGAACACGTACAGAGGGGAACGCTTGATTTCGTTCTTCTCAAACCCATAGACAGCCAGTTCTGGCTATCCACCCGTTACGTATCCCTGTGGGGAATACCCGGTATCGTCACGGGATTCGCCCTTATAGCGTACAGTACGCTGTATCGGGGGATACCTCCGGTGAACCTCCTCTACGGCCTGATCCCCCTGCTATCCGGCCTGATTATCCTTTACAGCATGTGGTTTATGCTCGGTACTCTGAGCATATGGTTCGTGAAGATATACAACGTCACGTACGTTCTCAAGGCCGTCGTGGAAGGGGGAAGGTTCCCCATAACCGCCTACCCGGTCCTGTACAGGCTATTTATGACCTTCGTAATACCCGTGGCCTTCCTGACGACCGTGCCTGCGGAGACCTTTCTCGGTCGCGGTACCGCCTTCTATACGGTGTTGGGTGTTCTGCTAGCCGCCCTGTTTTTTACCCTGTCAAGGGCTTTCTGGCGGTTCGCTCTCAGGTATTACACGAGCGCGTCCAGTTGAAGACAGAATGCTGCGGCGGTAAAATGGCCGCCTATGGGACGTTTTAGGACTTTCCTTTTGTTGATAGTGGCCTTCGTTCTGGGTACGTCCTTCGGGTACGGACTCACCCTGTTCGCCCAGAACTCCGATGAGGGAGGGAAGAAGCTGACTTTCAGTCAGATGACCGACGTTCTGGTATCCGCCCTGAACGTAATCAAGAAGTACTACGTCGTTGAGGTGAAACCCACCAAGCTCTTAGAGAACGCCGCAAAAGGTATGGTCAGGCTATCTCTGGATGCCCATTCCGACCTCCTCACTCCCGAGGAGACCAAACGGCTCATGGAGAGTACGGAAGGTTCCTACGAGGGTGTAGGTATGACCATCGGAGAACGGGACGGCTTCGTCGTGGTAATAGCCCCGTTTGAGGGAACTCCGGCCTGGAGGGCCGGTCTCAAGCCCGGAGATCGCATAATCCGTATAAACGACACGTCCGTTATCGGCTGGAAAGTGGATAAGGTCTCCAAACATCTGAGGGGACCGAGGGGGACGAAGGTGAAGGTTACGGTATACCGACCCGCCATAAACGACACCTTAACTTTCGTTATAACGAGAGACAGGATCGTTCTCAAGGCCGTACCGTACTACGGTATGTTTGAGGACGGTGTGGGGTACGTTAAGTTGAACTCCTTTCAGGAGGACGCCTCGGACAAGGTGCGCGATGCCCTGATTGAGCTGAAGAAGAAGGGAGCAAAGAAGGTCATCCTTGACCTCAGGGGCAATCCCGGAGGACTGTTGAGGCAGTCCTTCCTTATCGGGGGCTTCTTCCTCGGTGAGGGGAAATTAGTGGTCTATACCGAGGGCAGAATTCCGGACAGTAAGGAGAGGTTCTACAGTGAGGGGGATATGATCTTTCCCGAGGACGTTCCGGTCGCCGTCCTGATAGACAGGGGGTCGGCCAGCGCCTCCGAGATCGTTGCGGGAGCCCTGCAGGATTGGGACAGGGCCATTATAGTTGGAGATACCAGTTTCGGAAAGGGTACGGTGCAGAGGATATTTACCCTACCCTACGATTACACTCTGAGGCTTACCATAGCCCGGTACCACACGCCTTCGGGTCGCTCCATCCACAAGGGCAAGCTGGGCGATATAGAGAAGGATACCAACACCTACTTCACGAAGATACTCAAGAGGCCCATCAAGGGGGGCGGTGGTATATCTCCGGACGTTTACGTCAAACCCCACGTCCTTCCGAGGCTCGTGCAGAAGGCCGAGGCCAAAGGGGTGATCTCCAACTGGGCCACGAAGTACACCAGTACGCGTAAGAAACCGAAGCGTCCTGAGGACATAAATCTGACGGATAAAGATCTTGAGGACTTTAAGAGGGCGCTCCGGAAGGCGGACATAGAGTTTACCGACTGCCGATTTGACGAGGCTAAGGAGGACTTTAAGCGTCTGCTCCTTATGGAGATCGCCTATCAGTACTTCGGGGAGAGAGGGCGGTACAGGATCCTGCTCCAGTACGACCCCGTTTTCAAGAAGGCTACGGCCATCCTCAGGAAGGCGAAAAAGACCGGCGATCTCTTCAAAATAAAACGGTAGGTGAGTTAAGTGAAGGGAGGGGGCTTAAAGCCCCCTCTTTTTTATTCCACACCCAGAACCTTCCGGAGGTAACGCCCGGTATGGGACTCCGGAACCTTAGCTATCTCCTCCGGTGGCCCTTCGGCCACTAAGTACCCCCCTTCGTCTCCACCCTCCGGGCCGAGGTCTATGACCCAGTCGGCGTTCTTTATGACGTCAAGGTTATGCTCTATCACCAGAACGGTGTTCCCGTTGTCGGCGAAGCGGTGGAGGACGTCTATCAGCTTCTTTACGTCGTCAAAGTGCAACCCCGTGGTAGGCTCGTCAAGGATGTAGAGCGTCCTGCCCGTGGGTATCTTGGACAGCTCCTTAGCCAACTTGATCCTCTGGGCCTCACCCCCGGAGAGGGTGGTTGAGGGTTGACCCAGTTTTATGTACCCGAGGCCCACGTCCACCATCACCTGAAGTTTACGGCGTATGGTCGGGACCTCCTCAAAGAAGTCGTAAGCCTCGTCCACGGTCATGTCAAGGACGTCGGCTATGGACTTGCCCCTGTACTTTATTTCAAGGGTCTCGGCGTTGTACCTCTTCCCACGGCAGACTTCGCAGGGGACGAAGATATCCGGGAGGAAGTGCATCTCTATCCGTACGTACCCCTCCCCCTCGCAGGCCTCACACCTGCCCCCGCGGAGGTTAAAGGAGAAACGGGAAGGTTTATAACCGCGGGCCTTGGCCTCCGGCAGTTTGGCGTAGAAGTCTCTGATGTAGGTGAATACACCCGTGTAGGTTGCGGGGTTGCTCCTCGGAGTCCTGCCTATGGGGGACTGATCCACGTCTATCACCCTGTCTATGTACTCCATACCGAGGATGGTATCGTGTTCACCGGGGTCCATCTTTGACCTGTAGAGCTTCTTTGCGAGCGCCCTGTAGAGGATGTCCATCACCAGGGTGGACTTTCCGGAGCCGGAGACCCCCGTGACGACCACGAAGAGGCCGAGGGGTATCTTCACGGTTATGTTCTTGAGGTTGTTCTCTCTGGCTCCAACTATCTTCAGCCACTCGTCCCCCGGCTTCCTCCTCTCCTTCGGCACGGGTATGCTCCTCTTTCCCGACAGGTAGGCCCCTGTTAAGGATCTCTCGCTCTTTAAGATGTCCTCAACCGTTCCGGCGGCCACAACCTCACCGCCGTATACACCGGCTCCCGGCCCGAGATCCACGATGTAGTCGGCGCTCCTTATGGTCTCCTCGTCGTGTTCCACAACTATGACGGTGTTCCCGAGGTCCCTCATGTGCTTGAGGGTACCTATGAGCCTCGTGTTGTCCCTCGGGTGCAGGCCTATGGTCGGTTCGTCAAGGACGTATATGACACCGGACAACCCCGAGCCTATCTGTGTAGCCAGCCTCACCCTCTGCTCCTCCCCTCCGGATAGGGTATCCGCCCGGCGGTCAAGGGTCAGGTATCCCAGCCCCACCTCGTCAAGGAACTTCAGGCGGCGCGTTATCTCCCCAACTATCCTCTCCGCCACCATTGCCCTCTTGCCCTCAAGCTTCAGGCTCTGGAAGAAGGCCAGAGCATCCTTTACGCTCATCTGAACGATGTCCCATATGTTCTTCCCGGCCACGTAAACGGATAGGGCCTCCTTCCTGAGGCGGGAACCCCCGCAGGCCGGGCAGGTGGTGTATATCATGTATCGGCCTATGTCGGATCTGACCCACTCCGAATCCGTACTCCTGTACTTGCGCCAGAGCTGGGGGATTATGCCGTCCCAGTCCCTGTAAAGTGGCCTGAAGTCCTGATCGTCAAGGGACTCCGGTGGCTCCTCCACCCCCCAGAGGACGACGTTCTTGAAAGGCTCCGGAAGGATGCGCCAGGGGTCGTGAATTGACGCCCCGTACTTGCGGGCTATCCTCTGGAGGACACGGGCGGTTATGGGATGGGGTTCGGAGAGGGGTTTTATTGCCCCCTCCATGATGGAGAGGTCGGGGTTGGCTATGAGTTTGCCGGGATCAAAGTCCATCTTCACGCCCAGACCGGTACAGACCGGACAGGCCCCGTATGGGGAGTTGAAGGAGAAGAGTCTCGGCTCCAGCTCCGGCATGGAGAAGCCGCACTTCGGACAGGCGAGGCTCTCGCTGAATATCTCCTCCTCGTCCCGGTCGGTTATGATCTTGACCAGGCCCTCGCTCTCCTTCAGGGCGGTCTCAACGGACTGGTGAATACGGCTTCTGTCCTCCTCTCTCACCATCACCCTGTCAACGACTATCTCTATATCGTGGCGTCTGTTCTTGTCAAGGGCCGGGACCTCGTCTATGCTGTACATTATCCCGTCCACCCTCACCCTCACGAAGCCCTTCTTGGCTATCTTTTTGAAAAGTTCCCTGTACTCCCCCTTCTTTCCCCTCACCACGGGAGCCAGAATCTGGATCCTCCGGTAGGGGTACTTCTTAAAGAGTACGTCAACTATCTCGTCCACGCTCCACTTCTGCAGGGGGGTTCCATCGTTGGGGCAGTGGGGAATGCCGGCGCGAGCAAAGAGGAGGCGGAGGTAGTCGTATATCTCCGTCGTGGTCGCCACCGTGGAGCGGGGGTTCCGCATTATCTTGCGCTGCTCTATGGCTATTCCGGGGGAGAGGCCCTCTATCTCCTCAACGTCGGGTTTCTCCATCACACCGAGGAACTGGCGGGCGTAGGGGGAGAGGCTCTCAACGTACCTCCTCTGGGCTTCGGCGTATATGACGTCAAAGGCGAGGGAGGACTTACCGGATCCGGATACCCCCGTTATGACGACGAAGCTGTCTTTGGGTATCTCAACGGTTATGTTCTTCAGGTTGTGCTGTTTCGCTCCTTTAACCACCAACTTTCGCATGGAAGCGGGTATTATACTGGGAAAACGTTTTCAGTGCGACCCTATCTTACCATTACTCTGGTGATTTTGTCGCGGGATCTCACGAAGTACACGCCGGGTTTCAAAAGGGTACTCCCTTTACCCCGGTACACCGTCCTGCCGTCGGGTGAGAAAACCTCTACATAGGTTTGAGGAACGAGCGTCCTACCTATCAGGATAAAAGGTTCCTGAGATTTAGATTTACGCTCTCCGACGCCGAGTTATCCCCCGGAACCCGTGGGAACGCAGGACGCACATATACCGGGACGCGAAACGTACCTGAATCCCGTCTCCTTCTCGTAAAATAGGACGGAGTCCAGACAGGCGGTATCACCGGTGGGGACGATGAAGGTGTCGGCTATAGGGCCGAAGTACCCCGTACCGCTGGACGGAGTATGGACGTATACGGATGTACGCGTGCTTAAGGCGTTGGACAGGTAGTAGACGACCTGCAGGGTATCAGGAACAAGAGTCCATGCTGTAGCCTGTGGAGAGGAGCCGTCGGAACCCCCTGCCACCAGTATCCTTCTGCGAGCAGTGACGAAGGCCGAGTCCACCTTTATGAGGCAACTGACGGTATCAACGGGCAGGCTATCCGGTCTCGGAGGGGTAGTATCCGCAAGGGTAACGACGAGGGCGTCTCTCCCCGCAGGAAGGTCCGGAGGATCGTACGAGGTCCAATCACAGGCGGTTAAGGGAGCGTTCAGCTTACACCTATCAACGTTCGCGTAGACGTTTCCACCGGCGTCTGCTCCGTCTATCACCCATAGGCTCGTATCGGGCAGGAACACGGCACCTAACTGGTAGCGGGCCGGTGCCGGGTAGTTTCCAACGCTGACCCACGAGTCGCTTAAGGGGTCGTAACGGTAGATGGTACTGCTCAGGGTAGGTACTCCAAAGCTTACGGACGTGTACCCCGAAACGTAGAACAGGCCTATGCCCGCAAAGGGTTCGGACGTTATCAGGACACCTTCGGCTAAAGTGGTCGGGAGGTTGGATTTCGTCGTGTAGGTTCCCGTTGAGAGGTCGTACTCCCACGTCGTGTTGTATACGGTGCAGGTAAACAGGCCACAGTTGCTGTATCCTCCCGCTAAGTATATCTTACCACCGAACCCGGCCGCTCCGAGACCGGCTCTACCGTCCGGAAGGGAGGGGCCGTACGACCATAGGCTCGCCGGGACGTTGTACTTCCTGTTTGTGTTGGAGTAAGATGCGGTGTTGGGGTCCTCACCTCCGAATACGTAAAACGTATCACCAACATACGCCCCCGCGAGTACCCACATCGGGGAGAGTACGGTCCCTCCAGTGTTCCAGGAGTCCGTTACGGGGTCGTATATCTGCGTCAAGGTGGAGTAGGTGATAAGCAGGGGATCGTTCAATCCCGAAGCCACGTAAACCCTGTTCTGGCTTCCTACCCACGCGTATCCGGGGTAGATCACCCCTTCAACCATACTGGAAGCCGATATCCACGTGGCACTTAGAACAGCTGTTACCATACTGGAATACCATTATAATCCCGAAATCGTGCCAACGATGCTCTTAACACTCCCCTTTAAAATAAACTCATGCGCAAGCCCGGAGACATGGCACCGGATTTCGTTCTCAAAGACGCCGGGGGCAGGGATGTGAGACTGTCCGACTTCCGGGGAAAGTGGGTTGTCCTCTACTTCTACCCGAAGGACGACACCCCCGGTTGTACGAAGGAGGCCATAGGCTTTACGGAGCTGGCCGGAGAATTTGAGAAGTTAGGGGCTGTCATAATCGGGGTAAGTCCCGACCCACCGGAAAGCCACGTACGTTTTATGCGCAAGTACAACCTGAACGTGAGCCTTCTGAGCGATACGGAGAAGGAGGTTCTTAAAAAGTACGGGGCATGGGGCAAGCGCAAGATGTATGGGAAGGAGTACGAGGGTGTGATAAGGAGTACGTACCTCATAGACCCGGACGGCAAGATAGTCAAGGTGTGGCCGAAGGTGAAAGTTGAGGGACACGCCAAAGAAGTGCTGGAGACTCTTAGGGCCATGGTAAACGGAGGTCACGGTTAAAATCCTAGGTATGAAGAGGTTAGAGGCGAGAGTATTCGGCTGGGTTCAGGGCGTGGGTTTTAGGGCGTACACGAGGTGGAGGGCGAAGGAGCTGGGATTACATGGATATGCCAGAAATCTACCCGACGGCAGCGTTGAGGTGGTGGTTGAGGGTCCGGAGGAGGCTCTGAAAAAGATGGTGGACTATCTATGGGTTGGCCCCGGAAGGGTGGATGACGTGAAGTGGAGCATAAGCGACAGGGTTGAAGGATTGGAGGGGTTCAGGATCCTGTGAGTCCATCACTTCCGTGGGGTGGAGAGGTCTGTCAAAGTCTCCAGCGAGGAGGGATAGGGAGTAGTAGGGAGAAAGTTGCAAGCCGGGGTGATATATTGGCGGAGGTTATGGAACTCCGGTCTTCGGGGCAACGCCGAGGTCGCCCGTCTACCACCTGTGAAACCCGTGGAAGGGTGCAAGGTCCTGAGCGATAGCACCGTCAAGGAGGACCGAGAGGAGAGACTTCACAGACTTAATAACCACCGCGTTCTACTTTGAGGACGATGGACTGAGGGGCAAAAGTTAAGACAACTTAATCCTCAACCCACTTCAGGTACTTTCGGCAACATTATGGAGAGTGGTTTTCGCTCCGAAAAGTATCTACCGCACAACGTTCGTACGTCAAACGCCAATCCGTTAATAGAGCCGTCTTCCTATCGTTCGGTGAACGTACATACGGGCCGTCATCCTGTAGGCATCGCTCAAAAACCTAAAGTACCAGAGGTTTCATTCCCCGTTTTCCTCGGTGACGATACCGTAATCTATCCTTCACCGTATCAGGGCAAAGTCTCAAGGTCTTCACATCCGAATTCGGATCGTTTGCAGAAGGTGGGGTAAATCTACCGGAAAACGTACGGCGGTAAAATGCCTTCTATGGTGTACAGAGAGATCCTTCAGAGAGGACAGAAAATAATCCTCGTAGTCGTTGACGGTATAGGGGGTCTCCCCGTTCTCGGTGGCTTCACGGAGATGGAACTGGCCCATCTTCCCAATCTGGACGCCCTTGCCCGGAAGTACCCGGTAGGGGCGCTGGAGCCTGTGGCGGCCGGTATAACCCCCGGAAGTGGACCCGCACATCTTTCCCTCTTCGGATACGACCCCCTCAACTATCGTATTGGCCGGGGCATACTTGAGGCCCTCGGTGTAGGTCTGGAGGTCCGCAAAGGAGACCTGGCCATAAGGGGGAACTTCGCGACGGTGAGGGACGGTGTGGTGGTGGATAGGAGGGCCGGCAGGATCCCGACGGAGGAGAACAGGAGGCTTATTGAGAAGCTCAAGGCCATAGACAAGGTGGGGGACGTTGAAGTTATCTGGAAAAGTGGGAAGGAGTACAGGTTCGTTCTTCTTCTCCGGGGTGAGGGCCTCTCTGAGAACGTGAGGGAGACCGATCCGGGAAAGGAAGGATTACCGCCGGTTGCGCCGGAACCCACCATTCCAGAGGGTGAGAAGACCGCCCGCATTTTGAAAGAGATCTACCGCAGAGCGGTAGAGATACTGAAGGACGAGGAGAGGGCGAATTACTTCCTCCTTCGGGGATACGCCACGTATCCCGATATACCCACCTTTCAGGAGAGGTGGGGCCTCAGGGCTTTTGGGACGGCTGCCTATCCGATGTACAGGGGCCTGGCCAAACTGGTGGGTATGGACGTCCCCGACGACACGCCTGACTTTGAGAGTGAATTGAAGGCCCTTGAGGAGAGCTGGGATAAGTACGACTTCTTCTACATACACTTCAAGGACGCCGACAAAGCCGGGGAGGATGGAGATTGGAAGAGAAAAGTTGAAGCCCTTCAGACCTTTGATTCTTACGTACCGAGACTGTTGGGTCTGGGGGGAGTCCTGGCCGTAACGGGGGACCACGATACCCCCTGCCTCATCAGGGGCCACTCCTGGCACTACGTTCCACTACTGATAGCGAGTAAGAGGGCGGGGGTGCCGACTGCCTGGCACTTTACCGAGAGGGAGAGCCTTAAGGGAAGCCTCGGACTCCGACGATCCACGGAACTTATGGGTCTCCTTCTGGCCACGGCCGGGTGGCTTAAGAAGTACGGGGCTTAAATGGGCAGGGGTTATCTGCGTATAATTGGGGAACTCTTCGCCCTCGCCCGTCCTTACTGGTTCCCCTTCTCGCTGGCCTTCGTTAGTCTCGTAGGGACGGCGGTGGTTGAAGTCAGTATCCCGCAGGTGGTGAGGCACACCATAGACAGGTACGTGGTTCCGAGATACGCACCGGATAAGGCCACGGGCGAAATGGTGGACGTGACCACCCTGTCCAAGTGGGAGGTGGAAAAGAGGGTGGGACCAGAGCGGTATTACAGGACACCCATCGGGTACCTGGAGCCGGAGGACCTCTTTAAACGCCCCTACGATGAGATACTGAAGCTCAGGGAGGAAGATCTGAAGGCTATAAACCGGATGTTTCTCCTCTTCGTCCTTCTGCTCGTCCTGAGATTTATCCTCAACTTCTCCTTCGTTTTCCTGAGCAGCTGGGTGGGTCAGAAGGTGGCGAACGACCTCCGTTTACGCACATTTAACCACGCCCTGAGGCTTCCCGTATCCTTCTACGACCGTACCCCCCTCGGGGTGATAATAACCCGCCTGACCAACGACATAAACTCCATCGTTGAGACCTTTACCGGGGGTTTCCTGAACATATTTCAGAACGTCCTCATGTTCTTCGCAGCCCTCGTCCTGATGTTCGCCATAAGCGTACGCCTTACCCTCCTCGTCCTTCTGCTCATACCTGTTATCCTTATCCTCTCCTACGTATTCGCCGGCTTCTTCGCTAAAGCATGGAGGAAGGTACGCACGGGCATAGCCCGACTTAACGCCTTCGTTCAGGAGACGATATGGGGACTCAAAACCATCCAGAACTTCATGGCTTACGACCTCGTAAAGCGCAGGTTTGAGGAGATAAACTCCTACCTGTATTCCGCCTACATGGGAGTGGTGTACATAGCAGGAGTCTTCCGTCCGGCTCTGAGCTTCCTGAGCTACGTCGCCATAGCCATAGTGGTGTGGTACTCGGCCGGCGGAATAATGAAGGGGGATATAACCTTCGGTGGTCTGGTCGCCTTCCTCAGCTACATAGATATCCTGTTCAAGCCGGTTCAGGAGTTTGCCCAGAGAATTCAGGTCGTGCAATCTTCTGCGGCCGGGTACGAGAAGGTGAAAACCTTCCTGAGTAATCCGACCGAGTACGAGGAGAGGAGGGGAACCCTCCGGGGAGAGGAGAGAGAGGAGGTGATAAGGTTTCAGGACGTCAGACACTCTTACGATGGCAGGAGGTGGGCGCTCAGGGGCGTAACCTTCAGCGTACGGAAAGGTGAGAAGGTCGCCCTGGTAGGGAGAACCGGCTCCGGAAAGACGACCATCCTCAACCTGATCCTGGGCTTCTACGTTCCCACAGAAGGGGAGGTACTCGTATACGGCATACCCACGGCAGACTGGGACATAACCGCCCTCAGAAGCCTCTACGCTCCGGTCATGCAGGACCTGACCGTCTTCGCGGATAGCATACCCATGAACATAACCCTCGGCTACGATCTGGACTATAAGGGGATACTGGAAGAACTGGAGATAACCTACCTGCTCCACAAGGAGTACCACGAACTTTCAGCCGGCGAAAAACAGCTCGTGTCTATAGCGCGCGCCCTCGCCTTTAACAGGCCGATAATCGTCTTTGACGAGGCTACGAGCAACCTTGACCCCATTACGGAACTCAAGCTCCAGCGTATCCTGGTGGAGAGGTTCAAAAACAAGACCCTGATAATCGTCGCCCACAGGCTGGCTACCGCCCGCATAGCCGATCGGATAATCGTCCTTGAGGACGGACGTATCGTTGAGGAGGGGAACCACGAGGAACTGATGGAGAGGAGGGGGAAGTACTACGAACTTTATAAACTTCAGGAGGTATGACTATGAGGCAGGTCGCCGTTATAGGTTCATCGCAGGCCACGGAGGAGGAGTACGACGTTGCCTACCGCCTTGGCAGGTTGATAGCAAAACACGGATGGGTCGTGGTGTCCGGTGGGAGGACGGGTGTTATGGAGGCCGTGAGTAGGGGGGCCGTGGAGGAAGGTGGGCTTACGGTCGGTATCCTGACCACTTACACGGGTGAGGACGCCAACCCCTACGTGAAGGTCCGGATAAATACGGGTATGAACTGGAACCGCAACCCCTTAGTGGTGGCGTCCGGAGAGTTCGTGGTTGCCGTTGGGGGAAGGTACGGCACCCTCACGGAGATAGGGTACGCCCTCGTTCTCGGGAAGACGGTCATAGGTTTTAAGACGCATCCGGTTGAGGGGGTTGAAAACCATGCGGATTTAGAGAATTTTCTCAGGAGGGTTGAAGAGGAGCTGGTTTCAAGGTAGTCGTTTTACCGTCCGGTGTCAGTTGATTGGGGTTCAGTACTTTCGCGGTCTGGTCGTTGAAGGTTTAGAATTGATGGGTTTACACTGATTAAGTCAACTTAAGGATTGAAAAATGCCCTACCCCGGGACCTTACACTCTGAGAATAAGGGCATGATGATAAAGAAAATCCTCACCGCCCTTATAGTGGCGGGAAAGGGTAGTATAAAGGCGATAGTGGAGTTTCTTTGGCATAAGAAACAGGTGGCAGGAGTACGTTTATCTCTCCACTAACTTCGGCAGCGATTACACTGGCTTGGTAGAGCCGTACATGAGTGCGAAACTACTGTATTTCTCAAGATCGGTGTTTAAATAAACGCACTTGAAAAATCTTCGCTTCACCCTTAAAATATGACCTTATGTTGTTTTTCGTTTATCTTTTTGCCGATCTTGACGAGGGCAGGCAGGCGGACAGCATAGTAATACTCTTTCCCCCGTAGAATGCGCGCATGCCGATGAAGGTAAAGAAGGTAAAAGAGAGCGCAGAAGAAATAAAGGGTATGCTGAGGAAGGAAGAGAACAAGATCCGAAGGACTCGTTTACAAATGCTATTGTTCTTCAAGGAAGAACCGAAGGCATCTTATGAGAAGGCAGGGAAGATCTTAGGATACAGCAAGTATCAGATAGCGAGGTGGTGGAAGAGTTACGAAGAAGGAGGGATAACAAAGTTGATGGAATTGAAGAAGATAGGCAGGAAGAAGGGGTATGGTCAGAAGGTACCCGAAGAGGCGTTTGAGAGGTTGAGGGAGGAGATGCTGAAGGGTAGGATAAGGACAATCAAAGACGCCATAGAGTTCATAGCGAGGGAGTACGGTGTGAGGTATAGCAAGACGAGGATGCACGTGATAATGAGGGAGAAGTTGAAAGCGAAGAAGAAAAGCGGGAGGCCATACAGTGTGAGGAAGGATCCAGAGAAGGAAAAGGAGTTCAAAAAAAAAGTTGTAATCCTGAGAGGTAGGAAGGTGATGTGTCAGGACGAGATGAGGGTGGGGTTGATAGTTAAGCACCAGAAGGTATGGGTGCCTGAGGGTGCAAGGGCAGATTGGCCTGTGCAACATAAGTACGAGTACTTTTATCTTTACGGTGCGGTAGATGTGTTAAGTGGGGAGGTTGTATTCTTCATTTTGCCCGACTTAAGGGGTGAGACTGTGAGGATATTTCTTGAGGAGTTCAACAAGGAGATAGGGGGGGAGGATGTTGTGATAGTCTGGGACAACGCAGCGGGGCATAAGTACGCTGAGAAGCATGCTCCCGAAAACATATCTTTCTTCCACACACCACCCTACACCCCTGAGGTCAATCCTGCTGAGGCTATGTGGAGGCATATCAGAGGCGAGTTAGCCAACAAGGTCTACAACTCCCTTGATGAACTTGAGGAGGACTTGATACGCATCCTTCAGCGCTTCTACAACGATAAAGATTTCGTTCGCTCCTTAACAGGTTATAACTGGATCGTTGAGGCA
>WFXS01000075.1 GCA_015490465.1 Caldifarciminota bacterium
GAGCAGAGCTTCAGGTACATCCAGTACAGGCTTGCTCTTTACTCCAGCGTGGACTCCACGCTCAGTCCCATCCTTGACGAGGTGGCCTTCACCTACGACCCCCTCGGAGACGACGGAGAGTTGGGCGTCGGGGAATATGGTCGCGGCGGGTGGTACATCTCCGTTAACGGCAGAGATCTCAGGGTTAGAACCGGAGGTCCCATCTTCGTAGTTGGTGTGGACGGGAGGGTAGTGGCAAAAGGGGAAAAGGAGGTTCATGTAAGGTTAAGGAGAGGCATTTACGGTGTATTTTCCTCCGGGAAGTTGTTAAAAAAGGTCGTAATAAGGTAAACCTATTCGGATTTCCCGTCCGCGTACTCCCTCTGGGCCACGAGTTTGGCGTGGCGTTCTATGAGTTTCAGCGACATACCCGTGGATTCACTCACGGCCTCAAGGTAGGTGTACATGTAACCGGCCGCTATTATCGTGGCTATGGCATCCGTAACGTGCTTGAAAGCCAGATATATCCGTGCAGCCTCGTCGGGAGGAAATTCATCCTTCACCTTCATGAGGAAAACGTTCTGCACGAAAGCCATGGCGGCCAGCATAAATTCGTTGGGTATACCCCGGGCGACGTGTACGAGACCCACCCTCCTGAACTGCCACTCCCAGAAGGTGTCGTCGTACTCGCCACTTACGACCTTTCTATACCAGATCTTCAACGTCTCCTCCCTTTCCGTACGCTCCCCATCGCGGAATATGGAGGCCGTAGGATCGTAGGAGAAGAGGCGGTCGTAAAAAGCCTTAGCAAAGAACTCATCCCACTCCTGAAGTTTGTCTGCGTACTCTCTCAGGACCTCGGCATGAGGTCCTATGGGTCCAGCTATGGATTCAAAATCTCTGAGGATCTCCGTATGGGTCCTCATGTTTATCCTCCGGGGTTCAGGGTATTTTTAAACTCCTCCATCAGTACGGGGAGCATCTGCCTTATCCTGAGAAGCACGAAACCAGCGGTAACGTCCTTGGCAGTAACGACGCCGAGTGCGGCTATATCTTCCAGGCGGTATACGAACATCCTTCCCATCTCGGCAGTTATTAGTATTTCCTCCGGTGATCCCAGATCCATGCTCTCGGTTGAGCGACGGGCAAGGCTGGCAAGGCTCGCTATAACCGCCGCCTGTTTGTCTATCTCCGCCTGATCAACGCTCCCCCGAAAGGCGTACGAGACCGGGAAACCGTCCGTGGTAACCAGTATTACGCCGTAGACTTCCGGCGTGCGGTGGATCAGATCCTCAAGAAGCGCTTTTAGGCTATCCATACGTCACCTCCTTAAGTTGGAACCAACATGTTTATAAGAACCGAGAGCAACCGTTTTGCGTTCCTCTCGTCCGTTGCGTTAACCTCCATAACGATATCCTCCGGGACCCCCAGTTTCATGGCGATATCCTTCAGGGACAGGCTATCATTTATATCCCGTTTTGTAACACCCACGATAAACGGAACGTCGTACCTTTCCCTGAAGGTGCCGAGCATCTCCGCAGCCTCCGACAGTCTATCAGGATCGCTACCGTCAACGAGAAATATGTACCCGGACGCTCCTTTCATCACCTCCTCCCACATGAACGAGAAACGACTCTGTCCCGGGGTGCCGAATAGGTGGACGAGCGTACTGTCTAACTTCATTATACCCAGATCCATCGCTATTGTAGTTGTAGGTTTGCCTATATCCACACTGCTCTTCTCGTCCGTATTCAGAGCGGGAACGGTGGAGAGAGTTTTAACCAGAGTAGTTTTACCTGCACCCACAGGTCCGGTTACAACTATCTTTATCCTGCTCATTTCCTTCCCCTTTGGTTTAACGTATCCCTCAATCTCCATGAGGGTAAGGTAATTCCTAACCACACTTAAACTCAGGCCGGTTACTTCGCTTATTCTACGGCTGCTTGCCCCTTTCAGGAGGAGGGACCTGGAATATTCTATGAATTTTCGCAAATACTCCGGTGCGGTGTCCACATCTAAACCACGACCAACGAGTACGTATTCAACGTCGGGATGGACCATCTCTACGTCCCACGCTCCCCCTGTATCTCCTTCTTTCTGAAAAGCTACAAAATCCAGTACGAAGTTATCTACGGAGATGTCAACATCCCTGACATCGTGTTTTCCAGGAAGGTACTTGAACTCCCCCTCGTCTATTTCCCTGAGGATGTAGTACATGAGTCTAACTATAAACACCGGTACACCGTTCAGATGTACACCGGTGATCCTCTTCCTCCAAAGGTATATCCTCACCTCCCCTCCCGTGAAGTCTATTACAAGTATCCCTTCCCTATCCCCTACTCTCTGGAGGAAGTTCATGAGTTTTATATCTTTTAGCGTTCCGTAGAGCATTCTTAACCTCCTTCGGCATCAAAAATTATACGGGGGATATCTTTCGTTTGCAACACATTTCTACAATCTTGTAAAATTTGTAGTCGGTTCCAAAACTGTGGGTATTTTTGAAAGCAATTGCCTATTGAACTTAAAGTTTCAAATATTTTAGGCGAAATCTCCGAGCATATTGATGGATTATTCCCCATACAGGGATCCCATCGCTTGCCACGAACGTACCGTAAGCCTTAAAATACAACCTCGTGGTTCTGATACTGGGGTATTTCTCTGAGGTGTGGCTCCGGGAGGGAACCTGCGAGCCGGTAAGGCTCCGCAGTGAAACCGAGTACGTTGTTCCGGCCTCAACCCTTAAGTCAATATGGGCGGTGATCCTGCTCAACGAACTGGGGGCGAATTACCGTATTCCCACTTACGTGGCAGCGAAGGGTAACGCCCTCATTTTCCGCTTCACCGGGGACTACACCCTATCCTTCCGGAAGTTAGATTCTATAGTATCCGCTAAAGTTTCCCGAATGAAGGGAAAGCGTGTGTACGTTCTCATATCCTTCCCCCCGTGGAGAGACAGGTACGGCTACGGCTGGGCGTGGGACGACATAAAGTTCCGCAGGGTCTCCCCCATTACGCCGGTATCCATAAACGGCGGGGTAGTCAGATCCGACACCCTCCTCGGTATAAGGGTGGACACGTCCCTCGCCGTGGATTCGGTCGTATTGCTGGATACAGTCGCCTTTATACCGAAAAAGGTTTACAGGTATTCCGATCCCCTGTCCTTCGTAAAGTACGTGGTCAGAAGGGCGATCCTTAAAGCGGGGAAGAGGCCCCGAATAGAGGTTCAGGAGAGCGGGACGTTCTCCTTCAAAGGCTTGAAGGTTGACACCGTTTACAGCCCACCCCTTAAGGACATACTACGTCCCATCCTGACGTACAGCATAAACTTCTCCATGGACATGGTGGTAGCCCATTACTCCGGCGGTATAACTAAGGCCGGTAGGTACCTGAGAAGGTTCATGGGGAACCTCGGTATGGACACCACGGCGTACGTGTTTGACGGATCCGGCCTCTCCCGTTATAACCTTATAAGGGCCATAGATGCGGTATATCTGGTATGCGCAGGCACGAGGGGTATGGAGGACGTGGTTAAGGAGGTCCTACCATCTCCGGGAAAGGGGACCCTGAAGAGGAGACTTGTGGAGTTCAGCGAGATGGTTCACGCGAAGACGGGTACCCTCTTCGGCGTCTCCGCTCTCCTTGGCTTCTACACCGGGTGCAACGACCGGTACGTCTTTGGCATATACGTCCAGAACTCCCCGATAACACGCCACTCCCGGGACTTCATAGACTCTCTGGTGGTGTGGAGTAGCGGAGGAAAGGACTGCTTGACCGTAAAAAAGGAGGAAAGTAAGAGATGATAGCACCACTTTTATTCCTATCAAGACCGGAGACTCTGGTATTTGAGGCAAGGTTCGGCCCGTTCAAGGCCGGCAAACTGTACCTCATAAGCTCCGGTAAAACCACGTGGAAAGGGAAACCCGCCTACAGGTTCAAACTTATAGCCGACGGCGGTGTCCCCTTCTACCGTATAAAGGATACGATGTTGAGCATAACGGACACCAACCTCAGACCGCTTCTCTACAAGAAAGTACAACACGAGGGAAACTATCACTACTGGGGATGGATAGCCTACGACCACTCCAACGGCTCCGCCCTCTACAGCAACGGCAGGAGAGTTAAGATACCGAAGGGAAGCCTTGACCCCCTGACCCTGGTTTACGTCGCCCGGACCCTTGACTTTGATAAACGGAAGGAGTACGCCTTTCCGTACCACGTAGACTACATAACGGAGACGGTCAGGATCCGACTGGTGGGTCGGGAGAGGGTAAAGACACCCCTTGGCACGTACGACTGCTGGGTGGTAAAACCGATAATGAAGTCCGGGAAGAACGTCTTCGGAGGTGAGGGAGGTATGCGGATATGGATAGACCGAAAGACCCGCACTCCCGTTAAGGTTGAGGCGAAGATGATCTTCGGTAAGGCTATAGGGGTGCTGGTAAGGAAGTCCCCTTAAGGGGAGGGCAGGGCCATCTCATCTACCCTCCTAATCCATCCGTGGCCCCCTTCGTACTACGTGGTTATGAAGGTTCAGCAGATTTGCGCTCAGGTGGAGAAGAGGGGATTACGCTGAGACCGAAAGGCGGTTTTACCTGGACATCGCAACCGATGTTTAAGGTGATAGGAAGATGAACCTCTGGCTTACGGGTCGGAATCGCGAGGGGGATGGTCCTCAAAGACAGGATCTCTTCGCCTGCGGAAGTGTACTTTGCCAAAGTCGGGGGCAAAGGCTTCAAGGTAGTGGTTAAATAACTTACACCGGTTCAGGCCGTTAATGGTTAGGTTCTTATTCAGGCGCCCAGTTAGGCGGGCATTCTGCTCGGAGATAGGAACACCTTGAAGCAGAAATGGTCTTAAGTCGCAAATCCAAACCGGGATTTGGCGGTAGGTACCCGTCCTTATAATCCCCGTCTTGAGAGTGGTTGTTGTAGTTCCCACGTACAACGAGGCCGATAACATAGCCGATCTTATACGGGAGTTGAGGTCGCTTCCCATATCACCCGACGTACTTGTAGTGGACGACAATTCCCCGGACGGTACATGGAAGATAGTTGAGGAAATAGGGAAGAAGGATCCTGCCGTTCACCTCCTGAAACGCCCCGGTAAGATGGGACTCGGATCGGCCTACGTGGAAGGGTTTAAATGGGCGCTTGAGAGAGGTTACGACGTAATAGTGCAGATGGACGCCGACTTCTCCCACAATCCGAGGGACGTTCAGAAGTTGGTTGAGGCCCTCGGAGACTGTGATGTGGTCATAGGTTCGCGGTACTGTAACGGTGTGAGCGTTGTGAACTGGCCCATCAGCCGACTCCTCCTCTCCTATCTTGCGAACCAGTACGCCCGCCTTTTGACAGGTGTGAAGATAAACGACCTTACCGGGGGCTTTAAAGCGTTTAAGCGGGAAGCTTTACAGGCTATTGATCTGAACAGGATAAGGTCCGACGGATACGCCTTTCAGATAGAGGTGAACTTCTACCTCTGGATGAAGAGGTTCAAGATGTGCGAGATTCCCATAATATTCGTTGAGAGGAGGGCCGGTAAATCCAAGCTCAACCGCTCCATAATCTGGGAGGCCTTCTGGCTTGTAATCAGACTGTTCCTGAAGCGGATAACCGGCAGGGTATGAGGTTCTACCGCCTGATGCGTGTGGGGTACGGGGTGTTGGGAGAGGCACTTATTACTATCCGTAAGGAGTTTCCCGGATGCAGGTTCCTGATCTTTACGGGAGACGAGTACTCCCTTAAATACGGTCTCAGAGTGGCGGAGATCGTACAGGGCGATACGATAGTAGGGGACAACGAACCGAAAGAAAGAGGGTACGGATTGGTCGTGGGGGTGGGTGGAGGAAGCGTTATAGACAGGGCGAAGCTCTGGGCCTACGAGAGAGACCTGCCGTTCATATCCGTACCCACCCTGCCCTCAAGCGACGGCATCGCATCTCCGGTGAGCGTCCTGAACGGGAAGAGCCGTTTCCTCACCCTGCCGTACGGTGTAATAGTGGATCTGGAGATAATGGAGTCTGCTCCCCGATGGAGCATTCTGGCCGGCACGGGGGATCTGATCTCCAACCTATCCGCCTCCGTGGACTGGGACCGTTTTAAGGAGAGATCCGCAGAGCCTTACTCCCACGAGGCTTCAGTTATGGCGAGGTCAGGCGCCCTATCCCTCCTCAACTCGTCCCCGGAGAACAACCTTGATCTCCTGATATGGGGACTTATCTTGAGTGGTCTGGCCATGAACGTGGCAGGCTCCTCCCGTCCGGCGAGCGGTCCGGAGCATAAGGTGAGTCATGCCCTTGACTCTATAGGTTACGGGGAAAAGCACGGCATACAGGTGGGAATATTTACCCCCCTGTTCCTGAAACTTAACGGATATCCAGGGTGGGAACGGGTAAGGGAGTTCCTTACGGAGGTGGGACTACCGGATCACGTTACTCTCACGGAGGGGGAGGCCGTTGAGGTGTTCAGTAGGGCTTCGGAGACCAGACCCCACAGGTACACGGTGATAGAAAATATCGGATGGGAGCGGGTGCTTGAAGAAGCCGTTAATCTGGGCTTTGTGCGGATAGTTTAGGGCGCTGAGAGCGATGAAAGATCCCCCCCTATTCATATTCCAATCTATACCGAAACTTTCTACGTTACATATCCGGACGGTCTGCCCTTCGGTACCATCATCATGGATAAAAGGTTGGAATCCGTAGTGTGATATCTTAATAGCCAATCCGATAGGCGGGTTTCCAGCAGGTTATCACTTCGGAGAATCTAAGGGAACGGGGGCCGTATTGCCAGATAAAGGCCGCAGCAATAGTACGGAGTAAAATTTTACGCCATATACGGAACTCAAATACTGCAGGTCACACGACCAGACAGCACGTAGTTTGAACCGTTGAACCAACAGGCTGAGTAGAGTTTCCATACGTCGCCGCTTTCGGGCAGGCCCTGTGTTTGAAGGGGGCCAGCAATATCAGGTTGCGTAGCCGTAATCCTTCCTGTAGTTGAGTACTCCAGTAGTTTCGGCCTC
>WFXS01000076.1 GCA_015490465.1 Caldifarciminota bacterium
CGACCACTCCTCCCACCTTTCCCCTCATCATAAACGCTCCCATGTTCTCAAGGGAGGTCATCCTTTCCAGAAGGACCTTGATCAGGGCGGAGGGTGAGTACCAGTAAACCGGACTCGCAAAGATCACGGCGTCGGCTTCAAGGAGGTCCCAGACTATATTTCCGAAGGCGTCCCCTACCTTCCCTTTTATACACGCCTCAAGGTTGCACAGCTCCGGAGATTCGCTATAACTCCCCGTACAGTAGTCAATATGCAGCATGGACAGGTTGAGTAGTTTCGTTTCGGCACCCGCCTTCTCCGACCACTTCAGAACTTCGGCCAGCAGGGAGTACGTCCACCCGTCCGGGCGGGCGGATCCGTTTATTCCCAGGACCTTAACTTTCACTTCCGGCGATTCTACGGACGTAGGGGAATTCTGACGTAAAATACAGGGTGTTTATCCTTCTGATCTCATCCGTGTGTTCGGAAAGTCTCGGTGTTCCGGAATGTGTGGTTGAGTTCAACCAGAGGGTAAAGGTCAACAGGGACGCCTCCCTGACCGTGAGGGAGGATATAACCGTTGAGGCGAAAGGAATAAACATCAGGCGGGGTATCTTCAGGGAGTTTCCCACGAAGTACAGGTGGAAGGGTAACAACTACACCGTGGGTTTCAGGGTGAAGAGGGTTCTACGGGATGGAAAACCTGAAAACTGGTTCACGGAGAAGTTATCCAACGGTGTGAGGGTTTACATAGGGAAGAAGGACGTCTTCCTTGATCCGGGAACCTACAAGTACACGCTGATGTACGAGACGGACAGGCAACTCGGTTTCTTCAAAGATCACGACGAGCTTTACTGGAACGTGAACGGGACGGGGTGGAGGCTGCCCATGTTGAAGGTAAGGGCGGTGGTGGAGTTGCCGCGAGGCGTCCCGAAAGATAGCATAAGGTACACGGCCTATACCGGGGGGTACGGTGAGAGGGGGAAGGACTATAAGGCGTGGGTTGACGAGAGGGGACGGATCCACTTTGAAACAACCCGTCCCCTGATGGCCGGGGAGAACCTTACGGTGGTGGTAGGGTGGCCGAAGGGGTACGTAAAGGAGCCGGGTTTGATACGCAGGCTCACGTGGTTCCTCCGGGATAACGTTCACGTGGCTATCCTGTTCCTCACAGTCGTTGCCGCCTTCCTTTACTACCTCTGGGCGTGGGCGAAGGTCGGCAAGGATCCGCCGAAGGGAACGATAATGCCGGAGTTCAAGCCTCCGGAAGGTATGTCCCCCGCGGCCGTCAGGTACGTTATGAGGATGGGGTACGACGACGTGGCTCTGGCGGCCAACCTCCTTGACCTCGCCGTTAAAGGCGGGGTAAAGATCCGGGAGAGGGGGAAGGGAGATTATACCATCGTACGAATAGGTCAGACACCCGAAGGTCTGCCGGAGGACGAGGTGAAGATGCTGAAGTTGATCGTTGACACCCTGAAGATAGAGAAGGGTAACTATTCCAGACGGGTGAAGAAACTCTCGGACAGCCTCTCCATCTCCCTCGCAAGGCTGTGGGGACACCTCTTCCGTCTGAACTCCTCCTACGTGGCGGTCGGGGTAGTGGTGTCGCTCGTAGGCGTACTGCTGGCCTTTCTTATCTCCGGAAGTGTTGAGAAGATTATCAAAATGGTGGTCGTTCTGGCCGTGGGTATGGGTTTTCTGGTATGGATTGAGAGCCTTGTAAACCGGAGTAAGGTGCTGCTTGCGATCGTACGTACTCTGTTCGTTCTGGTCGTAGTGGCTGTTTACGTCCTGATCTTCGGAGGTTCTGTTCCGGAGATAGCGGCCGTCCTGATCCTCACAGGTATAAACCTCTTCTTTGGTAGGTACATGTCAGCCCCCACCTACGAAGGCAGGAGGTTGATGGACAGGATAGAGGGCCTCAGGATGTTCCTTGAGACTGCAGAGAAGGAGAGGCTTAAGGCCCTGTTCCCGAAGGACAGTATACCGAGTATATTTGAGAGGTTCCTGCCCTACGCCCTCGCCTTAGACGTGGTTGAAACGTGGGCGGATAAGTTCGCCGAAGATCTGAAAAGCGTCGGTTACAGACCCGAATGGTACGAGGGACCTCATCACATGAGGTTTACCTCATCCCGTGCCTATTCTGGATTTGTCAGGGATATGAGCAGTGGAATAACGAC
>WFXS01000077.1 GCA_015490465.1 Caldifarciminota bacterium
AAACTGCGGCGTCAGGCTCATAAAGACCAACATATTTTACGAGGAACTCCAGAGCGTGGCCGAGAGGCTCGCGAACAAACTCTACTCCTACGTACCTTCGGGTGTGGGGGTGGGGGGTCCCTTCAGGGCGAGTAAGAAGGATCTGGAGAGGGTCTCCCACGAGGGGGCAAGGTACATGGTGGAGATGGGGTACGGCTGGGAGGAGGATCTGAACTTCATAGAGGAGAACGGCCAGATGAAGGGGGCCGACTTCTCAAAGGTGTCCCGGAGGGCGAGGCAGAGGGGGGCGGATCAGCTGGGTACCCTCGGGAGCGGCAACCACTTCCTTGAGGTTCAGGTGGTGGATAAGATTTACGACAGGGAGGTGGCTCAGAAGTTCGGCCTTTATAAGGGTCAGGTGGTGGTCATGGTTCACTGCGGTTCAAGGGGCTTCGGCCATCAGATCGCCGACGACTACATCTCCGTGATGCTCTCCGTTATGAAGAGCAAGTACGGGATAGACGTTCCGGATAAGCAGCTCGCCTGCGCACCCATAACGAGCAAGGAGGGGAGGGATTACCTTAAAGCGATGGCCTCGGCGGCCAACTACGCCTTTGCGAACCGCCAGCTCATAACCTTCAACGTCCGGAGGGCCTTTGAGGAGGTCTTCAGGAAATCGGCGGACGATCTCGGCATGCATCTCCTTTACGACGTGGCCCACAACATAGCCAAGTTTGAGAGGTACGAGGTGGACGGCAGGACGGTGGACGTCCTCGTTCACCGCAAGGGGGCAACCCGCGCCTTTCCGGCCGGCAGGCCGGAGATACCGGAGGCCTACAGGGACGTGGGCCAGCCCGTAATAATACCGGGGGATATGGGAAGGTACTCCTTCGTCCTGGTGGGTATGCCCGGTTCCATGGAGAAGAGTTTCGGATCCACATGTCACGGTGCCGGAAGGGTCCTCTCCAGACGTAAAGCAAAGAAACTGTTCAGCGTTGGAGAGGTTAAGAGGAGACTTCAGGAGAGGGGGATAATTATCCGGGCGAGCAGCAGGGCGACGATCCTTGAGGAGATACCGGAGGCTTACAAGGATGCGGAGGAGGTGGTTAAGGTGGTGGAGGGCGCCGGCCTATCAAAGATAGTGGCGAGGAACAGGCCCGTAATAGTCGTCAAGGGGTAGGCGAGGGCAAAAGGGGGAGTCTTCTAACGCTTCTCTCTCGTGTAGAATAGCAGGTCAAAATGGTCAGGATAGATCTGGAGACGGCACCCTTCATGGGAGACTTTGAGATAGTGGAGCGTAAGGGTACGGGACACCCTGACACCATATGCGACAGCCTCGCGGAGGAGTACAGCAGGGCCCTTTCCCGTTTTTACATCGGCAGGTTCGGGAAGATACTGCATCACAACCTTGACAAGGCCATCCTCGTTGGCGGGGAGGCCTCACCCAGATTCGGAGGGGGGGAGATAAAGGAACCCATAGAGTTCACCCTCGTGGGGAGAGCAACCTACCGGTACAGGGGGGAAGACTTCCGTAAGGAGATAGAGGAGATCTACTACGAGACGACGAAGGAGTGGATCCGCAGGAACCTTCCCCACCTTGACGTTGACCGGCACATCAACCTATACCTGAAGGCGCGGGCCGGAAGCGAGGACCTCACCGACCTCTTTGAGAGGGAAGGTGGGGTTCCCCTTGCCAACGACACGTCCTTCGGCGTGGGCTTCTACCCTTTGACGAAGGCCGAAAAGCTGGCCTACGAGGTGGAACGTTTCCTTAATTCACCCCAGTACAAATCTGGCAACCCCTTCGTGGGAGAGGACATAAAGGTGATGGTGGTGAGGGACCTCAAGACCTACCGGATCACCGTGGCCCTCGCCTTCGTTGACAGGTACGTGAAGGACGTCAAGCACTACAGGGAACTGAAGACGAGGGTCCAGAACGACGTGTACGTACGCGCCAAGGAGATACTTGGGGATTACCCCCTGTCGGTTGAGATAAACGTGGCCGACGACTACGGGAGGGGGTCGGTTTACATAACCGTAACCGGCACCAGCGCTGAGGCGGGGGACGACGGTCAGGTGGGAAGGGGGAACCGTGTGAACGGCCTCATAACCCCCTACAGACCCATGACCCTTGAGGCCGCGGCCGGCAAAAACCCCGTCTCCCACGTGGGGAAGATATACAACGTAGCCGCCAACATGATAGCGAGGGAGGTGGTGGAGAGGTTCCCGGCCGTTGAGAACGTTTACATCTACCTCGTTTCCCAGATCGGGCGACCCATCAACGAACCCCAGCTCGTCCATACGAGGGTGTGGGGTGGGGTGACGGATACGGAACTTCAGGACATAAAGGAGTACGTGGCCGACAGGGTCAGGGAGGTAGGTACGCTCTGGAAGAAGATCGTGTACGAGGGCGTGGAGGTGGCCTGATGTTCTTCCGCAGGAAAAAGAAGAAGGTGCCACCCCCGAAAAAGAAGTCCCGGATAAGCATACCGGACGACTTCTGGGTAAAGTGTCCCTCCTGCGGGAGCATCCTCCCGAACCCGGACCTGACGGCCAACGCCAAGGTGTGTCCGAAGTGCGGCTATCACTTCCGCATAGGGGCGTACGAGTACGCCAACCTCCTCTTTGACGAGGGCATAGAGAAGGAGATCGGGGCGAACCTCGTCTCCGCGGACCCCCTGAACTTCCCCGGATACAGGGATAAGATGCGGAAGTACGAGAGGCTGTACGGCCTCAAAGACAGCAGCGTCGCCGGGATAGGTCACATATTCGGCAGGAAGGTTGTGGGGTTCTTTACGGACTTCGCCTTCCTTGGGGGGTCAATGGGGTCTGTCTTCGGGGAGAAGTTCTACAGGGCGGCAAGGGAGGCCCGACGTAAACGCGTACCTCTCATAGCCGTCCTCTTCTCCGGGGGCGGGGCGAGGATGCACGAGGGGATATTCTCCCTCATGCAGATGGTGAAGACCACCGTGGGGGTCATCCAGCTTGAGGAGAGGGGTGTACCCTACATAACCGTCCTCGGCGACCCCACCATGGGGGGTGTTATGGCCAGCTTTGCGGCGTTGGGGGACGTGATAATAGCAGAACCGAACGCCCTTATTGGTTTTGCCGGGCCGAGAGTGATAAAGCAGACCATAGGGCAGGACCTCCCTCCCGGCTTTCAGAGGAGCGAGTTCCAGCTGGAGCATGGGCAGGTGGACCTGGTGGTGGACAGGAGGGAGATGAAGCGTACCATAGCCCGACTCCTTGATATGATGACTGCGGGCATAAGGTAAGGGGTTCTGCTCCCTCTTATAATACCCTCCGGCTCTATGGCGTTGAGCATAAAGACGCTTGAAAACTGGCTCTGGGATGCGGCCTGTGTGATAAGGGGGCCGATTGACGCTCCGAAGTTCAAGGACTACATACTGCCACTCATATTCCTCAAGCGCCTTTCGGACGTATTTGAGGACGAGATAAAGGCCCTGGCGATGGAGTACGGGAGCCGGGATGTGGCCATGCAGATCGTGGAGGACGAGAGGAGGGAGGGGATAATAAGGGAGGGGAGGGGTTCAGTCCGCTTTTACATACCGGAAAACGCCCGTTGGGAAGAGATAAGGAAGAGGACGACGGGACTGGGTCAGTACCTCACGGACGCCGTTCGGGCCGTAGCCCGCGAGAACCCCATACTTCAGGGGGTCATAGACATAGCAGACTTCAACGCAACGGTTGCCGGTCAGAGGATCCTGCCGGACGACACCCTCGCCCGCCTTGTGGACGTGCTATCACGCCATCGGTTGGGGCTGGGAGACGTGGAGCCGGACATCCTCGGAAGGGCGTACGAGTACCTCCTGAAAAAGTTCGCAGAGGGTCAGGGGCAGAGCGCCGGGGAGTTCTACACCCCGCGGGAGGTGGCCATCCTGATGGCCCGCCTTATGGAGCCGGAGCCGGGTATGGAGATATACGACCCCGCCTGCGGTTCCGGTGGCCTCCTCATAAAGTGCCATTTGAGGCTAATTGACAGGTACGGCAAAGTGGAGAACGGCAGGAGGAGACTCCCCAACGACGTTGCCCCTCTAAGGCTTTACGGTCAGGAGGTGAACCCCTCAACCTTTGCGATAGCCCGCATGAACGCCATAATCCACGAGATGGAGGCGGACATTCGCCTTGGTGACACCATGAGGAACCCCGCCTTCAAGGACGAGACCGGACGCCTCAAGACCTTTGACATGGTCGTGGCCAACCCGATGTGGAACCAGGACTTCCCGCAGGAGGTCTACGAGAACGACCCCTACGACCGTTTTATCTACGGCATACCCCCTTCGTCCTCCGCGGATTGGGGGTGGCTCCAGCACATGTTAGCGTCCCTTAACGAGGGTGGCAGGATGGCCGTGGTCCTGGATACGGGAGCTGTCAGTCGTGGAAGCGGCACGAGGGGGAGGAACAGGGAGAGGGATATACGGAGGGCCTTCGTTGAGAACGACCTCGTAGAGGCGGTTATACTCCTTCCGGAGAACCTATTTTACAACACGACTGCTCCCGGCATAATCCTCGTCATAAACCGCCGCAAGCGGCACCCCGGTGAGATTCTACTCATAAACGCCTCCAACCTCTACGCCAAGGGTAGGCCAAAGAACTATCTGACCGAAGAACACGTATCCAAAATAGCAGAGCTTTACCACGAATGGAAAGAGGAGGAGGGCCTTTCCAAGATCATCACCAACGAGGAGGCGGCGGCCAACGACTACAACCTTTCGCCGAGTCGGTACGTGGCCCGGAACGATCAGGAGGACGTTCTACCCCTTGAGGATGCGGTGGTGCTGTTAAGGGAGGCGGAGGAGGAGAGGAGGGAGGCGGACAGGAGGTTGTGGGAGGTGTTGGGGGTACTGGGGGTGGATGTAGGAGGGAAAAGGTGAATTCAAAACCCACAGAAAAAAAGATTATCCTTAAAAAGGATTGGGATCTTTCGCCTAAAATTTCTCCTATTGATGGGACTTTTGAAGGATACTTTGCAGGTAGAAAACAGGAATTGGATCTGTTAACTAACGAGATACTTCATAAGAAAAGAGGTTCTATCCTTGTTAGTGGTCATAGGGGAGTGGGAAAAACCTCTCTTGTATATAAGGTTTTATCGGAGGTACAGAAGAGAGATAAGGACGTTATTGTTGTACTTATGAATGCTGCTCAGCTTGAAGCCGAAGGGGAGTCTGAAGAAAGAAGTAAAATAAAGCCTCGTAGCATAATAGAGAACCTTATTCGCAGGTTATATACGGTTATACGAGACAGGAGGGATATAGATAACGATATAAAAAAGGATGTTGAGGGCTTGTATAAAAAAGCAGTTTCAAGGGAATTTAAATATACAGAAGCATTTTTAAGCGAAAAAGAGAAGGCCGAGGAAGTCAGAATTACACATATACTGAAAACCAGTGTTGATGTTATATTTATGCTTGCATTATCATACATGTTTGCCGTATTTGTGTTGATATTTGATATTTTCCCGTATAATTGGATAAATAAAGTAATATCCTTACTTTTTGCTTTTCCAATCCCATTCTTCTATAATTACAAACGATCAAAAATGAGTAAAAATTTTGAGTTATTGTCCGCAAAAACGCATGAACTATATCAGTTTGATAATAGTATCGGTAATCTTGAATTTGATCTTGAACAAGTACATAGAAAAATAGCAGAATAA
>WFXS01000078.1 GCA_015490465.1 Caldifarciminota bacterium
GGATGCCTGACGTCCGGCCCTTTCGGTACGGGGCCAAAGGTCTCCTCCACCATCTCCCTGACCGTATCCACGCCGTGGGGTGATACCACGACCAGAAGGGCATTATTAGGCGTGTAGTGGGTGCGGTAGAACTCCACTAAGTCGGCCAGAGTTAAGTTGAGGACGTCGGAGGGCCATCCACTGACCGGGTGGGAGTAGGAGCCGTCAGGCCAGAGGGCGGCGAAGGTCTCCGTCCATAGTCTTTCGTCGTCCTCGTTCTCACTGAGGAGATATTCCTCCAGTATTACGGACTTTTCGGCGTAAAAGTTGTTAAAGGTGAGGTTCCTCATTCGGTCCGCCTCAAGGATGAGTACGTCCCGAAGTCTCTCCGCCGGCACTACGGTATGGTAGACGGTTATATCCCTGTCCGTGAAGGCGTTGTCCGTGCCACCCCACGCCTCTACGTAGTCGCTGAAGGGCCCGTAATTGGCCGTACCGTTGAACATGAGATGCTCCAGTATGTGGGCTATCCCCGTCTTCCCCACCTTCTCGTGGGCGGATCCAGCCCGGTAGAGCAGGGCAACCCCCGCCACGTTCTCCGGATAGGTCTGGTAATGCACCCTCAGACCGTTTTTGAGGGTGAAGGTCTCCACCCTCTCGCTCCAGCGCATATCAGAAAGATCCCTCCAGCTTCCTCAACCTCTTCAGGGCATCTTCGCGCCTCCTTCCTGCCGGGGATAGCTCCACTATCTTCCTGTAGGTCTCAACAGCCTTCTGCCCCTCCGCCCTTAGCTCGTAAACGAGGCCGAGGTTGTAAAGCAGGTCCTCGTTGAAAGGTTGCTCCTTTAGGGCCTCTTTCAGGATCTTCTCAGCCTCATCGTATCGGCGGTTCATTATGTAGAACTTCACCTCCTCAAGGATGTTCTCAACCTCCATGAAGTGCAGATTCTAAGGCAGCCGGTTTTACCATATCCGGCGGCTCTCACCGAAGAAGAGGTGAAACCCTCCCGTCCCGTACCCGACCAGTCCGGTAAAAGATCCGAACGGGGTGTACGCCATAGCCCCTATACCGACGACAAGGGCAGACAGAGTATCCAGCCTTCCGAAATCAAGGAAGAGAACGGTGGCTGCTCCGCCCTCAACTATGTGGGAGATAAAAGGGAACCTCTCAAACGTCAGGTACCTGACCTCAAGGGATGCCACCGTTCTCACGTCCCCCACCATCCTGCTGGCCGGATAACTGCCCCTCACCATCTCCGAAGTCCCCACAAGTGGGAGTTTGAGGTAAACGGGTAACTCCCCGAATACCCTCCGCAGGGACAGGTACGGTACGAAGGTCAACTTCCCCACGGTGTGGTACCCCTCCCAGTCCGCACCGTACACCCACGCCGCGAAGTCGCCGACGTAAGCTTTGAGTCCGGCTTTCCACACGGCCCCCTTCCTCGGGTAGTTCTCCCAGTCCCGCGTATCCCTGTACAGGTAGGCCTCCGTACTCAGGAACCGGTCCCCCTCCTCCCGGTAGAGCAGGTGCGCGCTGTCCGAGGTTATCCTGCTTACGAGTACGCCCATCCTTAAGCGCCACGGATCTTCCAGACGGCTACGGAAGCGGACGTTCAGGAAGTACCTGTCTATAGGCATGCGGTAGAGCTGGGACCTGTAGAACTCCTTCCCCCCCTCTATGGAGAATACGTCCCTTACCATACGATGGGTAGGGGTGCTCCATCCGGCCATGAGTATCCTCCGGTCCCCGAGGGTGCCGAGGACGTAAACGAGTTCCCCTTTGCCCCTGAAGTTGGTATTCTGGATCCACAGGCCGTAAGCCACCTCAACCGTGGACACGCTCAGGTAAGGGAAGGGGTACACATACCAGGTCTCCTTTACGTATATTCGCAGGGTACCCGCGTTGTACCGTGTATCCACCCCCCTGAACAGTCCCAGTTGCCAGAGCCTCCGCTTTACCTCCACGATCAGGGAGTCCGTCAGGGTATCCCCCACGCTTGCACCGGCGTACTTCAGGATGTAGTCCGTGGACGTCCACCGGTTGCCGGATACGATAATGGTGTCAATAGTCCGGAACGAAATGAAGAGAGAAAGCATCCCTCTCGTATCCCAGTTTCAGAAGGAAGTCCTCGTATTTAGGGTTCTCCCTCGTAAGGTACACGTGTACGAAGAAACCGTCCCCCTCCCTCCTCAGGTGTTTGAACAGTACCTCCGCCGGGTCTACTATCTCAACCTTCGGCCTTATTTCCCTTATCAGGGGCGTAAGTACGGGGTAATGGGTGCATCCGAGGATCAGGACGTACTCTCCCTGTGGGAGTATGGAGTCAAGGTAGGCCCTTACCACGTCGTCGTCCCAGTGGCCCTCCTCTATCAGAAGGGCCAGTTCCGGGGCGGGTATACCTTCGGCCTTGAGCGTCCTCTGATAGTAGCCGGACTCAATCGTCGCCCTCGTGCCTATAACGACGACCTGCCTGTCGTGGGGCGGTGTGTAGTACTTCACCCACTCGGTTATCCCGTGTATGGGGACGTTGAAGCGGCTCCTGAGGGATCCGAGCGCGTTGGCGGCTATGGTGTTGCACACGATGAATATCTCCTCCGCTCCCATGTCCAGAAGGAAAGAGACGGCCTTTTCGGAGAGGGAAACTATCTCACCTCTCGGCCTGGCACCGTAGGGCTGATGCTTGAGATCACCGAGATATACCACTTCACCGGAGGAGTGCTTCCTGAACTCCCTCAGGGAGACCAGACCCCCGAGACCAGAATCAAGGAATCCAAACAAAATAAGCGGGCCCGGCAGGACTCGAACCTGCAACCCCCCGGTTAACAGCCGGGTGCTCTGCCTGTTGAGCTACGGACCCGCGAGGTGGATATTATACGGCCGAAAACCGTCCCCTTTCAACCTCCGCTTCAGGCCTATAATCCGCCCCTTCATGCTCTCCTTCGTCCTCCTCGGAGATAGCGCCCTTATTTTCCCGGCAGAGAATTACACCCTCAAGGGGAACGTCCTGACGCTGCGGGGCAGGGTAAGGGCAAAGGACTTTCCCGATTTCATAGATAGCGTTAAGACGGAGCGGGGAAGGGTACGGATATTCCTCAACCGCCGTTTCTCCCATTCGGAGGTGCGGGGCGACACCCTCGTCCTCTACTCCAGGGGGATATTTACAGTGGTCGTAGATCCGGGACACGGGGGAACGGACTTCGGCGCCGTGGGAGTCTTAGGGGTCAAGGAGAAGGACATAACCCTCTCCGTGGGCCTCAAGCTGGCGGACGTCCTCAGGGATATGGGGTACGACGTCGTCATCACGCGGGAGGAGGACCGGTTCGTATCCCTCTTTGAGAGGGGCAAGCTGGCCAACTCCGTAGAGGCGAGATACAAGGTGTACGTGAGTCTCCACTGCAACTTCATGTCCAACTTCAGGGCAGAAGGCCTTGAGACCTACATCCTCACACTTGATAAGGTGACGGACAGGAGGGCAGCCACTCTCGTGGAGAACATGCCCTACGCCCATCTGGACGCCGTTAAAGGCATAATCGGGGACATGCTCCAGAACCTGTTTCTTGAGGACTCAAGGGAACTCGCCCTTGCCGTCCATACCAGGCTGAACAGGTACACGAAGGACAGAGGTATAAGGCAGGCCAACTTCTACGTTCTGAGGCAGATTTACTTCCCGTCGGTATTGGTTGAACTCGGATATATATCCAACCCTCAGGAGGCGAAAAAACTTCAGGACGAAAACTATCAGAAGTCTCTGGCCAGAGATATAGCTGCAGGCGTAGACGATTTCTTCAGAAGGAGGTTTTCCGGAAGATGATACTCTACCTTATTGCCACCTTTCCCGGTTGTCAGAGGGGTATACACGTCCCCTTCAGCCGGGCCTTATCGCTGAGGAACAGGGTCAGGCGGGAGAGGTACTACGAGAGGATAAAGGAAGCGGGTTTTGACTGCGTCGTGATAGACATCAAGACCATAGAGGGGTACGTGGGGGTTCCCTTTAAACACCCGCTTTTAAGACGTACGAGGGCGGTTAAGGGGGATCTGAGAAAGGTGGCCGACTACTTCAGGGGAAGGGGCATATACGTTGTGGGGCGTGTAACCCTCTTTAAGGACAGGACGCTGCGCAGGGTACTCGGAAGGGGACACGGAGAGTTCGTACCTCCCGGAGACAGCGCCGTTCTATCCTACAACCGCGCCGTGGTCAAGGCCACGGTACCCCACGTTGACGAAGTGCAGTTGGACTACGTCAGGTGGCCGGATTTCCCCGTAGGTCTGTCTACGAAGAAAAAGAAGGCCCTACTGCTTTCCTCCATAAGGTACATCCTTCAGGACGTTCCGGACAGTATGCCCGTATCCGCAGACATATTCGGTCGCATCCCCCTCCAGCCCAGAGGTAGCAACGACATGATAGCGCAGGACATATACGACTTCTACGAGATATTTGACATCCTCTCCCCCATGGCCTATCCTTCCCACTACTGGAGGGAACTCCTCAACCCCTACCAGGCCCCCTACCATACCCTGCTCAACATGATCTCCTTCGGGTCGGACACCTCCCGCATAAGGGTGTGGATACAGGCCTTCGGGTACAGGGTGCCTAAGAGGAAGGGCATGGCGTGGTACATAAGGAGACAGCTGGACGCCGTTTACGACGTCGGGTGGCCCGGGTACATGTTCTGGCTCCCCAACGTTCCGGTCCTGACCCGTACCCACAGGGAGTACCTCTCCTCCCTCCCATCCGACTCCGGGGGCGATGTATGGGACGTCGCCCGCGTTTACGACACCGCTGGCGTCTTAGACACCCTCTTCCGGAAGTACGACGTCCTCATCAAGTACGGGGGATGGACGCTCAGGTACTGGATAAGGTCGGCCTTTCCCGGCCTTAAGGACGTTAAGATCTTCAGGGGGGACAGTACCCTTCTCGTTTACACCAGAGAGGAGTGGAGGTGGACGGAAAAACCTTTCAACGTGGTTATACTCCTGAGGGCGGGAGACTTCAGGGTGGATGAGAGGAGGCGGAACTACACCCTCTACTGGAGGGGGGAGCCACCGGCGACGGTTGAGGTAATTAAGGGGAACGGTACCCTCAGGCTCCGGGCGAGGGACTCAACGGGGAACGTCCTTTCGGAAAGTATAGCCTTCCCTCTGTAGAATAGGCGGAGATGGTTCTATTCCTTCTGGGATACGGGTGCGAAGCCGGTTTCCATATAAGCTACAAACGGACGGTTAAGGCCCTGAAGGACGGCTCCGCCGACGCCCTCCTTCGTAAGGTGAAGCGGTCAGGTTTTGACTGCGTAATACTTGACTTCAAGACCGTAAGGGGAGAGGTGGGCTTGCCCTTTGACCATCCCATGCTTGAGAAGACCAAAGCCTTTTCGGAGGACATCCGCCCCATGGCGGAGAAGGCCAGAAGGCTCGGCCTCTACGTTATCGGACGGGTAACGGTCTTCAACGACCCCCTCCTCTTTAAAACTCTGGGCAGAGGGTACAAGGGCTTCGTCTTTCCAGACGATACGGTCGTAATCTCCTACAATAGGGCGGTGGTTGAGGCCGTGGTGCCTTACGTGGACGAAGTACAGCTGGATTACGTGAGGTGGCCGGACGCCTCCGTGGGTGTGGAGGTGGACGAGAGGAGGAGGGAGTTACATCCGGCCCTCCGGGAGATCCTTTCGGTAGTTCCCGACTCCGTACCCACGTCGGCGGACATCTTCGGCCGTATACCCTTCCGTTATAGAGGATGGTGGGACAGGATAGGGCAGGACATCTTCACGTACGGCGAGATGTTTGACATCCTCTCCCCCATGGCCTACCCCTCCCACTACTGGGGTATCCTCTTCAAACCCTACCAGGCCCCGTACCACACCCTCGTAAACATGCGTATGTTCGGCTTCCCCGCGGAGAGGATAAGGGTGTGGCTTCAGGCCTTCGGCTGGAGGGTCCCTAAGAGCATAGGGTTAAAACGCTACATCCTCCGACAGATTGAGGCGACGTACGATGCGGGCGTTGACCTGATGATGTTCTGGATGCCAAAGAACGACACCCTCATCGCCGCCTACGGCGAGTGGTCCCCACCCGAACCCCTCAAAGACGGGGAGGTGATCTCCGTGGCGTACCGGGACCTCCCCGTGGACAGCTTCCTGACCTGGAAGAGGAAGGACTACGGCACGGTCATGGACGTTTACCTGATGCGAGGCGGATGGGCGCTCCGGTTCTGGTGGTCCCCTACTTCCCGGAAGCCGGCTTTTGACGACTATCCGATAACGGTTAAGGTGATAGGGGGGGACGGCGTGGCCTTCCTCTACGTAAGGGAGGAGTGGCCGTGGCTTAGGGAGGCTACGAATAGCCTGACTCTGATATACGCCGGGGCGTGGGACGTGAAGGACAGGAAACGGAACCATACGGCGATATGGGAGGGTGAGGCCCCTGCCCGCGTAGAGCTGCTTTCCGACGGGGAGAGGTACACGTTCCGGGTACTCGGTGAGGACGGCCGGGTACTGGCCAGAAGCAGGACCTTCCGGTTATGGTGATCCTCCTTTTACTCTCCAGCGCATTACACGACGCCGCCCTTTCGGGGGATCTGAAGACCGTCTTATCCCTCCTTAAGAAGGGGGCGGATCCGAACCGCCGGGACGAGAACACAAAGAGGCCCCTCCATTACGCCTGTGAAGGGGGAAGCGAGAGAGTTATAAAGGCCTTACTCAAATACGGTGCGGACGTCAACGGGACGGACTACAGGAAGCAGACCCCCTTGCATTACTGCGTCTGGTACGGAAGGGAAGGGGGAGTGAGGTTGCTCCTCAAGGGGGGTGCCGGCCCCAACGCTGTGGACGTGGTCGGGATAGCCCCACTTCACCTCGCTGCCGACAGGGGATACGCTGGCATAGTGAAGATGCTCCTCAGGGCCGGTGCGGACGTCAACGTACGAAGCCACTGGGGACTTACACCCCTTCATCTCGCCGTGTACGGTGGCCACGTTGATGTGGTGGTATTACTTCTAAAAGCGGGAGCAGATCCGAATATCGGTGACTGGGCGAAGGAAACCCCTCTGCATTACGCCTATGCGATAGGGGACACGGTGATCGTTAACCTGCTCCTGAAGTACGGAGCGGACAGTACATATAAGGACGTGTTCGGACGGAAACCGGTGGATCTTTCCTCAGGTGTGGAATGAGGTGTCACAGTAGTTTTGCGCTCAGGTAAAGAAGAGAGGGGTGATGGGAAGGTAGACGTACCCCTGCCATTTGATTCCCATGTTAAAAAATATGGAACGCCTTTACCTGCACTTTTCCATATCCGCTACTGTTCAATTCCAAATCTTCAACGCAAGAAATCGCGAAAGAACTGTGCTTCTCTACCCGTTAAGGCTCCCCCTAACCCTCTCCTCCACCTCCCTCAACCTCCGCAGGACCTTCTCCTTACCGAGGGCCTCAAGCAGAAGAAAGAGGCTGGGGCCAACGGCCATGCCGGAGACGGCGACCCTGCTGCCGTGGATGAGGAGGGCGTGCTTCACCCCCAGCTCGTCGGCGTACGCCCTTAGTACCTCCTCAATCTTCTCCTCCTTCCACTCATCTAAGGCCTCCAACCTATCCGCCAGACCCTTCAGGTAGGTGAAGATGTTGGGGTCCTTCAGGCGCTTTTTAACTGCCTTCGGGTCGTAGGGGTAGTCCTCCCTATAGACGAAGACCCCGTACTCAAAGAAGTCCTTCAGTGTCTTTGTCCTCTCCTTGAAGAGCCTGACCAGAATGGGTAGATGCTCGTCGGATACGGGATAACCCTGCCCCTTCCCCTTCAGGTACTCGTTGTACTCCTTGAGCCGGCGGATAAGCTCCCCGTCCGGAAGGGCGCGGATGTACTCGGAGTTCATCCAGTAGAGCTTGTTGTGGTCAAAGACGGCGGCGGACTTGTTGACGTCCTTTATGTCAAAGAGCCTTATGGCCTCCTCCCTGCTTATTATCTCCCTGTTCCCTCCGGGGGACCATCCGAGAAGTAGGAGGTAGTTAAAGAGGGCCTCCGGCAGCACCCCCTGAAGTCTGAACTCCTCAAGGGAGGTGGAACCGTGCCTCTTGGAGAGCTTCTGACGGTCGGGTCCCAGTATCATGGGTAGGTGGGCGAACCGGGGCAGGTCCCAGTCCATGGCTTGGTATATGAGGATCTGCTTGGGGGTATTGGGGATGTGGTCGTCCCCTCTTATAACGTGGGTGACCCCCATATCGTGGTCGTCCACCACCACAGCGAAGTTGTACGTGGGGAAACCGTCGGACCTGACGATTATGAAATCCCCGCCGAGGTCGTTGGTGTTGTAGGTTATGTCCCCGTGGACGAGGTCGTGGAAGGTTATGTCAAGGTTATCGGGGACGTAGAACCTTATGGAGGGCCTGCGTCCCTCCTCCTCGTACTTTTTCCTCTGCTCCTCCGTCAGATGCAGGCACTTACGGGAGTACCTGTAAGGTACTCCCTTCCTTCTGGCCTCCTCCCTCTCGGCCTCCAGCTCCTCCGGCGTACAGTAGCACCTGTAGGCCTTCCCCCTCCTTATAAGCTCTTCGGCCACCTCCCGGTACCTCTGGAGCCTCTCGCTCTGGAAGACCACGTCTTCGTCCCAGTCAAGGCCGAGCCACTTCAGACCCTCAAGGATGGCGTCCACCCACTCCGGTTTGTACCTCTGCCTGTCGGTGTCCTCTATCCGCAGGAGGAACTTCCCACCGGTGTGGCGGGAGTAGAGGTAGTTGAATATGGCCGTCCGCGCCCCGCCCACGTGGAGGTACCCTGTCGGTGAGGGGGCGAATCTCGTCCTGACCGTCTTATCCATAGTGGGAATTGTAAGCGGGAGGGGAGGGTTTAATGTTCATCAGCCGAAATACTTCATAGGCTCTTATCCCTTTTCTCAATAGCCTTTCTTACTCCTTCAGGGAGTTTGTTGTATATCTCATCCACCCTACGAGGTTGGGTTATCATCGTATCTACAATCATATTCAGCAGTTCAAACAAAAGTATAGCCGTATCTAAGTCATCCCTTAAATCTATTTTCCCGGGATGTACGGCGTTGTTTCCTATAACCCTGACCACATCCAGAGCCCGTTCAACCTTCGGTGGTAGGCCTTTTTTCACCAGATTTTTAATATCCTCGTTGAGATTCTTACCTTTCCCTCCAAGATGTATCGTTAACTTCTGTAAAGCCAGCCTTAACAAAGCGGCCGCCGCTCTCGGGGAAGCCTGAACGATGGCCCTTGCCTCGTTAAAATCGGCCTTCACATCTTCGGGCATATCCTCCGAAGGTAAGGGAGCGATGGAGCCGGTTGGGTATATCATTTTGCCCTCGTTCCAGACCGTGTAATGATGGCAATGTTCACATACGCTTATTGAAAGGTTCCTTTGTACTCTTTTCAATATCTCTCCCCATCGTAAATTCGGCGGATCAAGGTATGACCACCTTTGATAAGCGTAAACCCCACAGTGGGGGCAATGAAAGGCCTCTCTTCTGAACTCCGGAGGAACGTGTTTCAGTTTCATCGTATAGCATTGTACAGCCGAAATTCCCTCGCCCCCTATAATACCCGCCATGTGGCTCGTATTCTCCCTTCTCACGATCCTGTTCTGGGGTCTATGGGGTTTCTTCATCAAGCTGGCCGCCCGTTACCTTGAGTGGTACCAGATCTACGTTCTGGGAAACGCCGCCGCCTTCCTCCTCTCTGGCTACTTCCTCGTCCGTTATGGGGCGAACTTCGTGGGTACGGGCAGGGGGCTTCTCCTCGGCCTCGCCGCCGGGGTCGTGGGAACACTCGGCTACATCTTCTTCATACTGGCGACCAAAACGGGCAGGGTTTCCATAGTCGTACCGTTAACCGCCGTATACCCCGCCGTTACCTTTATCCTCGCCCTCCTGCTGTTGCATGAACCCTTTAACCTGCGCCACCTCGTAGGTATGGTCCTGGCACTGGCAGGGGCGATGCTGCTGTCCCTTTAGCGGACGCGCTCAGCAGGTATCTCTACCCGGACCACACCCCTGAAGTCCCCCTCTTTGTACCCTACGGCCTTATCCTCGGGGTACTTCTTCTTAATGGCCTTGTACACCTCGGGCTTTATATCCTTACCCGGCGTACCGTGGCAGGTAAGGCAGAGTTTAAGGACCTTCAGGGGGAAGTAGTAACGGTATACGAGTTTATCCCCCACCTTCACCTTCTGGACGTAGTGCGCCGGAGGTTTCTTACCCTCCTTGAAGAACTTCTCAAAGTACCTTAGAGCCTCCTCCTCGTACTTATCGGGCTTGTTTTTTGGGTTTCTGTACTTGAAGGTGGTACGCTTTATCTTAACGCCGAAGGCTTCAGATATGCTGTCCGTAAGGGGATAGGCCCTCTCAGAGCAGTAGTTTATGGTCGCCACGGGTCCCTTCTCCTCAAGGGAGGTGGTTACCTCCCCCAGAAGAGTTTTAAGCAGGGTCATCGTCGCTTTCTTCCCTATCTCAACGACCTTTTTCTCCGTCTCTGGATCAAGGGAAGACCTTTTCCCGGCCGTAAGGAGTACACCACCGATCAGGACGGGTATCAGGGTGAGTGCTACCATCCTCCTCATAGCGAGGGTATTATAAAGTGGAAAATTTGTTTTCTAACCGCATGCCCCTTCGCACGCGTACCCTTCCGGTTCAACCTGAAGTGTGACGTGCTTTATCCCCATCTCTCCGAGTTTCTCCCGCACCTCGGCGAGTACGCGGGATACTTCATCGGCACTTAGACCACCACTGAGGACGACATGGGCCGATACCGATGGCTCCCTTGACGAGATCGCCCAGACGTGGACGTCGTGAACCTCCTTAACCCCCTCAACCGATCCTATGGCCCGGGCGACCGTGAGGGAGTCGTACCCCTCCGGAGCGAACTCCATGAGTATACGAGCGGACTTCAGCATAAGGGATAAGCCATCCTTTAGAAGGATCGGTACGAAAAGTAGGGTCAAGAGGGAATCAACGGCCTTCCATCCCGTCAATACCATAACCAGCCCTCCGAGGACCACGGCGAGGGAAAAGGCGGCATCTCCCACGAGGTGGAGGTAAGCCGACCTTATGTTAAGATCCTCCTTGCCGTGCAGTATATACGCCGATATGGAGTTTACCACGAAGGCGATTACACCCACCGTAAGGACGTACGTACCCATCACCTCGGATTCCCCTCTTATCAGGGATACAGCAGCCTCGTAACCCACGTAGAGGACCGATAGGATGAGCATAACCGATCCTATGAAGGCACCGAAGGCCTCCGCCCTCGCGTAGCCGTAGGTTGAGACTTTGGTCGGTTTACGTCGTGACAGGTAGAGGGCGATCAGGGAAACGAAGAGTGCGAGTACGTCCTGAAGGTTATGGAGGGCGTCCGAGGCGAGGGCGAGGGAGCCGGACACGTAGGCGAACCACAGCTCAAACAGTACGATCCCCACGTTCAGCACTATGGCCAGAGATAACCTCCGCAAGCGAACCATTTTATAGGAGATACGAAACGCCACCGTACAATCTCCCACCCGTGAGACGCTACGTAATAGGGTACCCGGTAAGGAACGGAAAGGTCCTGTTGATACACAAGAAGCGGGGTCTGGGCGAGGGGTTGTACAACGGGGTAGGGGGTAAGGTTGAGGATGGGGAGGGTCCGGAAAAGGCCATCGTCAGAGAGGCCGAAGAGGAGATAGGGATAAAGGTTAAGAGGTTCCGGAGAGTGGCCAAAATATTCTTCTACGACAACTACGGCACGTCTATGGAGGTGGACGTTTTCCTGATAGAGGAGTGGGAGGGTGAACCGGTGGAGAGCGACGAGGCCCGACCCGAATGGTTTCCGATAGACTGCCTGCCTTACGATAGGATGTGGGAGGACGATCGGGTATGGTTATGGAAGGTTCTCAGGGGAGAGAAACTCACGGCGAAGTTCTGGTTTAACGATATCTGGGGGAAGCACGAGACTCCCCGCATGTTGAGATGTGAAGTTAGTGCGGGGATTGTTGAATAACGGCCGGCTGGTGGTGGGATACTGCTCAGCGGTATAATAGGAGCCTTGAAAGGAGGAAAGATGAAAGCGCAGTACGTGCCGATGGTGATAGAGCATGAGGGACGGATGGAGAGGGCGTACGATATCTACTCCCGCCTTCTGAAGGATCGCATTATATTCCTTACGTCCCCCATAGACGACCACGTGGCCGGGCTGGTCATAGCCCAGATGCTCTATCTTGAGACGCAGGATCCGGAGAAGGACATATACCTGTACATAAACTCCCCCGGCGGACAGGTGACGGCCGGGCTTGCCATATACGACACCATGCAGTACATAAAACCCCCCGTCGTTACGGTTGGGCTGGGTATGGCGGCGTCCATGGCCGCCGTTCTACTCGCGGCCGGTCATCCCGGCAAGAGACTCATACTCCCCCACTCCCGCGTGATGATCCACCAGCCGTGGGGTGGAGTGCAGGGACAGGCGACGGATATAGAGATAGAGGCCCGCGAGGTCTCCCGACTGAAGAAGATGTTGAACGAGATCCTCGCCCGGCATACGGGCCAGCCCCTGAAGAAGATAGAGAGGGATACGGACAGGAACTTCTACATGTCGGCGGAGGAGGCTCTGAGGTACGGTATAGTGGACAGGATCGTGGAGTTGAGGAAGTATGGAGAGATTAAAAAAGAAGCTTAACGTCAGATGCTCCTTCTGTGGCCAGAGGGTTGAACCGGGCAGGTTCTTCACCGGAAACGGTGCCGTCATATGTTACGACTGCGTGAGAACGGCCTTCTACACGATAGAGGGTGACCTCCTCGCCGAGGAGGAGGAACCCATACCGGACCTCCCCACACCCTCTGAGATAAAGGCCTACCTTGACAGGTACGTCGTGGGACAGGAGGAGGCGAAGAAGGTCATATCCGTGGCCGTTTACAACCACTACAAGCGCATATACAACCGGAGCAAACTCGGTGGGGTGGAGTTTGAGAAGTCCAACATACTCCTGATAGGACCCTCCGGAACGGGTAAGACCCTCATAGCCCGAACCCTCGCCAAACTCCTGTACGTACCCTTCGCCATATACGACGCCACCCCCCTTACGGAGGCCGGATACGTGGGCGAGGACGTTGAGAACATACTCCTCAGGTTAATACAGGCGGCCGACCACGACGTTGAGAGGGCGCAGAAGGGTATAATCTTCCTTGACGAGATAGACAAGCTCGCCCGAAAGAGCGACAGCCCCTCCATAACGCGGGACGTATCGGGTGAGGGCGTCCAGCAGGCCCTCCTGAAGATAATAGAAGGAACGGTGGCCAACGTTCCGCCTGCCGGCGGGAGAAAACATCCCGAGCAGGCCTACATCCAGATAGACACGTCCGACATCCTCTTCATCTTCGGCGGGGCGTTTGAGGGGTTAGAGGAGATAGTCAAACGGAGGATAGGAAAGCGGGCGATAGGTTTCAGGACGGAGAGGGAGGAGGAACTGAGTCCGGAGGAGGAGAGGTACAGGATACTCCGCCACGTCGTCCCGGAGGACCTCATAAAGTACGGTATGATCCCGGAGTTCGTGGGAAGGGTCCCCATAATCGTACCCCTGCACCCCCTGAGCGAGGAGGACATGGTAAAGATCCTGACGGAGACCTACAGCGCTCCCGTAAAGCAGTTCAAGAAGCTCTTTGAGCTGGAGGGGGTGGAATTAGAGTTTGAGGAGGAGGCTTACAGGGCGATAGCCCGCAGGGCGATGGAGATGGGTACCGGTGCGAGGGGGCTGAGGAGCGTCTTAGAGAACCTCCTGATGGACGTGATGTTCCGTCTTCCCAACATAGCCCACGAGATAGAGAAGGTCTACGTGGATAAGAACCTGAGGGTTATAACCGTACCGAGGAGACGGAAAAAGAAGGCCGTTTAACAGGGGAAATTTCCACCGTACGGCCGGAATATTACGGGTCGTCCCCGTCCCACTTTAACGACACCCTCCCGCAGGGCCTTCCTCATATCGGATACGGCCAGACTTACGGCCGTTATCACGTCACACCCGCGGGAGAGTAGAGCCGCCACGGACGAGGCCAGAACGCAACCCGTTCCGTGAACGTCCACGTTTAATTTCGTATCCACGAAGCGGTAGACACGGTCCCCGTCGGGTCTCCGTACCCTCAGGAGGTCAACCACCTCCCCCTCAAGGTGTCCCCCCTTTATGAGGACGGCCTCCGGTCCCATTCTCAGTATCCTTCCGGCCGCCTCCTCCATATCTTTGACGTTCCCTATTTCAACTCCGGTCAGGTACTCCGCCTCCGGAACGTTCGGGGTCACGAGCGTGGCCATGGGGAAAAGCCTCCTGACCATCTCCTCGGTACCCCTATCGTCCAGAAGTACGGCCCCGGACGTTGACCTCATAACTGGATCCACGACCAGGTTTTTCACTCCGTACCGTTTCAGGAGATCCGCCACCACACCGACGATTTCGGCATCTGCCAGCATGCCCGTCTTAACGGCCTGAAAGTCCATATCCGATAACAGTATCTCCATCTGGCGCCCCACATCGTCGGGATGTAAGGGAGATACACCGTACACCTTCCGGGTATCCTGAAAGGTCAGGGCGGTAACGACGGCAGCCCCGTACACCCCGTACCGGTTGAAGGTTCTAACATCTGCGAGGGTACCTGCCCCTCCGGAAGGGTCAAAACCGGCAACGCTAATGGCCCTGGCCTTCATCTTCCATTACCTTCAGGAACCTCCTTATGCGGTTGCGCAATCTCAGGATCTCGTTCCTGCACCTCTTTATCCTGGCACGCAGTTTAAGTTCCTCGTAGGATCTGACTATAACGTCCGGTGGGTACTCGTCGGATAGGGCCTTGAAGTCCACCAGTTTCCTGAAATCCTCCGGCCCGTAGAACCTCCTACCGTTCCGCACCTTGGCCCTTATGAACCCCATCCTCTCAAGGGAGTATATGCGGCTCCTGTTAAGGCCTGTCAACCTCTCAAGTTCCGCCAGGGTGTAGTACAGGCGCCCCGGATCCCTCTCAAGGTAGTTCCTCCGCCTCAAGGTATCGCCTCGTAGAGTTTGCCGGGCAGTTCCCGGACGTAGCCTTTCATCTGGAGGGTGAGCAGGAGGGAGTATATCCGGGCCATGGGGAATCCCGTACGGTACACGATCTCGTCAATATGTAGAGGTTCTTTGAGCAGGTCTAAGACGAAGGCCTCGGCCTCGTCCACGTCCTTCCTCTCCGTACGGTGGACCCGCTGGGGGGTACCTCCCGTAACGTCCTCAACGAAATGATCTATATCGTAAACCGGCTTCGCGCCGTCAAACAACAGACGGTTGCTTCCGTAGGCCTTCTTATCAAGGGGGCTGAAGGGAACCGCCCACACGTCCTTCCCCTGATCAAGGGCCCATGATGCCGTTATTAACGCCCCCGATCTGGAGGGGGCCTGTACGACCACCACGGCGTCCGATAGAGCGCTTATCACCCGGTTCCGTGCCGGGAAGTTCCCCTGATTTGGAGGGGTGCCGAGGGGAAACTCGGAAACTATGGCCCCACCGCCCTCAACTATCCGTTTGAAAAGAGAGAGGTTCTCACGGGGATAGGGCCTGTCCATACCGGAGCCGAGAACCACCACCGTCCTCCCCCCTCCAGCCAGCGCCCCCCTGTGGGCGTGGGTATCAATACCGTACGCACCGCCGGACACGACCACCACGCCGGCTTCGGCCAGCCTCTTTCCCATCTCAAAGCTTATCCTCTTCGCATCCTCACCCGGATAACGGGTTCCCACTATGGCCACCGCCTTTTCGTTCAGGACGGTGGGGTCCCCCATGACGTAGAGGACGACGGGCATGTTATCGTAATGCCTGAGTTTCTCCGGGTAATCCTCGTTTAGAAGCGTTACGACCTTAACGTTGAGCTTTCTGGCCCTCAGAAGCTCCTCTTCGGCCCTTTTCCGATCCGCGGACAGTACGTGAGAGGCTTTAACGGGGCCCACGACTTCCCTGAGTTCTCCCTTTCTCGTGATGGCCTCCTCAATACTGCCGAAGACGGAGAGGATCTTCCGGATGGTCTTCGGTCCTATACCCTTTTGTAGATGCAGGGCCAGAATGTAGAGGTTCTCCACGCGGGCGTATTTTAAGGACGAAGGTAAACGCACCCTTAGAATCGTAATCCATGCTGTTCCTCCTTGCGCAGACGTGGGATATATGGACGAATACGGAGTTACTGTTGGACGTATGCAGGCAGGGCGATACGGTTTACATGGCGACGGCGGGGGGGCTGCTCCTGAGCGACGGCACTTCCATCCTCCGATCTTACACGAAACTGGACGGTATAAAGAGTACTCAGGTCCTGTCCGTAGCGTGTGAGGGTGGCGAGATCTGGATCCTGACGCGGAACGGCATCCAGTACAGGGATGGGGAGCAGTTCCGGGATATACCCCTCATAATATTCGGGGATCCGGAAGAGGTGCTGGAAGCCCGGAGAATAGACAGGGGTGGGAACTTCCTCTTCATTCTCGGAAAAACACGTCCCACGGCGTTGAGGGTGGCGGATACGGTTGAGATAACTTTTCCTCCGGAGATCGGCAGGACGAACGTCCTCAAAGTCTTTGGAGATAGGGTTGTGGTCGGAGGGCCTTACGGTGCCTTAACCTCCCACGTAGACAGCTTCTTCGTATTTTCGGCTTGGGACACGCTCGTAACCGGAAGGGAGGTCTACGACGTTGACACCTTCAGAGGGGACTGGGTATTCGCCACGGATACGGGTGTGGTGGATACGTTCGGAAGGGTTTCCCTTAGCAGCACCCCTGTTAGTTTCCTTTACTCCCGAAACGATACCCTCTGGATATCCGCCCTCAGGGCGCTCTTCGTTCTGGACTCCGTGGGAGCGGACACCGTACGGATACGGAGGGGAGACATAAGGTTCCTGGGTGAAGGTTTCGTAGGGTTCGGATACTACAGCGACCCTTCCTACATGCACGGTCTCGGCATATACCGCCTCCCGGATCTCTACCGCATAGAGACGGGAGGGCTGGGCTTTACGTCAATTACGGGGATGGTTGAGCTGGGTGACAGTCTGATAGTGTGCGGCAAAGGCATAGAGTACTCGTGTGCCGTATGGCCCACCCGCAAGACTTTCAGCTTCTTCTTAGTAAACTCAATGAAGTACATAAACGGCTACCTGTGGATAGGTTACCACGGTACCGGAGTAAAGGCTTATAAACCCGACTTCTCGGATACCATAACCATAAGTGCCTCCGAGTTCGGGGACTTCAGGTTCGTCTTTGACTTCGCGGGCTTTCAGGGGGACGTTTACGTCCTCGCATGGAACTCCTCCGGGTCCGCGAGGTTGTTCAGGGTTGAGGATACGACTGTGGTAAGTACGGGGATAAGCGGTTCATCCCAGTACCTCCTCCACTCCACGGGGGATTACCTCGTCGCCTGTTCCGAAAGCGAATGCCGTTTCTACGACTCCAACCTCCAGGTCTACGGCTCCGTAGGAATAGGGGCTAACGTAGCGTACGGTTCCGGAGACTCCCTCCTGCTCGGAACGTCAAGCGGCCTGTACGTGGTCTCGGTCTCAACCCTCACGTACTCCGGCCCCTACCTCGCCGGAAGGAACATAACCGGTCTGTGGAAGGGCCTGGACGGGAGCGTGTGGGTGGCCGACGACAGGGGGATAGAGGTCCTTGACAGCAGTATGAACGTCGTTAGGACCTTCACCCCCTCCAACTCTCCCCTCGCGGACCTTCCCGTGTCCAATTCGCCGTACTTCCCTCTCCGTTACACCCTCCTGGCCAACCCCGATAAGAACAGGCTTTACATCGCAACGGTAGGAGGTATCAGCATCCTGACTTCTCCCGACGTCGTCTCCGGGTGGGAGAGGGCCTCTCTGGTGTATCCCAACCCTGCCAGAAGGGGACAGACCGTTAGGGTTAAGAACTGCCCCGTAGGGGCGAAGGTCATCCTGTACAGCGCCTCAGGGGCCAGGGTGGCCGAGAACGACAGGTGCGAGATAAAGAACACCTTCCCCCCGGGCCTTTACTTCCTCGCAGTCGTAGGACCCAACGGTAGGAAGGTGTACCGGTTGGTACTTACCGATTGAAGTTCACCAGAATGTACCGGTCGGGGTTCGCAGGCTCCCCGTTAACTATAACCTCGTAGTGGAGATGTTCGCCCACGGACCTGCCTGTGTTCCCGACCAGACCTATGACCTGACCCCTCCTGACCGTATCACCGGGGTTTACGAGCGCTCTGGATAGGTGGGCGTAGCGGGTCTTTATACCGTACCCGTGGTCTATAACCACCTGTATGCCGTAGCCCCATCCGTTCATACCGGCCTTCTCAACCACGCCGTCGGCCGTGGCGACGACCGGGGTACCCTCGGGGGCAGAAAAATCTATACCCTCGTGAAACTTGAGACCCCCGGTTATGGGGTCCTTCCTTATGCCGAAACCGGATACCCTTATACCCCTCACCGGAGGTATGCTGGGGAGGTGTCTGAGACGGTTCCTGTCCGAAAAGGCCTTACTCTCCACTACCTTAAGGAGCCTCTCCTCAAATTCGGCGTAGGCCTCCAGTTTGTCCAGATCGGCGTCTTTCAGGCTACCACCTATTCCCACCTCGCTCAGGCTGGAGGCGTATATCGGGAGGCCAAGGTAACCGGCGAGGACCTTCTGCTTTTCGTAGAGGGTATCAAGGCGGGCCGTCAGCTTCCTGAGTTTGCTCCTGAGATGGGTATTCTCAGACTTCAGAACCTCAATCCTCTCCTTGAGTACGTAGTTGTCGTAAACCTTTTTAATACCGTAAACGGCACCGCCCAGAAGGGAGAGTGTTAGAAGGGTAAGTACCACCAATCCCCCTATCACCCAGCGGTTGGGTTCAAGGCGAACTATCAAGTACGACCTACCAAAACGTTTAAAAATTACCTTTCCGCCTCTCATGAAGGGGGTATTCTAAAGGTGAAGCCGCACGAGATGTAAATTCACCTAAAAGGTTTTTGAGAACTTCAGGGAGATCTGCCAGAAGAGGTGATCGTTCTCGTACCTCCTCATGGCCACAACTTCCCCACCTGAGAATCTGGACATGACACCCACGGCCTGTCCCTCCGGTTTTATATCGTAACTGAGACCCACATCCACGTTTCCCACCGATGCTATCGGAACCCACCCGTGGGAGTAGAGGTCCATTCCCCTCACGAGCCTGTAGTACACCGAGCTGTCGGCGACGTACCTGCCCCTGTCCCACAGACGTATCCGCAGAAAGAACTCGCTCCTTCCCCTGTAGGAGACGGCGTTATCAAAGTACCTGTACAGGGAGTTCTCCGAACTCCTGAAACGGTAGAGGGTGTATATGGCCGACACCTCCCAGTCAAACCTGAAGTTACCCACCGTCCGAAAAACCCCCAGAACGTACCTCAGTAGTGTGCGGGTATTGGAGGATCTGCTCCTGTGGAGGAAGACGTGATCCTCCCTCCTCCTCCTGAGGTATACGCCGGTGTTTCCCGTTTCCATGTTACCCTCTATCAGGATGTTCCTGTAGACCTGCGACCTGTCCTTCAGTACACCGGAGTACGTGTTCAGCGTACGGTTTACGGACATCACTATCTTGAATATCTCCATGAACACTGGAACGTACTCAAACTTACTCCTCTCCTCCACCCCTACGGGAATTTCCCCCTCCGCCGTCAAACCGACGTAGTTGTACCGGTTCAGTCGCCCCTCAGCTCTGAAACGGTGAACCACGAATGCTGTGGAGAAGTTCAGGGACACGTCCCCGACCGCCCGGTAAAGGGTGTAGCTCTTCATAGGTGTGATGGGATACTCCTTCCCGGCGTATCCTACCGAAAGGTTGTAGTTTGCGGACACCAGACTTTCAAACTTTCCCCTGACGTAAGGGGAGAAGTCGTAGTTGATCAGATCCTCCGAGTAGGTGGGTAACCTGTAGTGCGCCCTCCCGTAGAGCGATGTGATGCCTACCGTATGCCCGGAGAGGTCAAGGGAAGGAGAAAACCGGATCGTCCCGTAGCGGAGCAGCGGCCTTAACTCACCGTTGAATTTGAGTAGTTTCCCCCTGTACTCAAGAAGTACCCCGGAGTTGTTTATAACGCGTTCACCGACTATCATACGGCCATCGCCGCCGAAGGTGAGGTTGCCGAGAGAGTACCTGATACCCGTAGAGTACTCCCCCGCAGACGAAGACCTGATGTTATCCCCGTACAGTTCCCAGCGCTTCCACGTGTAGGAGTAGGAGAGCTTCTGAGTCCGCTTTCCTATGGACGAAGAGGTGTAGTCCTGAACCATTACGTAAAAGTTCTGCCCCTGAAACAGTGCGTCCGTCCAGCCGTAGTTGTCGTAAAAGTAGTGAGAGACCTCCAGAACGCCTATCAGAGATCTATTCTACGGAAGAACTACCCGTTTAGAATCGCAGGTATGAAGGTGGCCATACTCGTTGAGAACCTGTTTGACGAGCGGGAGTTCGTTTATCCCTACTACAGGCTCCAGGAGGAGGGGTACGACGTCGTCGTCCTCGCCCCCCGCTCTGGCACCTACAGGAGCAAGGTGGGTTTGGAGGTAAGGGCCGACGCGGCGATAGGGGACGTCTCCCCCGACGACTTCGTGGGGCTGGTCATACCCGGCGGGTACGCTCCGGACCGCCTGAGGAGGTACCCGGAAGTTCTGGAGTTCGTACGACGGATCAACGAAGCCGGAAAACCCATAGCAGCCATATGCCACGCGGGGTGGGTCCTGATAAGCGCCGGAATTCTGAGGGGCAGAAGGGTAACGGGTTTCTTCTCCATAAAGGACGACCTCGTTAACGCCGGGGCCATGTACGAGGATGCCCCCGTGGTCGTGGACGGAAATCTGATAACCAGCCGGCATCCGGGGGATCTGAAGGTGTGGATGAAGGAGTACATAAAACACCTGCCCGCACGGTGAACCCGAATTTATGCTAAGGCGATCGGATCTGAATCGTCTCTTCTACGCTTACATCTTCCTCCTGTGCATCCTGAAATGCTACCTTACGTTCGTGGCCTTCACTACCGACTACCCGCTCTTCACGTCTGATGCGAGGGAGTACCTCAGGATAGCGGACAACCTTCTGAAATACGGGGTATTCTCATCGGATACCCACCCACCTTTCAGACACGACGTCATCCGCGTACCCGTCTACCCCTTACTTCTCCTCCTCTTCGGCTCCAGACCCCTCCTTCTCCTTCAGCACTTACTTCTCGCCCTGTCCGCTTTTCTACTTTTCCGAAGGGGTTACAGGAAAGAGGGACTCCTGCTCTTCTTCTCACCTACCATGGCCGTCTTCACGAACCAGAACCTCACCGAGGGCGTGTACGCTCCCCTTCTGATACTACTCCTGATGTACAGGGGGAGGTTCTGGGGTCTCCTCTGGGGTCTCATGGCCCTGTTAAGGCAGGCCACACTCGTTCTGTTCCCCCCTTTACTCGTGGTCGTTTTCTGGAGACGGTGGAAGAAGATCGTAATCCACCTTCTGCTCTTCCTCGTACCCGTCCTTTTCTGGGCAACGGTGAACTACATATACGGCAAGGTTTTTACCCTATCGGCGGGTTTCCATACCTCCCTTTTAGTTTACCTTGTGGGGAGGTTCGCCGATATATCCGACGTCCTATCTCACGAGAACTTCACCTACCTCGGTGACTGGATAAGGGTAGTAGGCTGGAAGGTTATTTCGGAGAGCGTGAAGCACCCCCTCCACGTCGTGTTCTGGTGGCTCGTGGGAAGCTTCTTTACGGTCGTGAAGGCCGTTGCGAGGGCGTACCTCCAGCCTTTCGGGGGGGCATGGCCCCTCGTTTATCTGACGTTCTACCCTTACCTCGTATACCTGTACTGGAGAGTCCTGAAGGATAGGCGTCTTATTCTCCTCTGGATCTTCTACGTCCTTGCCGTAGGTCCTATCGGAGATCCCCGCCTCAGGTTACCCCTTGAGATCCTCACCCTCGGATGGCCGTTATTAAAAACCCGCACAGGTAAGTAAAGTACAACCGTAGAATTTTCGTGCCATGACAGAGAAATATCCGTTTTCTAAAGGACTTGCAGGCGTACCGGCGGCCGAAACCGTTTTGAGCTTTATCAACGGACAGGAGGGGAAGCTCTACTATCTCGGTATCCCCATAGAGGAGTGGGCAGAGTACTCCACCTTTGAGGAGGTCGCCCTCGCCCTGCTCCTGCGCCGTCTTCCGAAGAAAGAGGAGCTGAAGATGTTCAACGCGGCCCTCAGGTCTGCCCGCGAACTTCCTCCGGAGGTGGTTGACTTCATCATAGATCTCCCTCCCGACACCCATCCCATGGCCGCTCTCCGTACGGTAGTCTCCCTACTTGAGGCCTACGACTACGACGCCAGACTGGACGACCTTGAGGCCAAGTTCCGCATCTCCGTCCGCCTCATAGCCAAGTTCCCCACCATAGTAGCCTACTTTGACAGGGCGCGCAAGGGCCTTGAACTCATCCCTCCCGATC
>WFXS01000079.1 GCA_015490465.1 Caldifarciminota bacterium
CCCCTCCCACCGCATACGGAACAGGCGCGGGGGTTGACTATGCCCTCCCCATTGCACGTGGGACACAGTACCCTTCTGGTATATCGGATCTCCCGTGTGGTACCCTTTACTATCTCCTCAAGACTCAGCTCCACCTCAACGTGAACGTCCAGATCTTCCTCTCTGGCCTTCTCCCTCCTCCTTCCTCCGAACACGTCCCCGAATATATCCTCAAAACCGAACCCTCCGAACCCACCGAAGTTCCTGCCGAATATCTGTTCCAGTATCTCCTCTATGCCCATACTGGAGAAGTCGTAGGCGGTACCACCGCCCGGCATACCCCCCTCCGGGTCCATCCCCATATCGTAGAGCCTCCTCTTTTCGGGGTCGGATAGGACGGAGTAGGCTTCGCTTATCTCCTTGAACTTCCTCTCGGCCTCCTCCTTCTTCTCCGGCGGCACCCTGTCGGGGTGCCACTTCATCGCCAACCTGGCGAAGGCGGCATCTATCTGCTCTTTGGTGGCGTTCCGGGGGACACCCAAGATCTCGTAGTAGTCCTTCTTCGTACCTCTCACGGGTGCGAATTTTAAAGTCGTATATTAAACCCCCGTTTCGGCGGTAAAATTCCCGCCTATGTTCTACACGAGCGTCTATATGAGCCTGCAACCCGACGACAGGGCGGATAGGCCACCTCGCTACCTGATACGGATAAAGGACCTGATAAAGCGGTACAGGGAGTTCCTGAAGGAGAAGGGGGTGGACCCCAGGCACCTTGAGAGCGTGTTTGAGGATTTCAGGAAGATAGAGGAGTTCTTTGAGGACCCCAGGAACCTTGAAAGCGACGAGGGTATACCCGTCGGGGGGATAGCGATATTCTCAAAGAGCGATGAGAACTACTGGGAGGTGGTCAAACTGGCTTACGTACTCAGGAACGAGCTGGTAGTGGATATTCAGCCCTATAAGCTGGGCGTTTACGCCGTGGAGAGCGACTTCGGTAAGAACCTCGTCGTGAACTTCAGTAAGGGTCTGATAGACGTTTACATGGTGGATGCCCGCTCCATACGTCACCTCGTGGATAAGCTGGACATAGAGGAGGTGGCGGAGAAGCCCGGCGTCTTTAAGACTGCGGTGGCGGACATGCCGGTCTTCCGCACTCTCAGGGCCAAGAACATGGAGGCCTTGAAGGCCGAGGAGGCCAATCGTGTCGCGAAAGCCGTCGCAGACTACCTGTTCAAGATCTACAAGGAGGAACCTTACGATAACCTCTTCCTCTCCTCCCCTAACGAGAAGATGGTCCCTCTCGTCCTTGAGAAGTTGCACACTTACGTGAAGAGGACCTTCAGGGCGGAGCTTCAACTTTCATGGCCTACCAACAAGAACGAGGTATACAGGGCGGTGATAGATAAGACCAGAGAACTGGACGTGGAGGACGAGAAGGATCTCCTGAAGAGGTTCAACGAGGCCCTCGGCCTGGAAATGGCTGTAAAGGGGCTGAGGCCGGCCACCCTTCTGGCCATGATGGGCAACGTGGACACCCTGATAGTGGACCCCGACTTCTCCCGCGAGGGATTCATATGCCACCCCTCCGGCTACTTCTCCTTTGAGGGTGAATGCCCGGCCGATACGGACGTTGTGGTACCCACGCCCGACATAACCGACAAGCTGGTGGAGGAAGTCCTGCGAATGGGCGGCAGGGTTGAGGTCGCCAACACCAACGAGCTGCGGGACGCCATAGACCGCAGCGTTGCGGCGATAATGAGGTGGAAGATGGAGGTGAAGGTATAGGGCCGTGAAGAGGCAGTACGAAGAGGTCCTCGGAAGGTTTGAGGAGCTGGAGAAAAAGATCGCCTACCCGCAGAACTATTCCCACGAGGAATTTCAAAGACTCCTCAGGGAGTACCGGGATCTAAAGAGGGCGGCCGAGTTGATAAGGAGGTTGAAGGAGGTTGAAGGGGACATAGAGACCATAAGGGAACTCCTTCAGGAGGAGAGGGACCCGGAGTTGGAGGCGGAGATGGAGAGGCTCCGGGAGGAGGCGGAGAAACTGGACGAGAGGATCTTCTACGCCCTCATACCGAGGGATCCGAGGGACGAGGGGAACGCCATACTTGAGATAAGGGCGGGGGTAGGCGGGGAAGAGGCCGCCCTCTTCGCCGGGGATCTGGCCAGGATGTACATCCGCTTCGCCGAGAGGAAGGGGTGGAAGGTCTCAATAACGGACTTCACGGAGAGCGACCTCGGTGGGTACAAGGAGATAACCCTCCTGATTGAGGGGAAGGGGGCCTACGGCCTCTTAAAGTTTGAGGGAGGGGTCCACCGCGTCCAGCGGGTCCCGATAACGGAGACCTCCGGCAGGATTCACACCTCCGCAGCCTCCGTGGTTGTGCTTCCGGAGTACGAGGACGTTGAGGTGGATATAAGGCCGGACGAACTGAAAATAGACACCTTCCGGTCGGGGGGTGCCGGTGGCCAGCACGTGAATAAGACGGAGTCGGCTGTGCGCATCACCCACATACCGACGGGCATAGTGGTCACGGTGCAGGACGAGAGGTCTCAGCACCAGAACAGGGCCAAGGCCCTGAGGATCCTGAAGGCGAGGCTGCGGGAGTACTACGAGAGCCAGAAGGAGGCGGAGTTGAGGCAGCTCCGGAAGGTTTACGTAGGCTCCGGGGACCGCTCGGAGAAGATAAGGACCTACAACTTCCCCCAGAACAGGGTGACGGATCACCGCATAAACTTCACCATATACAACCTTGAGGGGGTACTCAACGGGGAACTGGACCCTATAATTGAGGCCCTCTTGGAGGCCGACCTCAAGGCGAGGGCGAAGGAGATGGGTATCGTCAGGGAGAGTACCTGACAGACGGGGGAGGCGGTGGTCTTTCGCCGTTAGAATAGGGGCGGTGAGAGATGGTAGAGCTTTACTTGAGAAGGATCCGGTCCTTCGTCGGATAGTTGAGGTCATCGTTAAGGAGATAGATCCCGATAAGATAATACTCTTTGGCTCAAGGGCGAGGGGGGACTACAACGAGGGCAGCGATTACGATATTCTCGTCCTCAAAAAAGGGGTTAAGCCAGAGGAGAGAAGGAAGTTACAAGCGAGGATACGTTTAAAGTTGCTTGATGTAGGGATATACAGGTATGCCGACATAGACGTCGTCGTTCAGGATCCGAAGAGGTATGAGGAACTCTCTCATAAATGGTACCTGATTTACTACGACATAAAAAGGGAAGGGAAGGTGATATATGACAGGGAAAGAGGACGCATTGCGGTGACTTGAGTTTGCCGAAGGGGATCTTGACGCTGCGGAAGGTGCGGCAGAAAGGAAGAGGTACAATTACGCCCTTTACCACTTACAGCAGGCCGTTGAAAAGTCCTTAAAGGCAGTTATAATTTACTCGGTTGGGGAAAGGCGAACATTAGAACGCATTCAATAGAGAAACTCATACTTGTTCTTGAAGATTACGGGCTTGATGTTCCTCCCTCTATCCGTAGAAGCACCTACTTAACCGATTACGCCTTCACGACCCGGTATCCGGACGACTACTTACCTGTATCCAGGGCAGGATTACGAAAATGCTTACAAGATAGCGGTTGGAGTTTACGAGTGGGCAAAGGGTATAGTTGAAGGCCAGCCTTAGAATAGGGACGGTGAGGGAAGGCAGAGATTTACTTGAAAACGATCCGGTCCTCCGTCGGATAGCAGTACTTTCGCGGCCTGAAGATTCAGAATTGAGGGATTTGTGCCGGTTAAGTCAACTTGAGGATTGAAAAAGCCTACCCCAAAGCCTCATACTCTTTCCTCCGTAGAATGCATGTATACCAATGTTGGGGCGCTATCCCATGATGGCATTAATTAGTGGAAATGGTATTACTGCCTTGGACCCATAATCTTCCCCATAACGAAGAATCTGACACCGTCCGGAGAAAAGCGGAAGTCGTTTAAGACCACCACCCAACCCCTCTTCCTGTACAGGGAAATGGCAGGTTCGTTATCGGATCTCACCGTGAGCAACGCCACAGGCTCAGGACGGTCCTTCAGAAGTAAATCGTGAAGCCTCCCTCCGATTCCCCGCCTCTGATATTCGGGATGTACGGCCAGCTCAACGAATTCGTAATGCTCCGGTTCCATCCACTCCTTTCGCTGTTCCGGTGTCATGGCCGCCCAGACCTTATCGTACCAGTACTGACCCGGATCCCCCGTATAACCGTAGGAGAAACCCACGAGCCTGTCCCCATCAACGGCGATGAAACCCCTGTATCCTCTCCTTCTGAAGTGCCTTTTCATTATTTCCTCACGCTCTCTGATAGCCCTATCACTTAGACCGTGGACGATGGCGTATATTTCAAGAATCTCCGGCAACCGCATTTCCATCTCCTCCCGCGAGGCTTCCCGGATCTCTACTTTACCCATACGTATCACTTCAGGGGTGTGGCCAGTTCAACGTGGTTTCCGAAGGGGTCCCGGTACAACACCGTCCTGTAGCCGAAATCCTGATCCTTAGGAGGATGCACGGGTTTGAGGCCTGCACCGTTGAGACGTTCCGTTGTAGCATCTACGTCATCCACAACGATGAATATCCCCGCTCCGTGCGTCTCATCCTCCGGACTTTTGGCACGGTGAAGGGCGATGGTCGCCGGGGACAGATCAAACTCCACGTACTCCGGCGATGCGTACCGTACGGGCAGGCCTAAGACGTCCCGGTAGAAACGCAGGGCCTTATCCATATCCGCAACGTGCAGGACGCATACGGTGAACTTCATGTCCCTATTCTAAGCCCGCCACCTGAGGCCCCCTGCTCGTGCCGAGCCTCTTCGCCCCCGCCTTTATGAGCTTCAGGGCGAACTCCTTCGTCCTTATCCCCCCGGAGGCCTTTACAGGTAGTTTGGTGGCCCTCGCCATGAGGAGGACGTCGTATACGGTGGCCCCACCCTTTATGAATCCGGTGGAGGTCTTTACGAAGGATGCCCCAGCCTCCTCGGCCAGTCTGCACGCCATCACCTTCTCCTCGTCCGTGAGTAGCCCCGTCTCTATGATCACCTTCACCGGCACCCCTGCCGCCTCCACCACCGCCCTTATATCCTCCTTCACCTCATCGTACCTGCCGGCCTTCAGGAGGCCGACGTTTATTACCATGTCTATCTCGTCCGCCCCGTCCTCTACGGCCTTTCTGGCCTCGTAGGCCTTGACGTCGCTCCTGCTGGCCCCGAGGGGGAACCCCACGACGCTAACTACCTTCATCCTGTCCCCCACCACCTCCTTCGCCAGTCTCACGTAGTAGGGGTTAACGCACACGCCTAAGAAACCGTACTTCAGGGACTCCTCACAGAAGGCCTTTATCTCATCCGGCGTGGCTTCCGGTCTGAGTATGGTGTTCTCTACGTAGGGTCTCACGTCCACGCTCTCGTCTACGGGGGAAGCTTCTATTTCCGCAGCGAGCCTGCGTATCTCGGCGAAATCTATCATGCCTTTCCTCCTCAGTAGATGTACCCTCGGTAGTCCTTGAGCGGGTAGAGGTCTTCCAGCTCCCTTGCGAAACCGCCTATGAACTTCATGGCTACCTGCTGATGCTCCTGCGGGAGCAGGGTCTGGAACTTCTTGTTGAACTCCTCCTTACTTACGGGTACCTCGTACCTCTTAAGGACGAGATATGCCCCCGTCTCGTAGTCGTACGGGCCCTGCCATGTGCCGGCCTTCACCTTCCTCAGGAGGGAGAAGAAGAGGTCCTTCGCCACGAGTCCCCTCACGAAAGCGTTGGAGCTGACGGAGTCTTCCGTCCCGACCCCCAGACGCACGTCGGGGTAGAGGGCGGGTATGCTGTCCACGGGAGTTCCGGCCGAGAGTTTCGCCTTTATCTCCTCCATGAGCTTCAGCCCCTTCCTGCGCCTGTAATCAAGGGTGTACTCCCTCTTAACGTCCTCTTTAACCTCCTCGTAGGGCGGTACCCCTGCCTCCCTCTTATCAAGGAGTTTGGCCACCAGATAGAACTGCGGCCTGTAAACGATATCGGACACTTCCCCTACCTTCGCCCTCTTTATCCACGAGAGGAGCGCCCTGTCCGGCCCGACGAAGGGGATAAAGCCGTCGGCGAGGCTGAAAAGCCCCGTACTGTCAACCCGAAAGCCGTACTTCTTCGCCAGACCCACGAAGTCCTTCGTCTTCTTCGCCTCCTCAAGGAACCTTATGAGGGAATCCCTTATCTCCTGCTTGCTCTGGTAAGACGTCTTCACGGTTATCAGGATGTGGGCGAGCCTGACGCTGTCTCCGGTGGTATCCTTTTCCAGAACCTTCACTATGTCCCATCCAAAGGGGAACAGGAAAGGCCCGAGGACCGCTCCGGTGTCGGCGTTGGAGAGGGCGGCCTTTATCTCAGGGGGGAGGTTGGGGTCGTCCACGGCGAACCACCCCAGTTCCCCGGCGTTCTCCCTCGTTCTTACGTCCTCGCTGTAGGCCTTTACGGCTCCCTCCCAGTTTACCCTGGCCTCTTCAAGGGCGTTGTCCACCAGCTCCTTCGCCTGAACGGAGTCGGCCTTTAAAGGGACCTTGTCCACCCTGACGATGTAGAGGTCGGCCCTCGGAGGCTTGCGGAACTTCTCCCTGTTCTTCTCGTAGAACTCCTTCAGTTTTTCCTCCGTTACCCCCGTTGGGGTATCCTGAATCTGGTTGTAAACGAGATTTACAAAGGAAAAACCGTACTTCGTGTTCTCCTCCTCGTACTTCTTCCACATCTCGTGGCGGGATATTGAGGGGACCTTCACGAAGAGCGCCCTCGTTATTTCAACCGGTATTACCCTTCTCAGTTCACGCTCGTAGGCGGCGAATATGGGGGCGTAACGCTTATCGTTCAGGACCTGAAGGTAGAGCTGGTAGTTGAACTGTCCGTCCTTGTTGAAGAGGGTGTCCCTCATGATCTCCGGAGGGGGAAACAGGGCCACTAACGTCAGAACAGTTTTATCGTTCAACTTTATGCCATACTTGTCCGCCAGCATCTTCCAGCGGATCATGTCCACCAGCTGGTAGAATACGGCATCCCGTATGGCCTCCTCCTCCTCCGGAGGCAGGGACTCAACGCCCCTTACGGCGAGGGTTTCGGCTATGGCCTTTTGAACTGCCGCATCGTACTCCTGTACCGTAAGCTGGTAGTCCCCTATCTCCGCAACAATACCTTCCTGCCACGGTTTGGTTCTCGTCCAGTTGAAGTTAAGTATGTTAGCCCCCAGCTCCAGACCCAACCACGCTACGAAGGCTATGGCCACGAGCCAGATGAGCCACTTAAAACTTTCACGGAACTTCCTTATCGCCATAGGCGGGGATTATACTGGGGAAGGGGTAGAAGTTAAGCAGATCATCAAGTGAATGCCGGTGAAATTTGGGGTAACCATGTTTGTCTATGCCCAAGGAAACCTATTCTCCCTTCAGGAGCGTCAACACTCAACAAGGTTCAAGCCTCGTCTCCCATATCAAAAACCGACCCTGAACCTTTTCTTTCAACCTCAAAAACACTTCCCCCCCATCAAACCTCCTACAGCCATTTCAAAGTTGAAACTACACCGTACGCGTTCCGGTAAGACTTAAAACCTGAACCTCACCGGCACCCTTATCCCGGCCGTGAATATCGTCTCCCTGTAGTCCTTGAAGACGTCCACCTTCGGCGTGGGAGCCGTCGTGCTGCGGTTCCTTATCCGGTAGGAAAGGAAGGGCCTGACGTAGGGGAGGTCCCCGGAGATGCCAAAGGTTAGGTCGTTCTCCTTGTCCTCCCTGCCGTAGTGGGAGTCGGCGGTGTTGGTGGTGGTGTAGTTACGCACAGTGTGCCTGTAGGAGACGTAGGGGGATACGTAGGGGAGGGAGAGGCGGAGACCCGCCTTGAAGGTGGTGTACTCGTGGGACCAGTCCTTGGGGGTTCCGGCGGGGAGGTTCGTCGCCTCCACCTTACCGAAGAGGACGTCCCCTTTTACGGAGAGGACGGAGTACCTCAAGGTCAGGCCTGTGCCGGACCTCCGAAATCGGGCGTCGTAGACGTCAAACGTGGGGTTAAAGTCGTAGTTTCCGAAGCCGTACGTACCCCTTACGGTCAAAAGCTTAAAGGTGTAGGAGACGGACAGGCCCGTCCTCGTATAGGCGAAGGAGAGGAGTTCGTAAATCCTCGGAGACCCCGTGTACGTGGGCCTTACGCCGTAGAAGGGCATGTTCAGGTAGGAGACGGACGCCCTCAGGCCGTAGAACCTCCCCTCAAGGGATATACTGTACCGGCTGCGGTTGAGCTGCTGGTTCTGGACGTACCTGTAGAGGGAGTATGAGAGGGACGGGCCGACGTAGACCCTCCTCTTGAAACGGTAGAGGTAGGTGAGGGATACGCCGAGCCTCCAGATCCCGTCCCCTATCCCCTCAACCTCGGGGTACCTGTAGGGCTTGAGACCGAGGTAGAAGGTGTCTATCTGGGGTTGGCTGTAGTGATAGACGTTGTCGGAGGACATGTAGGCGATAACGGGAGATACGCTGACGTAGTGGTGCTTGAAAGTTCTCCGACGCCTGCGGCGCTTTCTGGCCTTCTTCTTTTTCCTTTTCTTCTTCTTCTTCAACTTTGCCTCTTTGTAGTCCACAGCTTTGAGGGAAGCGAGCATGGGGCCGTACCCGGCCATACCCATATCCGTGAACCGGAACAGTCCTCCTTCCCTTTTCTTACGTCTAACCTTTTCCACGTAAGGTTTGACCGCGCCTTCCGCACCGGATACCACTATCCTGTAGCGGTGGAGACCTTTGGGTACCTTCAGACTGAGTTTCAGAGGTACGGATGCGGCAATTCTACTGTTTCCCGACAGAAATACGGCTCTCCTTGAAGGTTTAAGCGTCTTTATGGCCGATTTTACGAGCCGTCTCCCCTTATACACCTTGAGCTTCGCCTTCACCCTGTTCCTATCTTTCATAAAAGCGCGGAAGAAGATGTGGAGCTTCGTCGGTCCCTTGACCTTGACCACGACCTCCTTATCCGCCCTGTAGTAGGTGTAGCGGTTCTCACCCACCAGGAGGACGACGGGGTACCCTCCCCCCTCCGGCTGGATGGGTTTCCAGCGGCGGCGCACGTACCTGTAGATGCGGGCTATGGCCTCCGGTGAGGCGTAGAAGTCGTAGGTGCCGGCCGTTAGGTGCATCCTTATCTCGCTCTTACCCTTCTTGAAGGGGAACACCCTCCGTTTCCCGTTCTTGCGGTTTACGTACCAGAGTTTGCCGCTCCTGTCCGCCCGGAGTTTCCACTTGACGCTCATGCTCTTTTTTACCTTGATCCTCACGGGCGTGTTGGGTGAGAGCTGGAGGTAATCCTTCTTCCCGACCGTGGCTCTCGGCCCTTCGGCCAGATCCGTAATATCAACCCATGCCCCCATCAGGGAGACGGGAAGCAGAACAGAGATGAAAAACGCTAACCTCTTCATACCGTTTCTTCCTCCTTTCTCGGATTTCCAAAGAACCTGCCGAGGTATCCGTTGACGACCAGAAAGACCAGGACGAGGTAGCCAAAAAGGAGGAGGGCCTGAACCCACAGGACGTACCTCTCCTCAAAGAAGAGCCTACCCTCTCCAACCTCCGGCATGGCCGCCACTACGAGGGGGAGGCCGTACCTCTTCGCGAGGGTCCTGACGTGCAGCAGGTGTATCACCGGGGCGCCCTCCTTTAGGAACTTCGCCACCAACCCCTCAACCGGGTAGTCCGATAGGGAGAGGTCGGTGTATGTGCGGGGCCAGTTCACGCCCGGATTTAAAAGCTCTCCCACCTCGTGGGAACCGAGGCTGGCCACCCCACCGCCGATGTTTATGAAGGCCCTTATCCTGCCCTTCGCCGCACCTTTTAGGGCGGAGTACTTGGCATCTACGGACCTCTGCAGGGGTAGGACCTCAAGGAGGCGGTACCCGTTCCGCCTTATGGCCTCCCGCAGCATCCTCCGGCCCTCCTCCGGCAGCCCCGCCCCTACGTCGTTGTTCCCTCCGAGGGAGACGAGGAGAGATGTCCCCTTGATCACCCCCTTCTCCCGCAGGGCCTTTTCCATATCCGGCCAGGTGAAGTCGGGGATGTTGGCCCCCCAGCTGGAGGAGCCGGCGGAGGAGACCCAGACCGGGATAGCGCCGTAGGTCTCAATCGCTATCAGGGTGGCGACGTTCAGGGCGGGGAAGGATCCGGTCATATGGACGGCGACGTAGTCTCCCCTCTTAACCTTCGCCTCTCTTAACAGTTCCACCACTAAGGCCGCCCAGTTGGGGTTTATCGTCATCTGCTTCGCCAGCAGGTCGCCGGTGGTCGTAGTTATGGGGGAGTCCTTGTAGCCTATAAGCCCGCTAAGGGCGGGGTCGTTCACGGAGTCTATGGGTATGTCCCTGCGGAGCCTCTCTTTTTTCAGAACTGCGAACGCCTTCAGGGTGCGCCTTGCGGCCGTCAATTTTACGTCGTACAGGGGCGCCCTGGCCGTCGTCTTGGCCAGAGCGGAGAGGGCTATCACCACCACCCCCACCACGCCGAGGAAGACCATCTCGGCCGTGTTTAAGCGGTGCTTGAAGAAGATCCTCATATCACCACCTCCCCGCCATGGAGGAGTATGAGCAGGAGCCTCACGACGGCCACATTAACGAAGAGCATTCCGAGGGTGGGGAGGACGCCTTGCTTGTCCATCCAGTAGGCGAGGAGTCCGGGGATCACGAAACCGAAGGTCTGAAGCTGGAAGAGGATGGGGGAGGGGTAGGCGACGGCCACCCACTTACTGAGGTAGGAGAAGATGAAGCCGAGGAGAACGGCGACGAGGAGCCTCCTGCGGCCGTAAAGGAGCATCTGGGAGGATATGATTCTCAAAAACAGGTAAGCCAGAAAGGCCGCCAACAGGGTGGCGAGAAGCATCAGGGGCCGGGAGGATATTACGACGAAGTACCCCGGCACCACCAGACCCCCGGCGACGAAGCCGAGGACCTCCGAAGAGTAGAGGGAAAACACCAAACCGAGGGCTACGGCTTCCGTAAGTATCATACCTTTGCCTCCTTTTCAAGGGCTTCCACGATTTTGCCACCTATACCGACGATGTTGCCCATGGTGACGAGGACGTTCTCCCTGTCGGCCACCTTCCATATCTCCTCAACGACTTTTTGGGCCACATCCTCCGCCTCCGGATCCGGGACGGGGTTGGTATGCTCAACGGCCGTTATCTTCTCTTCGGGGACGCCGGCCCCCTTGAGGGCCTTGACGATGTAGGAGGTGAAGGTGCCGACGATGAAGTAGTGGTCGGCCTCTATGCGGGTCCCCACTATCCTGGCGAAGCTCTCCGTCCTCTGCGGCCTGTCCTTTCGCAGGGTGAGGACGACGAGCCTCTTCCCCTTCCGCCTCCGATTCACCATGTCCCATATTATCACGGTTGAGTCGGGGTCATTAGCAGCGAAGGCGTTGAAGAGGTATATCCGCTTCCCCTCCCTCTCAACGATGGTCTCCGTCAGGACGCCGGGGTCGGGGATCACCTTGTACATCCTCTGGAGGGCCACCTCCCGCGGTACGCCGAAGTGTCTGGCCACCGCGAGGGCTATGGCCACGTTCTCCTTATGCTCTATGTAGGGGAAGCCCAGCATCTCCTCGTCCCTGACGTCCTCTGCGGAGACCTTGACGATCCGCGTGTTCCTCTTCTTCGCCTCCTCCTCAAACACCCAGAACCACCTGTCCTCGGCCGTGAAGGCTATCCCGTTCTTGGGGAGGGAGAGGGCGAGGTTCCGGGCGACGTCGTAGAGGGTCGGCCCCATGACGTCAAGGTGATCCTCCCTTACGTTGGTTATGACCCCCACGGTGCTGCGGATTATCTTCTCCTCAAGGATGCGGATGTAGTCCGGTGTTATGGCCATACACTCCACCACGAGGGTGTCCGCCCCGACCTCAACAGCCCTCTTTACGACCTTCAACTGCTCTATTATGTTGGGCTTTCCGGGGCGGAATATGGGTACCTCCCTGCCGTCCGGGTATATGAAGCGCGGGGTCGTTCCCGTCGTCTTTACGACCACCTTGCGGCCATCCCCCCGCAGGGCCGCCCCGATCAGGCGGGTGACGGAGGACTTACCCCGCGAGCCGTTCACGTGTATGCGGTTGGGGATGAGCCTTAGCCGCCTCAAGTGCAGGCGGTACCTGACCGCCTCCGCCACCATGAACGTCAGGGCGGCCCCCCCAACGCTCAGAACGAAGGGGTCAGTCATCCTCCTCCTCTTCTTCTTCCTTTCCCTCCTTCTCTTCCTTTTCCCCTCCCGGATACATCCCCTCACCCTCACCGGAGGGGAAGGAGGTCAGGCCCTGCTCCGCGGCGTGTCTTATGGCGCCTCCGGTCTTTGCGGCGTAGACGCCACCGCCGAGGGAGAGGACGGAGAGGAGCAGGAGCGCCCAGTCCCCGAACCGGAAGGGGAGGAAGAGATAGACGGCGGAGAGGAGACCGGTTATGATGGAGAGGTAGAGGGGAAACTTGGCAGCCTCTTCGTGCTTTTCTATGGCCTCTTCAAGGACCCCCGGAAGGTGTTCAACCATCTCCTCGGCGTTATGTCCACTGAAGTAGGCCACTATTGTGCCGAGGGCGGCGAGGAGGAGAATGAAGGCGGCCACCCGCTTGATCTCCGTATTCCCCCTGACCATGCCGTAGGCCAGGAGACCCGCCCCAAAGAGAAACCCGAAGACGGGTATGTGGTTGGTTAAAAGGTGCAGGTACGCAGCGTTCATATTCACCTGTTGCAGGATAAAACGTTCCCGGCCTTACCTCCGGGCCTGTGGCAGTCGTTGCAACCGCCGTGGTAGGGATGGAGCCTCATAGCAAGGACCTTCCCATCGGGACACTCCACCCTGGCGTAGTACTGGGCCGTACTCAGGGAAGAGGAAGTTTTTAAGTTGCCGTAGTCGTCCGTAAGAAGTACGAGGGAGTCTCCGGCACCTACGGCCTTGAGGATGACCCTGGCACCGGGGAGGGGGTCTCCGTTGGGCCTGTCCCATACTGTCCCCGCGTACCTGAACATGGGCCTCTCCAGTCCCCCCTCTTCCTCCTCGTACTCCGGTCGGGCGTGGCAGGAGAGACAGTCGGCCTTGAACTTCAGGCCGGCCTCCCGTATCAGGGCGTGGTTGGGCCCGTAATCCTCCTCTCCCTCAAACTCCCCGACCTCACACCCGATCAGAAGGAGCGCCGGAATCATCAGAAGGAACCACCTCATACTCCCCCCTTTCAGAAGATTATCCACAGCCCCGTCAGCGTAGCCAGACCCGTTGCGACCAACATCCAGTTCCTGTGCTGCTCGTAGTACCCCCGGTAGCCGAGGTACCCGGCGTAGAGGTAGGCCCCGGTGGCGGACCACGCCAGGACGCCGTGTACGAGACGGCGGAAGGATCCTTCCTTCTCACCCCAGAGCTTCAGGTAGTTGTACGTGCCGATGGAGGACTGGACGAGGGAGAGGGAGAAGACCGTATAGCCTACGGCCCTGTGGGAAATACGCACCGCCTCCGGAGGCGTTTCTCCCCTCTGGTAGAGGTTGAGTTCGTACAGGCCGAGGCCGACGTTGGCGAGGCTTCCGAGGATTATACCGTACCCCATCCAGCGGTGGAGGGTGAAGGTGGTGTAGGACTCATGCTCCTCGTACTCCTCCCCTTCCTCCTCATCGTCCTCCACTTCCACCATCTCCTCGCCGGTGGAAACCTCCTCCTGCATTAGCTCCTCGTCCTCCTCGCTCCCCTCGTCGGCGAGGGCGAGTTTCACCTCCCGACCACAGCAGGCCTCCAGCCCATCGCCCGCGTAGAGGGACAAGAGCATCAACCACGTCATCTTCTTACCTCCAGAACAATTCTACCTGAGACAACTACATCATCCGGCGCCCGCTTTACGAAGCCGAAGAGGGTGGGTGGCTTTATGCCGAAGTCGGTGAACTTGACGTGCCGGGAGGTCTTCAGCTCAAGGAGGTCCTCCGCCAGCCAGCGGTACTTCACCTTCCACGTGTAGGTCTTCGCCTTCCCCTTAACCCTGAGTCTGGCCCGTACCTTCACCGTGCCGCTGTCGGAGTTCAGGACCCTGTCTATGGCGTCCTTCGGATACGCAAGGAGGGAGAAGTATATGTACTTGTGCTTCGGATAGCCCAGTATCTTGGCCACCTCTCTGTCTCTGGTCGTGTTGCCGGACTTGAAGGAGCGGACGGGAACCTTGACCTTCAGGTAGAACCTGCCGTCGTCCTTGAAGCCCACATTCACCTTGAGTTTCTCGCTCTTGCCGGTGACGGGGTCGGGGACGGCGCCGAGTGCCTTCAACACCGTGTGGTACTGAACGTAGCCCTCTTTGAAGGAGAGGGTAAGAGAAAGGAAAACTGACAGCAGCATAACCTATAATTATACATCAGAATTTGGGAAAAGGGCTGGACATTGCAACAGTACTTTGGCTTTAAAATATTTGAACGATGTTCGTGGCTTTGATCTCTACCAGTATTTTCGGAACCTCAGGTTATGAGAGGACACAGTCCGCCCTTTTCCACGAGAGGCCGACCCTCCTTCTGACCATCCCCTCCGTACGCTTTGGGTACGACCACGAGAGAGGCGCCGGTCTGTACTCCTACCTTCCCGTGGACCATCCCTTGCCCGATGTAAGGACCTTCAACACCTTCTTCGCCGACCTCCACCTCGGCGTGGGCATATCCTACAGGTTCCTTGAGGTCGGCCTGTCCGCCCCGCTCAGATACGACCAGCTCAACCTGAACGAGACGGGGGAGATGTTCTACGCCTACGGTTTCGGAAACCCCACCTTTACGCTGAAGTCGGCCTACAGGTTCAGGCTTGGCAGCGTACTCGGAGGTATGGGCCTGATGGGGTATTACGGGCCGCTTGTAGGAGATACGGGATCAACCACGCCGATAAGGAACGTCAGGGAGAGGTACAGATTTACGAGAGGGCTTGTGAGGGTTTTCAACGAACCGGATCACTTCGCCTTCGGCGGGATACTTTCCCTGCGCGGGAAGAGGTGGTCTTACGACCTCAACCTCTACATGGGTGGGGCCGACCTTGACGTAAACGTCTCTAACCTCGCCACCTTCTCCGTACTGCCGAATTTGAGGCTCCTCGGCGAGGGCTTCGTTGAGGTTGGGGGCCCCTCCTGGGTCAAGGTGGGACTGGCTTACGTAAGGGAGGGCCTGACGGTATCCCTCGCCTACGACCACCTTCTTACTCTGGGCAACTACCCGGATGTCAGGTACTCCAACAGGTGGCCGGATTACTGGGACGTCCTCCTGAAACCTGACGCCACCGTATGGTTCTCCATATCCTACACCCTGCCCCTGTACAGGTACAGGCACACCGTACGGGTGAAGGTGGTAAGCACGGAGGGGAAGCCCGTAAGCGGTGCGACGGTTATACTCGGTGGGAAGGTCGGCAGAACGGACGGGATAGGAAGCCTGAGGTTTGAGAACGTTAAGGAAGGAAGGTACTCCCTCAAGATAACCGCTAAGGGGTACTATCCGGAGGACGGGACGGTTGAGGTTCTCTCGGACACCACGCTGGCCGTTATCCTTCAGGAGGCTCGGACGGAGGAGCGTATGACGGAATACTTCATAAAACAGGCGGAGCAGAGTGCCGGAGCCGGAGATTACGAAGATGCCGAACACTTCGCCAACCTCGCCCTCATATGGGCGCCCGACACGTCCTACGAGGGGAGGGTGAAGGCCCTGATGGAGAGGATAAACCGGGGAAGGTACAGGTCCCTGAAGGATAGCCTGAAGGCGTCTATGAAGAGGCGGGATTACGCTGCGGCCCTGATATACCTGAACGGCATGGACAGTCTGGCGAACGCCCTCAACTGGGAGGATTCCCTCCCGAGTCTCCGCAGGTTGCGGGACTCCATATACACGTTAGAGATACGCCGTCTGAACTTCCCCGGCGCCGAAAAGGTCGTTTCCCTGATTGAGAGGAGACAGTACCGCAGAGCGATAGACGCCCTCAGGAGGATCCAGAAGAAACGGAACAGCAGGGTACTGGACAGGTTCATAAAACACCTCAACGTTATGCGCAGGGAGTACGTCAGCGAGATTCTCCTGCGGGCCACCTCCCTTATAGCCTCCGGCAGGTACAACGAGGCGGAAAGGTTGTTGAAGATAGCCTTGAGGGAAGATCCGAACAACCGGAGGGCGAAAGCCCTGAGGCGTAAGCTGGTCAGGAGGAAGAAGGCCAGGGCCCGTATGCTCTACACCGAAGCCCTCTCCCACCTTGAGAAGGGGGACACCCTTATGGCCATAGCCCGGTTGAAGGAGGCGGTTAGCCTCGCCCGGATGCCGGAGGCGAAGGATCTGCTCAAACGCATCCAGCAGAAGAAGAGCAGGAAGAGGGTCTCCCGCGAGGTTCTGGATAGGATGTACCTGATGGGGCTGGAAGCCTACCAGAGGGGGGAGTATCGCAGGGCGTACGAGATATGGCGGGAGATACTGAGGTACGATTCAACCTACACGAGGGCGAGGTTGAACGTTGAGAGGTTAAAGCGCATGATGGGAGGGGAATAGAGGGGCGGGGCGTAGCCCCACCCGTATATCTACCGGGCCTCCTTCCATCCCTTTATCTTCTCAGGTTTTTCCTTCAGGAAAGACGCGGGGTAGGAGGTCTCGTACGTGTAGAGGGCGGCGGGGGAAGGGATGGAGAGTAGTATCTCAAGGAGGCCGTCCCCATCGTAATCCATGGCGACCAGGGAGAAGTACCCGGATGCCGTGCGTGAAGGGGAGGTATACACGAGGTCGGTGAAGTTCTCGTACACCTCAAAGTAGACCGTACCGGAGGTGGTCAGATAACCCAGAAGGATCCTGCCATCTCCCATGGGGAAACCCGTCCACATGCTCGCACTGGTGGGTTTGTAGTAGGTGACCAGCTTTACCGTCGGGTCGCTGCCGTCGTATATCTCAACGGAGTCCCCGTAGTAGATCAGGATCTCGCGCACTCCGTCCCCCGTGAGATCATCGAAGTCGTAGACGTCGGCGGATACGGGCCCCCCGGTGTAATCTAAGGTCAGGTTGTCGTAAACCTCGTACTCGTACCCCGAAGGGACGGTATAGATCACGAGTAGCCTGCTGGACGACAGAGGGTAGTGATGGGTGGGGTAGCGGGAGGAGGTGCCGTCAAAGACGGCAAGGGGGGTGTTGGACACACCGTCGTACACGACCACGGAGTCCGTATAGGAACGCCCCGCATCGGCGTAATAAATCACGGCGTCTTTAACGCCATCGCCGTTGAGATCCTCGTTTACGCCCGTGTATCCCAACAGGACGTTGGGATAGGTGCCGTGGGCAACCATGGAGATCTGAGAAAGTACAAACAGCATCTTTCACCTCCTTACTTTAAGATGACCATCTTTCCGGATAGGGTCCTATCCCCTCTGTGGAGCGTGTAGAAGTAAACACCGGCGGGGAGGTTGAGGCGTACCCTGCTCTCCCTCACCCGTAAGGTGGCCACGGTCCTACCGGAAACGTCCATAACCTTGAGCGTAGCCCCGACAAGTCCCTCGTCCAATTTCAGGGTGCCGTTCTTTACGAGGCCTGGCAGTACGGTCTCGGTCTCCTTCTCCCTCTCGGAGACGCCAAGGAAGTTGGTTGAGAAGACGTAGAAGTCCGCCGTCCACGAAGAGCTTACGGTGCCGAGGAGTATGTCGGCGTAGTCGTCGTTGTCGTACAGGAAGGGCATAACGTCCGACGTGATGGCGTAGGGATAGGCGGATGAGGTATAGACGAGGTTCGTGGCGTTGCTGTACACCTTGAAGGAGACGTTCCCGGAGTTATGGGCGAAGACCAGAACGTTCCCCGGCGTTATGAGTCTCATCTTACCCTCGTACGCCCTTATGAGGCCGTAGGGTGCGGCTCCGCTGTAGAGGTAGGTGGTGTCGTATATTCCGTCGTACACGGTGACGTCCGCGTTCCCGTCCCCGTCGGCATCCCCTATGGCCTGCACCATGGAGTAAAGGTGGGAGGGGGACGTATATTCCACGGTCGTGAAGCCGGAGTATATCTTGAAGAGGACGTTCCCGGACGGATCGGAGTACGACACTGCTATCCTGCCTCCGGACAGGGGAAAGGCGTTCGTTGGACTGTACGTACCATCGGGGCCGTAGACTCCGAGCAGAGTCGTTGAGACCCCATCGTGTATCTTTATGCTATCGGAGGACTGCTCAACGGCGTCAAGGACACCGTCCCCGTTGTAGTCCCACTCCATCCAGATGCTCCAGCCGGAAGGTGAGACCACGCTATCGCCGGGCGTAATCTGTGCCAATATCCACAGCATGACCTCCGTATTCTAACATACCGTGGGACCAATTTCAAGTGGGACAGGATTTACCTTACTTTCCGTCCCGATGGATCGTATTTACCCCTGAGGATTATCCTGCGACCTATTATTGCGTTGAGTTTGGCCTCGTCGTTACGCAAAACTTCATCGCGACCCTCCTCAACACCTACGGGGGAAAGGCTCCTGACGTAGAAGATACGGGGGAAGGAGGAGCCGTACGACCTGTCCACGTAGGTCAGGTGTAAGTATCCCTCCCCGTCTACAAAGACCGTCGGCCTGCCCTGGGGCCCACTCTGGTGTATGCGGAAGGTGTCCCTTAAGGATAGATCCCTCCGTAGGATCGCACCGACCACATCGCTATCGTAGGCGTCGTAATCCTCCCTCCAGACCACGACGAACCCGTCGCCAAACGGAAATACGGCCGGTTCCTTCTGGGGGTTTCCCGTGGGGAAGACCGGGCGGGGCAGGCTCCAGACCGTATCCCTTTCCACGATATACACGTCCCCACTCCCGTCCTGCCATACCACGACGTACTTCCCGTGACCGTAAGCCGCATCCGGATAGTAGCCCGTCCTTCCGGAGATAGGAAAGTCGGAGGTTCCGAAATTTCCGAATATCTCGTAACCGCCGTTGCGGTTGTCCGCCCACACGTACAGGACGCTATCCGGACCCGGGGCGAAGGCCGGGTACCACGCGTTCCCCGGTGAGTCGCTCACCCTCACATCCGGTTCCCAGCCGGACGGTCCCCGCACCCTGGTGTAGATCTCGGCGTCGTAGGCCATGGGATCGTCCCGGTAGTCGTACCACACCACTCGCAGGGTTCCGTCTCCCTGAACCTTCATCGCCGGCACGTACCCGTTATCCCCCGGACTTCCCGAAGAGGTGTAGGTAAGCCTCTCCTCGTTGGGCCAGGTGTCTCCGTAAACGGGTTTGGAGTTGAAGAATAGTTCAACGTTGGATATGCCCCCAACCCTGTAGTCGTGCCATACCAGAAAGACGCTGTCCCTTGCGACCACCACGGCCGGATACTTGGCGTCGGCCGTATCCGTAAATACGACCCTCTCCTCCGGAAGCCACCCGCTTCCGTCCCTCATCCTGTAGAAGACCTGCCACGTACCCCCAACCTTCCTGTGATAGGCCACGTGTACCCTCCCGGCGGTATCCACGAAGAGGGACGTATGGTTGAGTCCGTTTTCACACGTGGTATCGCACACCAGTTCAGGAGTCCCGAAGTTCAGGGAGATGAGGAGGAGCATAGGTGTGTATTGTAAACCCTTACACCATACCCCTCGCCCTGCGCAGGAACCACTCCGCCCACGCTATCAGGACGACCAGAAGGAACAACGGCAGGAGGGAAGATAGGGTAAGACGCCTTTCGTTCCGCTTTTTTAACACGTCTATGGCCGTTTGCAGATCCCTGAACACTTTCCCTCCTGAAACTGAGGCCATATTCTTAAGCAGGGTCGTATCAAGTCCCACGTAAACTTTCTCGGCCGGAACGTCCCGAAGGTTTATCCGGAGGGTCTCCGAAAGGATCCTCACTCCCTTTCTGAATACGTCCACGACAAAAATCGTATCTCCGGCCTTAAGACGCTTTGTGTACGTGTACAGTGAGGATATGCGGACGGCCTTCCCGCGGTTTACCGATACGGCCATGGGAAAAGGGGGGTACACCCTCAGCTCAAACGTCTCCCCCGGAGCGTAAACGGGCTTCTCGGTGTAGACCTCTACGTCCCTAACGACGAACTTTCTGAGATAGTTTATGAACCTCTCGTAGGATGAGGGGTCGGCCAGCCATACCTTCCAGATGTCGGGAGAGAGTACGAACAGGGCGTTTCCTCTGGAGGCTATCAGGGGATACCTCCCTACCCTCTCGTATACCTCGTCGTACTTAACGTCTAACGTGTAGATCTCCCTTATCGGCGGAACGTCCCCCTTCAGGTAAAAGGCCCCTCTTATGGCACGGAACCCTCCCCTCGGTCCGGGGACGTAAAGGGAAGGTCTGCCTACCGATAGCGTTCCCGCGGGGGGATCCACGAAGACGGTGAAGGAGTACCTTCCGGTCGGGCGGGCGGTATCGCGCATAAGTTTTAAAGTGGCATCCGTAAGGAACCACCTCACGAACCGGACGACGGGCAGAGGCGTCCAGACCAGTATACCCACACCCCTCGGCTGACGGGCGAACACCCTGAAGGAGAGCGTATCGGACGGGAGGACTATCCTCGCGGGTGTGTCTTTCCTTTTAACCTTCACTTTAAAGGTCGCCCTGTCCGTAGCGTAAACCCTCCTCTTGTCCTTCCCGTAGACGAGGGTGAGGGTGTCGTTCAGTGGTGAGGAGAGTTCAACCGTTATCTCCGCCGTTTTATCCACGGTTGCCGGCGTCTTCATCCTCACGTGGGTGACCTTTACGGGGAGCTTGCGGGGTCTGAGAAGGAGAACGTTGACCTCCTTATCGTAAGCCACGGACAGGGGATCTCCCTCGCCGTTGTGCATGCCGTCGGATACGAGGAGGATAGGGGGAGATGCACCGGCCAGAGCCGATTGGATGTCGCTCATCGTATCGGATCCGAAACGTTTTATCCGGAACCCAGTCTTCCTTAGTTCGCTTTCCACACCTTTAAGAACGCTTTCACCAAACACGAGGCGGGAGCTGTAGGAAACGTCAATCAGGGCCACGGGTTTCCCCGGAATGCGGATTCCCACGTTCCATAGAAGGAGGATGGCCAGAAGGACCCACAGGAGTCGGAGGAGGTAGAGGAGCCGTCTGTATCCTCTCATGTTATATCAGGGCTGCCCCCCTCTCTTTAACCCTGTGGTATAGGAACGATATGGAAGCGACGGCGACGGACGTGAAGAGGACCTCCTGAAGGTCCAGTCTGGCGCCCCAGAGGAGAGACCTCATGATCAGGTCTATAGCGTAGATGAACAGAACTACCCCCGTGAGTATCACCCAGTGGGGTCTTACACGGTTTATCAGGATTACCCCCACGGTCATCAGGAGGGCGGAGTACCAGGGCTTACTCAGGAAGAGGGCGTCTCTGGTCAGGCCTATGGCCACGTATACGGCAAGTGCAAAGGGACGGGAGGTTTCCCGCGTGAGGACGAAGCCCAGATAGGCGAAGTCCAGAGGTATCCTAAGGGTGGAGTAGAAGGCGTTGAGGATCAGTATGAGAATCAGTACGGCGTATATCATGACCCTCCGGTGGCCCCAGCAAACACCCTATCCGCCCTGTAGGAGGATCGGACGAGGGGACCTGAGAAGACCTCTCTGAAACCGAGTGAATAACCTATCTCCCTGTATCGGGCGAAGACTTCGGGATGTACGTACTCCTTGAGAGGGTAGTGTCTCGGCGTGGGCTGGAGGTACTGGCCTACGGTCAGGATGTCCACACCCACCGATCTGAGGTCCCTCATGGTCCCAATTACCTCCTCTTCGGTCTCCCCCATGCCCACCATTATGCTTGACTTCGTGAGAATCTCGGGCCTCGTATCCTTGGCGAACTTCAGGACCCTCAGGGATAGGTCGTAGGACGCCCTCCTGTCCCTGACGTAGGGTGTGAGACGCCGCACGGTCTCAACGTTATGGGCGAAGACGTCAAGGGGGGACTCCACCACCTTCCTTATGGAGTCCTCGTCCCCCTGAAAGTCCCCCACCAGAGCCTCCACCTTCACGTCCGGCCTGACCTCCTTTATACGCCTGACCGTCTCGGCAACGTGGGAGGCCCCGCCGTCGGGGAGGTCGTCCCTGTCCACCATGGTAAGGACGACGTAACGGAGGTTGAGCCGTTTAACGGCCGCGGCCACCCTCAGAGGCTCAAGGGGATCCACCACCCCTCCGGGGTTTCCCGTCTTAACGGCACAGAAACGGCACCCTCTCGTACATACGTCCCCGAGGATCATTATCGTGGCGGTACCGTGGGACCAGCACTCGTGCAGGTTGGGGCATTTCGCCTCCTCGCAGACGGTATGAAGACCGTACCCCCTCAGGGTACCCTTTACATCGCTGAACCCCCCTTCGCTGGATAGCCTTATCTTTAACCACTCCGGCTTACGGTGTACCTTCACCCGATCATCTCCCTTATTCTCGCCTTTATGCCTTCGGCGTCCAGGCCGTAGTACCGGTAAAGTTCCTCGTACTTACCCGACCTTCCGAACTCGTCCCCCATATTCACGAAGGAGAGCGGCACGGAAATCCCCTTCCGGGCGAGGAGGGAGGAGACGGCCATGCCAAGGCCACCCCAGAAGACGTGATCCTCCACCACCAACACACCGTGCCTCTTCCGGGCCGCGTCCATTACGGCCTCCTCGTCAAGGGGTTTTACGCTCAGGAAGTCGTAGACGGCCACGGATACACCCTCCTTCTCAAGGTCAAGGGCGGCCTTAAGGGCGTGATGTACCGGTATACCCGTTGCTATTACGGCTACGTCCTCACCGTCCTTTATAAGGTTGGCCTCCCCCAGGCTGTAGGGGAACTCCTCAGGGTAGACTGTGGGGGTTTTGGGTCTCACCAGGCGGATGTACACGTACCCTTCGTACTCGTACACCGCCCTCAGTACGCTCAGGGCTGAGTAGTAATCCGAGGGGGAAAGGACCTTCATCCCGGGTATCGCCCCCATCAGGGCGAAGTCCTCCGTCATCTGGTGGGAGGCTCCGTCCTCACCCGTGGCTATACCTCCGTGGGTCGCCACTATCTTCACGTTGAAGTTGGAGTAGGCTATGGAGAGCCTTATCTGTTCCCAGGGTCTTCCGGTTGAGAATATGGCGAAAGTGGACGTGAAGGGTATCTTGCCCACGGCAGCGAGTCCGGCGGCCATGCCCATCATGTTCTGTTCCTGAATCCCTATCTCCACGTACCTGTCCGGATACCTCTCACCGAATTTGGCCGCCTTGGTGGAGTGGCCGAGGTCACAGTCTATCACGACCACCCTCTCGTCCTCTCCCACGCTGAGGAGGAAGTCCCCGTAGGCCTCCCTTATGGCCTTAGGCGGGCCCAGAGTCTTTATCTCGTACCTCTTCATGCTATGGGAAGGGTGAGGTAGAAGTGCCTGTCGTTCGTGGTGGGTCCCACCATAACCGGGGTGCTTTCACCGGAGAAGGCGAGTCTAACGGAGGGGGAGTCTATGTACTTGAGCATGCGGGTAAGGTGGCTACCGATGAGGCGAACCTTTATCTCCCCCTTTGTCTCCGCCGCCAGCTTCTCTACACCTTCACCCTTGGGGGAAACCGTCCTGAGGGTAAGCTCCCCGTCCGTTATCTCAACGTCCACCTCGTAGGTATCCGGGGCGAGGGCCATCATACGCTCAATCTTCCGGCGCATCACCGTCGTGTCCACCACGGCCTCTGCGACGAACTCCGTGGGTATTATCCCCTCGTAGTCAACGTACTTCTCGTCTATCCCCCTGACCACGGTTAGAACGTTTACGGGGTCGTCGTCGGCCGAGATGTGGAACATGCCGTCCCTGACCGACACTATACCCTTGCTCTTCGGCAGGGTCTTCAGTATGGCCTGAGCCGTTGAGGGGAGTATTATTTCAATATCCCCGGAAAAATCGGGGCGCGCGTAGAAACCGAGGACCGACCCGTCCGATGCCACGAACCTCAATTCGTTCTCTTTCGTATGCACGTATATACCCGTGAGGAAGGGGCGGGGGTCGTCCCTGGAGGCGCACCACCCCACCTTTTCAACCCCCTCCATCAGCTCCTCAACGTCCACCATGAGGCCCTCGTCAACCCCCACGTCCGGTATAGCGGGGAACTCCTCGTCGTTGTAGAGGTTTATGCGGTACGTAGCGTCGTCCCCTATCTTAACCGTCAGGACAGTGTCCTCCCTCTGGAGGACGACCGAACCGCCGTCGGCCCCCTTGAGTACGTTGGTCAGCTCTTTAACGGGGGCGTAGGCTTTACCCTCCTCCCCCTCGTAAACCGGCATACGCTGTACCACCCAGTTGTCCATATCCGTGGCGTAAACCGTAAGGGTCTCCCCCTCCACCTCAAGGAGTACACCCGGATTTATGAATGCCCCCTTTCCGAGGCGGGATACGAGCTTCCCCGCCCTTGAGAGTACCTCTCCCAGACTCTCCCTATCAAGTACTGCCTTTAACATAGGTGGCGATTATATCGGTGAACTTCCATGCGAACTCTTCGGGGTCGTAATGTACCACCCTCATACCGGTCCCCAGTTCAAACCCGGCGAACCTCCCCATGCGGGGCAGTATCTCTACGTGCCAGTGGTAGTCGTACCCCTCGGGTGCCTGATGGAGAACGAGGTTGTAATCCCGGACGTTGAACTCCCTCTTCAGGGCCCGTACGGTGGCGGAAAGGAGTCTACCGAACGGAGGAGAGGGGGAAAAGTGGCGCCTATGGGATAGGGGGTGTATCCACACCTCGTAGGGTACGGTCTGGACCTCGGGTACGTTTATGACGTACCCGCCGGATATGAAGGCCTTCCTGCCGTACATACTGCACAGGACGCAGTCGTGTTCCCGCAGGTTTGCGCTCTCCCTCAGGGCGACGTCCGGTACCACATCAAGGGCAACTATCTGCGTATGGGGGTGCATTATGGACGCCCCGGCACCGTGGCCGTAGTTCCTGAAGAGGAGAACGTACGCGTTGTTCCGTAGGGCTTCCAGCCTCTCCCTCCACACTTCAACGAGGACGTTCACGTGCCTTTCGTCCATGGTATCAAGGTCGGCGTCGTGATCTGGAGAGTCAACTATAACCTCGTGGACGTCCGTTATGGGGTACCTGTTGGGTACGACCCTCACCACCCATCCGTCCTTACCACCCGGCACCCTGTAGATCTCCGGCGGGGTCATATGTTCGTTTCCGGGGCAGAAGGGACATACAAAACCTTTATCCCTATCTTCGTGGGGCCTCCTCTTCCGTTCCGGGGAGGTTATTACCCATATACCCCTGAGGGGATCCCTTTCCAGATATGGCACGGTGTATTCTAAGGAGGGAGCTTATACCGGCGGTCTGGCGATTACGGGAGGTTTCAGATCGCCCGCCCTTCTGAGCTTCTCTTTCAGAGCGTTTGCCCACGGTTCGGTCTCGTCGTAGAGAAAGGATCCGGAATGCAGGGTGAACTTCAGGTTGGTGGGTGCGTACCGGTACTCCCGGATAAAGCGCATGTAGTCGTACACCGTCTTCATAGGGTTCGTACTGTTGGGGAAAATATCTTTCGCCATGGTTCTCAGCCCTTCCGTACCGGCACTTCGGAGTACGGCCAGTATAACGAGGGCCTTACGGCGGGATAGGTGTATCTCTTTAATACCGTTCAGCAGTCTCAACTTACCCCCGAAGGAGAGAAAAATACGCTTATCCCTTATCTTTCTCATGTGCCATATAAAACTTTCCATACCCATGGGTATATCCGTAATATCGCACTTCTCACTCCCCGATACGCAGGCTTTTGCCATCCTAAGGAACCTGACGTACTCCGGTATATCCTCATCCGAAACGGAAAATGACGGGTCAAACATGCTCCCCAGTATCAGGCCGGCCGTATACAGGTACTTCTCCCCTTCCCTCTCAAAGTTCCTCAGCATTATCTCGTACGTGAGTAAGTCTTCCTCCATAAGGGCGGTTATCATACGACCTATGATCGTCAGGCGTTTGGAAAAGGGATGGGAGAGGGCGAACTCAAACCTGCCGGGTTTAAAGGCGTTCAAAAGCGCGTAGGTATCACCCGCAACGAAACGGTTGAAGTCAAGGTAAACGTTCATGGGACCGCGCAGGCCCCTCATTATGTCCTCGGGTATTACGTACAACCTGCCCATGAAGTTATATACCTGTATGTAAAGGGAATAGTAAAGTTCTGGCGATATCTCGTCAAATATGGTTTTTCCGAACCTATCAAGGACCTCCTTCGCCCGGTCCGGGTCTCCTCTGTAGTAGAGGTGGTAAAAGAAGGCCTGTAGAGGTTCCTCGGGTTCATTTAGAGGCTCCATAGCCAGAAATCTGAGCATAAACCCCAACCAGCGCATCTCCCTTTCCCCTTCCCCAAACAGCTCCGAGTACAGGTTCATATACTTCCGCAGTTTTACGGTATTCATGTTAAAGAAGTAGTATATCAGAAGGGTTTTAATATCGTTTTTCGGTACTACCCCACGTTTAATGAGCTCTTTCATCCTCCGCTCCAGACGTAAAAAATCTTCCTTGCTCCACATACAGTATGTATGCTAAAGCGGGACCACTAAATCCGTCTGTAGAATACGATGTAATGGTGCGGATAGTAGGTCTGGGGGCGTACGCCCCACCCGACAGGCTTTCCAACCGAGACTTTGAGAGGTTCATGGATACCAACGACGAATGGATAAGGAGCAGAAGCGGTATAAGGTACCGCCACATATCGCCACCCGAGGTGCTTACGTCCGATCTGGCAACCGAGGCGGCCTCTAAGGCGCTCATGAGGGCGGGTCTATCACCGAAGGACGTTGATATGGTTATAGTGGCCACTTCCTCCCCGGATACCCTTACCCCGTCTACGGCGTGCGTCACGGCGGCCAAACTGGGTATAGGGAAGGTCCCGTGCTTTGATATAAGTGCCGCCTGTCCGGGCTTCCTCTACGGCCTTGAGATCGGATCCGGCCTTCTCAGGACAGGCAACTACCGTTACGTGCTTGTGATAGGGGTTGAGGCGGGAACGAAGTTCATAGACTGGTCGGATAGGGGAACGGCCGTCCTCTTCGGCGACGGCGCGGGGGCTGCTATACTTACGGAGGACGACAGCGGATACGGCATCCTCTCCACGTACCTTCAGGGGGATGGGAGACTGGGGGAACTGCTCAAGATAGAGGTGGGTACGGCCTACCCTCCCGGAAGCTGGGGGGTGAGGATGAGGGGTAGGGAGGTTTTCAGAAACGCCGTCGTGCAGATGGGAGATGCCGCCATAACCGCCCTTCGGAGGGCCGGGATGGAACCGGAGGAACTGGACTGGCTCGTTCCCCATCAGGCTAACCTCCGCATAATAGAGGCCACCCGCGAGAGGCTCGGCCTCCCTCCGGAGAAGGTGTACGTCAACATTCAGGAGTACGGGAACACCTCGGCCGCATCCATACCTCTGGCCATGGACGAGATGATAGAGAGGGGGCTGCTGAAGGAGGGGCATAACGTTCTGGCCGTCTCTTTCGGTGCCGGATTTACATGGGCCTCCGCCCTTATAAGGTGGGGGTGAGGGTTCCGAGGTTGTACCCTATGAATTTCAGCGCGAGAAGTAGCCGGAAGGAGGTGAAGATATTTAAGATGGACAAACGGCAGAGGGTATTACGAAACGGTGAACCGTCTTTGATCCTTACTACCAAAGAGGGAAGGAACGGTAGATTGAAGTAGAACACCCTTCGGTACGGCGATGTCGGAATCCTTGTGTTGCGGGTGCGAGCTTTCACTTGTATAATCACCATGTGCAAAGGTTATCTTTTATCCTGATCTTCGTGGGGCTGGTTCTGTCCTGCGGAAGGGAAAGTAAGGGGAAAGGACCGGTTCAAAGGGTACTTCTACCCTTTGAGAGTGATTCCGGATGGGGAGCCATGGACACGAACGGGAAGGTCGTCTTCGTCATAAAAGGCGCGAGGCATCTCGGATGGTTCTCCGAAGGCGTTGCCCCTTTCTCCCCCGATGGTCTAACCTACGGGTACGTGGACACGTCCGGGAAGGTGGTAATACCCGCGAGGTTCAGGTCCGCCGGAGAGTTCAGGGATGGGATGGCCGTTGTAGAGGAGGAGCAGTGGGGAGTAATAGACAGGGACGGACGGTACGTGGTGAAACCGGAGTACATCGCAATAACTCCCGCCGGGTACGGCCTCTTCTGGGTAAGGCTCAGGAACGCCTGGAGACTAATAGATACGACCGGTAAATTCATCGGCGACTACTTCATGCACGTTTACCCTTTCAACCGGGAGGGATGGGCTAAAGTTGAGGGGCCGAAGGGATGGGGTGTGATGGATACGTCCGGCAGGTGGATAGTTGAACCGAAGTACGCCATGGTGGATACGGCCGTTGGAGGGGTGTTCCTCGTCAGGGATACGACCGGATGGGGGTACGTAAGGGATGGTAAGGTGATCTACTGGAGGGAGACACAACGCCTGTCTCTGGACAGCCTGAAGGTTGCACCGGAGGTCAAGATAAAGTTATCCCCACCGAAGATCCAGTAACGATATCCGGTATTCGTCCGCTCTGGTATGCCAAAGAGTGGCCAAGGGTGACTGAGATTCTGCGGTCGTGGATACTGTAGCCGATAAACATTTGTGTGCGTAATCTACCGTACAACTACCTTAAAGACTTTACCTCCTACCTTCACAAAGTACACACCGGCAGGCAGGGAGACCCTGCCCTCGCCCCATAACGGGAGAGAAATCGGTACGTTTCCCTCAGGTTTATTTGCGTTCATCATAAGCGGATCATGTGAAAAAATTTTTGGCACGTTATGAACTTTTTAAAAATTTTTCTTGATTCTACCCCCTACAATCCTGATCAACCGTAAAATTCCAGCTCATGAAAAGAGTTTTGCTGCTTTCAGGTATTCTCGCTCTGGGTGTGGTGGGGTGCAAGAAGGCATCCCCGACGGCCTTTATAAAGGCCATAAGCATGTACCTCAACGACTACGACGGCCAGCAGACCAGCCTCCACCGGTTCAGCATAATGACCACCAGTCCTAACTACAAACCCACCATCATGTTCAACAACAGGACGGTACCGGACGACAGGATAGACGCCGGTCTGGGAGACTATACAGGGTGGGACACGCTTCCGCCCGTATCTCCGAACGCCGAGGTGGAACTGAAGGTAACTTACTACAACCTCAACGACGAGAAGAAGGAGGCTTCCTCAAAGGTGAAGCTCCCTGCCGAGCCTGCCGGTATGGCCCTGAGCATAAGCGGAGGGGAGGTGAACGTATCCTGGAACAAACCTGACAAAGCCACCACGGACTTCATTTACGTGGGTATTTACGCCGGCTGTACGGACGGAAGCTCTACACAGTACGCCTTTGTTGACACGGTGATAACCGACATAGAGAACGTAACGTCCGTAAGTAGGACCCTTGGAAGCATATGTGACGAGATCAGCAATATCCTCGCTGCGTCTGTCTATGCCGGAGTGTACAACATGCAGGGTCCCTGGAGCGGTAGCAAGGACAACATCAAGGGAGCGACGGGGCAGTACTACGGCGGAGCCGGAAAGGCCGATACCACGAGCTATATGCCCACAAAGGGGAACTACAACCTCTCCATACCTGAGGTTGACTGGTCCAGCAGGATCCTTAAGGCCCTCGGTGGCCCGGTTGACGGAGGGGAGTGGATAGAGAGATAGGGGAAAACGCTCAAAGCGATCGGGGGCCGAAAGGCCCCCTTTTTTTATTCAACGTCCCTACATCCTTAGAATAGAGCATCTTGAGAGTAGCCGTAGTAGGTGCAACCGGTCTGGTGGGCCGTACGATGTTGCAGGTCCTTGAGGAGAGGATAGCCCCCAGGGAGCCGGTAGAACTGTATCCGTTGGCGACCCGTAGGTCCGCTGGCAAGAAGGTGGGCTTCTTCGGCAGGGAGCACGTGGTAAGGGATATAGACGAGGGTATACCGGACGTGGACTTCGCCCTTTTTTCCGCGGGATCGGAAGCATCTAAGAGGTACGCCCCTGCATTCGTAACCCGTGGGGCCGTGGTAATAGACAACTCCTCAGCCTTCAGGATGGATCCGAAGGTTCCCCTGGTGGTACCTCAGGTCAATCCGGAAGATGCCTTCAAGCACGCGGGTATAATCGCCAATCCCAACTGCTCCACCATCCAGATGGTGATCTTCCTGAAACCTCTGCTTGACGCCTTCGGCATAGAGGAGGTGAACGTCGTGACGTTTCAGGCCGTCTCCGGTGCCGGATACAAGGGCATATTCGCCCTTGAGGCCGAGGAGGAGGGAGGGTTCTACGACAACACCCCCTTTGCCAAGCGAATTCACCGCAACGTTATACCCCAGATAGGGGACTTCTCCGACGGATACACTACGGAGGAGTGGAAGATGATCAGGGAGACTAAAAAGATCCTGCACTCCGATATCCCCGTCAATCCGACTACGGTAAGAGTTCCCGTCCTCGTAGGCCACAGCGAGGCCGTTCACGTCCTCCTTGACAGCGCCCCACCCATAGAGGACGTATACGGTGTTCTGGAGGGGTTTCCGGGTCTCGTGCTTCTCAAAGACGACTACGTTACCCCCATGGACGTGGAGGGAAGGGACGAGGTCTTCGTGGGAAGGGTAAGGTTTCACCCCGACAACCCCCGACTGCTCAGTGCGTGGGTCGTAGCCGACAACCTCCGCAGGGGAGCGGCCACAAATGCCGTTGAGATAATGCAACTCCTGATGGGAGGGAAGTGATGGACGAGTGGAGGTGGGAGGAGTGGATACCCCATCTTGAGGAGTTAAGGGTAAGGCTAATACGGGCCGTAATAGTGTACCTGATCGTTGTGGGGGTGATGTGGTTCTTTCACAAGCCTATCCTTGACTTCATAGCACGGCCGGTGGGCAAACTCTACCTCTTTAACGTTCAGGACCCCTTCTTCGTGAGGCTGAAGATAGCCTTCATTTCGGCCCTTTTTTTCGTGTTCCCCTACTTCCTATGGGAAATATGGAGGTTCGTTGAGCCGGCTCTGTACCCCCATGAGAAGAAGGCCGCCGCTCTCGTCCTTATAAGCGCCCTCCTGCTCTTTTACTCCGGGTCTCTGATGTCCGTCTTCGTTATAGTGCCGAGGGCCGTCCAGTTCCTCCTATCCTTTTCGGAGGGATTCACGACCATGGTAAACGCTAACCAGTATCTGAACTTCGTTTTCTGGAGTACGGTGGTTTTCGGTGTCGTATTTGAACTTCCCGTTGCCATAGGTATACTTGCGAGGATGGGGATAGTAAGGTCTTCCTTCCTTGCGAAACGTAGGAGGGAAATAATCGTTGCGATAGTGATCCTTACCGCCGTTATATCCCCCACGGTGGATATGTTCAGCCTCCTCCTGATGTCCCTGCCCCTCATACTCCTGTTTGAGGTCAGTATCTGGGTCGCCCGGGCGTTGGAGCCGAAGGGTGAAGGTTCGGGGGTATAATAGGCGCGATGAAAAGTGCGTGGGTTATGACGTTTTTCGCTTTCCTGATCGCATCTCCCCTGATGGCGTCCGGACGAAACGTATGGTTTGAAATCGGAGGAGGGCCGTGGCTGCCCATGTTCGGAAGTTTCAAGAACGACCACGATCCCGGAGTTCAGGGGCGCCTGCGTATCGGATACGACGGCCAGTTTACGCTCTCCTCTTCTCTCAAAAAGTGGTTTCCTCCCCTCGCGCTCTTCAACAACGTTTACCCCTTCGCCGAGGTCTACCACTCTTACAACCGTCTGAAAACCCCGGTTAACGGTGTGAACTACGGGAACGTCGCCTTTATCGGAATCGGGGGCAGGCTCCTCAACTCCTACCGGAATCTGAGGTATGGGGCGCACCTGTCCATCGGCTTTCTCTCTTTTTATACCCTGAACCGGTATTCGCCGGCCGGGTTCGTGGGTCTGTACGGCCAGTGGAACCTGAGGAGGTTCTACCTGTACGCGGAGTACAACCTTGAGACGTCCGTCAACCTTCAGAGTTCGTACAGTATAGACACGTCCCTGACCTTCCTCCAGAGGTCCTCCGGCTGGCACGAGATAGGTCTGGGGGTGGGTTTCAGACTGGGGAGATAAAAACAAAAAAGGCGGGGGGACGATGCCCCCCGCCCTACGGAGAAACCACCTAAACGCTTACGGCGAGTTTCTCAAGTACCACCTGAGCGGCGCGTTTTCCGGATAGGAGCATCCCACCGAAGGTCGGCCCCATCCTGCTGAGACCGAAGGTTTCGGCTACGGCCATACCGCTGACTACGAGACCGGGGTACACTTCGCCTGTGTACTCCACGACGGCATCTTCTGAGGCGTTCACGTTCATCGCTCCGAGTCCCCTCATCTCAACGAGACCCCTGTCAGCGAGCCTCTTAACGGCCACGGCGTCGTGACCGCTGGCATCTATAACGAACCGGCTCTCAAGGGCTATCGGGTCCACGCAGGTTATGGACCTGGGAAGCGCCCTTACGGGACTCCAGTTTACCACCACACCGGAGACCCTGCCATCTTTGACGATGAGGTCGTCCAGATGGGTGAGCTGGAGGAACTTCACACCGCTTTCGGCGGCCGCAGCGATGAGCTTGGACGCGGCCAGAGGTCCGTACGCGGCGTACAGACCCTCCTCCACCTCCTCGTACCGTACTCCTATCTCGTCAAATACCTCCTGCGCGGGATAGCGAACGGTTACGGTGTTCATGAAGTAACCGCCGAGCCAGAAACCTCCGCCGAGGTAGTTGTTCTGCTCTATCACGTAGACCTTTACCCCGGCTCTGGCGAGTTCATAAGAGGCCACCAGGCCCGATGGCCCGGCCCCTATCACAAAGACGTCGGCGTTGAGGGCCTCCCTGAGATCCCTGTAAAAGTTCTCAAGGATAGCCCTGCTCACGGCGGATTCCGGAACACTCTTGAACTTTACACGCTCCATATCGTACCTCCTTTATGTTGACCAGATTAGTCAGGTATTATAGGCCAGAAACCTTCCTGCCCACAAAGAGGTAGGTGGAACCGACGTGGAAGTAGTAGGCCTTCTCCATCCTGAAGCCGTTCTTCTCAAACAGGCCTTTCATTTCATCGTACCCGGGGAAGTTCAGTATGCTCCTGAAAAGGTAGAGGTAGTCCCCGATATCCCCTCCGAAGAGTGGAGTAAGCAGCGGCATAACTAAGGCCACGTAAGGGAGGGCGAACCACGACGCCATCCTGTCCCCTATCTTCATGTCAAGGATGAGGACCTTACCCCCCGACCTCAGCACCCGGTTAAACTCCCTGAGGGCGGCCACCTTATCGGGTACGTTCCTCAGACCGAAGGCTATACTGACCGTGTCAAACGACGACGACCTTATGGGCAGATTCTCGGCATCCCCCCTAACGAGCAACAGCCCCTTCGGTGCCCTCTTCAGCATTCCCTCGGCTATGTCCACCCCCACACCCATGCCGGAGCGGTAGAGCTTGAGGACGTTCCCCTCTCCCGTGGCCACGTCCAATAGCCGGCCCTCCACCTCCCTTATGAGGTAGCGGCGCCATATCAGGTTCTGGCCAAAGGAGAATATGACGTTCCTCGCCTCGTAAAGTCGCATACGGGAGAACATCCGCTCTATCCTGCGTTTATCCTGCATCGGAAGGGGGATTCTAAACACGACCGTAGAATAAACTCCCTAAAGGAGGTCAACCATACGTATAAACCGCCTGAAGGTCGTGAACTTCCGGAACCTTTCGGGTACGTACGCTTTCGGTGGTGGTATAAACCTCGTCCTCGGTCCCAACGGTGCCGGCAAGACCTCCCTCCTTGAGGCCATAGCCTACCTGTCCGTTCCCAGGTCCTTCCGCGGGGTGAGGGATTACGCCCTCGTCCGTTGGGGGGAATCCCACTTCTTCCTTGAGGGGAACGTCGTAAGGCTCGGAACCCCCATAACCCTCACGGCCTACGTTGAGGTGGACAACAGGGGCAACACCGTAAAGAAGGTCTTCAAAAAGGACGGCAGATTGCTCCGCACCTATCAGGACGTCTTCAACACCTTCGTCGTCCTCTCCTTCAGTTCAAGGGAACACGCCTTCATGGACGGGCCTCCGATGGAGAGACGCAAGTTCTTTGACTGGGCGCTTTCCCTCCTTGATGCCGAATATTACGTCCATCTGGTGAATTACAGGAAGCTGCTGATTGAAAAGAGGATGCTCCTGAAGAGCGGGGTTGACCCCACACCCATCAGCCGGGCTATGGTGGAGCATGCCGATTACATCGTGAGAAGACGGGAAGAGTTCGTCCTCCGGTTGAACCGGGGCATACGGTACGCTTTCGTGCCTTCCGGGGCGAAGATCGTGTACGTTCCGAGCGTCAGAAGGGGAACGGAGATAGTGGAGAAGGGAAAGGATGAGTTAAGGAGCCGGAAGGCCCTGTACGGCCCCCACAGGGACAGGTTTGAGATACTGCTTGACGGTAAACCCGTCCGCTACTTCGCCTCCGAGGGACAGAAGAGGCGCATACACCTCGGCATAGTCATGTTCGTCCGGGATCTGCTTGAGGAGAAACTGCAGGACTCCCCGGTTATGGTTTTGGACGAACCCTTCGTCTATCTGGATAGGGAGGGGGTTGAGGGTGTGGTGCGGAGCCTGAAGGGGCAGGTGTTCCTGTCCTCTACCCACAGGCCGAACATCAACGTCCCGTGGCACGAGGTCGTCCTCGGGAGGTGAGGTACCCGTTCAGGAACCTGACCGTCGCCTTTCCGATGTAGTCGTAAAACCTTCTCTGACCGAAGGGCGGCCATCCCGCCATGAAGTCCCCCCAGACGGGTCCGTTCAGGTAGGCGTTGTGGGTGGCCTCCGGTATCAGCACCATAGCCCTGTCGGATGTCGCCCTCTCAAAGAGCGGCCTCTGATGGAACGGGTAGGGAGTCAGGACGTCCCGGCCACCGGAGAAGAGGAGGACGGGAATACGGATGCTGTCCACACTTCCGAACGGAAGGTAAAGGGAGAGGAATACGGCACATTTGAAACGATCGGATATCCTCAGGCCCACGTACGCACCCATGGAATGGCCCCCAACGCAGGCCTCCCCATCCCCGTAGATCGCCCTTACAGAATCCAGAATAGCCAGGGCCTCACTCCCGTACCTCCCCGCATCCGCGAAAACGTGCATGTTGTACGCGGGAGCGACCACCACGTATCCATCCCGGGCCACGATCTCAAGGTAGCGGGTGTAATCCCGTGGAGAGAGTAGAGACCCGTGGAGGAACAGGAAGTACCCCTTTCTCAGGCTATCCGGCGGGAGCATTACGATCACGTCCCTTCCGAGGAGGTGCAGGGTGAGGAGGGTGGGCATCAGTCTATCTCCCTGAACTTAGAGCATACCCTTTCCACCGCCGACGTGTCAAGGGAGTCCGCCCCTATAAAGCTCCTTATCAGTTTCCTCAGATCCTGACGGGGGACGTCCACGTTCATATCGTGGTACAGGTTCTTTTCCTTCAACTGAACGGCGGGGATATAACCGAACCTCCTCCATACCGTGTCTTTCTTGAGGTTCCTGTACAGGACCTTAACGAACTGCGTGGCCATATCGCGGTCCCCGTCCTTAAGCAGGACGAGATCCGGGCCGGAGAGGAAGAGTACCTTCTCACCCTTACGGTTTATCAGGGGTACGAACTTCAGGGCTATACCCTCCCTCTCAATGTACGGAGCGTAGGCGCTCGTGCCGGGGAGGAAGACTATCCTCTCCAGTATCATGTCCTCCTGCGCCCGTATGGGCGAGGGGTAGAGCCTCACGTACGGACGATGCAGGATCTCGTAGTAAAACTCCCCCGCCTTAACGCAAGCGTCCTTCAGGGGCATACCCTCGGAGGCGTACACGAAGGTGAAGGCGGTGTAAAGCGTGGCCGATACGTACATGCCGAGGACGACGTACTCCGTCTGAAGGTTCAGGAGGTCCTCAAGTTTAAAGACCGTGTCCATGCCCACCTCCAGGGCGAGGGGAACGTTCAGGTAGAAACCGACGAAACTCTTGAACACCGGCCAGCAGTACTTTTTACCCTCAAACTCGCAGTACCCCCTGAGGACCGGCTTCACCTCCCCCGTATCCACCGGAGCTATGCGCCCGGACTTGTAGAGGTCCTTAATGGTTGAAGGGTACGTAAGGGCGATATCCGGAGGGTTCTGGGACTTGAGGAGGGAGTCTTCCAGCTCCCGTATGGAGTTGAACTTTCTGGGAATAACCGAAAAGGGAACCTGCTTCCAGAGATGGTTCAGAAGGTTACGGAAGTGGTAGTCGTGGATCTCTCCGAAGTAGTACCAGAGCGTAATTTCGTTTTTACCGCATCCGGACACCCCCACCGCTCCCACGAACAGAAGGAACAGAAAAATTCTCCTCATCTTAAGACGCATGGGATTATACGGTTGAGGGCCGATGAGCCACAAATAAAAAAAACTGCGGGGCAGGGACTCGAACCCCGATCACCTGATCCAGAGTCAGGCGTGTTACCAATTACACCACCCCGCAGTGAGGAGTATATTATATAGGGGAAAGGTGTTCCGGCAGGGGTCAGCCGTAGAACCGCTCCACCTTCTCCCTCAGGTAATCCACGAGGTATGCGGGGTTGGGTTCTTCACCCGTGGCCCTCCGTACCAGATCCATGGGCCGGTAGAGGGAGCCGTGCCGGTGTATCTTCTCCCTGAGCCATCCGAGTATCACCCCGAAGTCGCCGGAGCGTACAGCGGAGGGTATGTCCACGTCTTTCCCCATGCTGTTCCTTATCTGGGCGGCAATAACGTTCCCGAAGGCGTACGTCGGGAAGTAGCCGAAACTTCCGGAGAACCAGTGTATGTCCTGAAGGAAGCCCTGCCGGTAAGTGGGTGGGGTTATGCCAAACATCTCCCCGAACTTTTGGTTCCATGCCTCCGGCAGGTCCTCAACGTTTAAGCGGCCGTTTATCAGGTCTCTCTCCAGCTCAAAGCGGAGGATGATATGCAGGTTGTACGTCAGCTCGTCCGCCTCTATCCTTATGAAGGAGGGTTTTATATCGTTAACGGCGAACAGGAAGCCCTCCACGGAAACGTCGTAGAGGGACGGGAAGAAGGCCTGAAGGTAGGGGTAGAACCTCTCCCAGAACTCCGGACTCCTGCCGACTACGTTCTCCCAGAAGCGGGACTGGGACTCGTGGACGGATAGCGATGAGGTACTACCCACCGGTTCACCGAACCACTCCTCCGGAACGCCCATCTCGTACAGGGCGTGTCCCATCTCGTGGAGCGTTGAGAATATGCCGTCCGTTACGTCGTCCTCCTTGTAGCGGGTGGTGATGCGCACGTCTCCGGGGGTTATTCGTACGGCAAAGGGGTGGGTGGTCTCGTCTAACCTTCCGGCCTCAAGGTCGTACCCGATGCTCCTGAGAAGGAAGAGGTGAAACCTCCTCTGGTCCTCCACCGGGAAACGTCCCCTTATCGTCTCTGGAACCCTCCCGGACTCCCTCGCTTCCTTTACCCTGTTCAGGAGTTTGACCGTCTCCTCCTTGAGGAGGGAGAA
>WFXS01000080.1 GCA_015490465.1 Caldifarciminota bacterium
GAGATGTGTATAAGAGACAGATAATAGATGGCTCATGGCTGCTATCCGTGAAATTGAAGGTAGACTTCGGCAGTTCGTCTCTGATACGGAAGGGGTGATGGGGGTGGTAATAAGCACCCCCGAAGGTCTTACGTACGCCTATTTTTCGGACAGGGCATTTGACCCCGATCTGGTATCCGCCATAATAGCCTCAATGTTCGCCCTTGCGAAAAAATCCGGACGAACGGCCGACATGGGTTCACCCAGGGAGATAAACGTTCACCTTGAAGAGGGTAGCCTGTACATCTTCCCGTTAGGGGATTTGATACTGGGCATAGAGACCCTTCCCGGAGTGATGGCCGGCATGGTGTTGATGAACGCCCGTAAGATGCTCAAAGATCTGGAAGAGGTCGCAAAAGAGGTTTAACAATCCTCAGAAAAGCCATGGCTGAAAGGAAGGCTCAGGACATGGAGAACACTCTCAAGGATCTTCTCTCCAGACGCACCAAGGGGGAGATCTCCCTGACCGACTTTTATGCCGAGCTCCTCTCCCTCCTGAGGGACGTGGCGGACTCCCTCCGGGGCGAGCTGGAAGCCGGAATGGACGAAGAGGCTATCAAGGAGCAGATACCCCTCATCCTCACTATCCTGCGCGAGCAGATAGGGGGACTTAAGAACCGCGGTAGATAAGGAAAGGGGGGGAAGTCCCCCCCTCTCATCTGGATCTGAACCTCAGTCTCAGGGCGAGAGAATTCAGGACGACGCTTATTGAGCTGGCACTCATGGCGAAGGCCGCCCATTCTGGCGATACTTTTCCTAAGGCGGCAAGGGGTACGAGGAGGGTGTTGTAAAGGAAAGCCCATCCGAGATTCTGAAGTACCTTGATATAGGAGGCGTCAATCAGCCGTACGAAGAAGGGTACTCCCGTCAGGTCGCTCCTTATCAAGACGGCGTCGCCGGATAGGGCGGCTATATCGGAGGCCGACCCCATGGCCACCCCTACGTCCGCCACAGCGAGTACGGGGGCATCGTTTATGCCGTCACCCACGAACATGACCCGTCCGTTCTCCCTCAACCTCCTCACGTACTCCACTTTCTCCTCCGGAAGTACACCGGCGGCGTAACCGTCCGCTTCAAGAACCCGGGCAACCTTCCTAACGTTCTCCTCCGAATCTCCACTGAGAACGATCACCCTCTTACCCATCTCCTTAAGTTCCCTCACCACGTCCTTCGCCTCGGGTCTTACGGGGTCCTCCACCACGAACCTCCCCGTTCCCAGACCCTCAACGGATACGAACACCCCCTCCCCCTCGGCTCCAGCGAAGTCGGCTCTACCGAGGCGTACCCTCCTGCCGTCCACCACGCCCTCCAGACCTTTACCTGCTATAACCTTGAACTCCTGAACTCTCATCTTTTTAGCCTTCACGAACCTCACTATCGCCCTTGAGTAGGGGTGCTGGCTCCTGCGGGCGAGCGAGTAGGCGTAGGGTAGAAGGTCCTCTGGCCCCTCGTACTTCACGACCTCCGGAAGGCCGACGGTCAGGGTACCCGTCTTATCAAAGACGACCGTCCTTATCCCTCTCCCGCGCTCTATCACGTCGGCACCTTTGATGAGTATTCCCCTCTTCCCGGCTACGGCCGTGGCCACGGCGAAGACGAGGGGGGTGGCTATACCGAGGGCGCAGGGACAGGCTACCACCATAACGGATACGGCGGCCATGAGGGCAGAGGATAACGGGTAGCCGGCGAGCAACCAGCCCACGACGGTCAGGGCGGCCACACTCCCCACGGCGTACACGAAGTAACCGGATATCCTGTCGGCCACCCGCTGGATCTCCCCCTTCCTGCTCTGGGCCTCCAGTACCATCCTCCTTATCCCGCCTATGAAGGTGTCCTCTCCGGACCTCTCCACCCTCACCTTCAGGAAGCCGTCCGTCAGGATGGACCCCGCCAGGACCCTATCCCCGGTCTTAACCGGAGCCGGTACGCTCTCACCCGTCAACAGGGATAGGGAGACCTCCCCCTCGCCCTCCACTACCGTGCCGTCCACGGGCACCTTCTCCCCGGCCGTTACGACGACCTCTTCACCCTCCATCACCTCCTCACACGGCACCTCCACCACCTCCCCGTTCCTCTCAACCCTGCAGAGCGAAGGCAGGCTGTCTATGAGTCCACCCAATTCCTCGTAAGCCCTCTTTCTCGCCCTCTCCTCTATGCTCTTTCCCATGAGGATGAGGGTTATTATCATAGCAGCCGGCGAGAAGTGGCCGGAGAACAGGGCTATCACCGATCCCAGACCTATGAGGGTGTTCATGTTAGGTGAGAGGACCCGTAGGGCGCCGACGCCCGACCTTACTATCGGCCATCCGCAGAAGAGGACGACGAAGGCCGAAAGTACCCCCTGAAGTACCGGATTGGTGAAAGGGGGTACACCGAAGTGATGGCCAAGGGCCACGCCGATGGTCGCCGGAAGGGAAAACAGGAAACGCTGGAAGAGGGTTAGACCCCTCCTTCTGCTCTCCTTAGCACCCTCCACCTCTATCTCAAAGCCGGACTTCCTCGCGGCGGATATTACGGCCTCCCTGCTGGTCTGCACGGGTGAGAACTGTACCAGTACGCTTTCACCCACAGGGTACGCGGCCACCACGCCGGGCAACTCCTTTAACTTTTCAGCAAGGGCTTCGGCGTCGCTCTCGCTTCCTCCTACTAAGTGGATTCGTACTTCATCGTAAACCAAAACGTACCCCATCTCCCTCACCCGCTTCGCCGCTTCGGAGAGGTTGAGGGTGTCGCTCAGGTCAATAACCGCCCTCCCGTTGGCGAAGTCAACTTCCACTCCCTCCACCCCCTCCATGCGGGTAAGGACCGTACGAACGGTTTTAGCACAGGAGGCGCACGTCATCCCCCGTACCGGAAGGATAACCCGTTTGAATTCCTTCACCTTTTCCATGAACTCAGCCCGTATTGTAAGGTTGAAGCGGAGGAGAGTTTCCCGCTTAGAATTGGCTGTCCGGTGTGAAGATAGTTAAGATAGTAAAGGTTAAGGGCAAGTCGGTGTGGACGGAGGAGAGGAGGTTCCTCCTTTCCAGAGCGCCGGAGTGGTTTCCCTTTGAGAGGTTCAACCCCCTTCAGGTGGTGTTCTTTCGCACCTACGAGGGGGGAAACGCCCTCGTCGTAGCCCCAACGTCTTCGGGAAAAACCGGCGTGGGACTTCTCTTCCTGAGGGGTAAGGGCGTGTACGCCACCCCCACGAAGGCTCTGGCATCCGAGCTCTACGGCAAGTTCGTGGCCCTCTACGGGGAGGAGAGGGTGGGCCTTAAGACCGGGGACGTGTTTGACGAGTACGACGAGGGGGATCGGGACCTGTACGTATGCACCTACGAGAGCCTGGCCAACGCCTTCAGGACGGATAAGGGCTGGGCGTCTGGACCCGTGGTACTGGACGAGGTACATCACATCTACAAGGACAGGGGTGTGGTCATAGAGGAGTTGCTCGCCCACCTGAACCTGAGGGGAAGGAAGTTTCTGGCCCTCTCCGCCACCGTACCGGATCCGGAGGACCTCGCCCGGACCGTGGGGGTGGATTACCTTCTGGTCTCCAGCTACAGACCCGTTCCCATATACGAGGAGTACGAGAGGATATCCGGCAGGGGGGACGATCACCTCGCGGAGGTCCTCTTAAGGAAACTCCGATCCCTGCCTCAGGACGAACGGATCCTCGTATTCGTGTACAAGAAGGACATCGGGTACAGGCTTCTGAGGAAGCTGTCCGACATGGGTTATCCCGTCCTGAACCGCACCCTACCCTTCGTACCGAAGGAGATAGGGGAGGGGGTGGCCTTTCACAACGCCGACGTTCCGGCCGTTGAGAGGGAGGAGATAGAACAGGCCTTCAGGGAGGGGAGGTTGAGACGGCTTATAGCCACACAGACGCTCGCCTACGGCGTGAACCTGCCCGCAGATCGGGTGGTCATACTCGTGAAGAAGATAAAGGACAGGAGGACAGGCAAGGTAAAGTTCCTTCCGGACTCTCTGGACGTACTCCAGATGAAGGGGAGGGCGGGGAGGTTCGGTATAAGGGACAGGGGGTACGTTAACGTTCTGGTCATCACCCGGTCCAAAAATCCCATGGAGGAGATCCTTCAGGACCTCATGGAAAAGCGTCCTTTCGTAGAGGAGATGGAGGATGCGGGTATATACCTTGAGGAGTACTGGGGAATATCCTCCCAGATCGCCCTGATGATCCTCGGCGCCCTATCTTCCGGAATGGACTGGAGGGAGTTTGTAAAGGCTGTGCCTTCACTGAAGGGGACAGAAGTTGCGGCTATTGAGGAGGTTCACTCCTATCTTGTGAGCGGTGGGTTCGTATCGGAGGACGGCCATCTAACCCGCCTCGGTGAGGTGATGTTAAACAACTCCATCTCTCCGATAGCGTACGACGAGTTCAAGAGGAGGGCAGACGAGGGGGTAGACATCCTCCTGACCGTGAGGCCACTGATGTACATGAAACGGATAAAGGGTAGTCTCAGGAGCTTCCTGCCGCCCGAGGACTACTACACCGAGATCTCCGCCTTTAAGAGCCGTTTTTACCAGAGTATAACGCTCCACGACGGCTCCGACGAGCTATGGATATTCACTTCCGGCAGGCTGTTTGAGTACGAGAACGTATCCAACCCTCCCGGTGAACTGGCCTTTACACGGAGCGACCTCTTCCACCTCGCGCGGGTCCTCGTGGCACTCCACAGGGAAGGGTACATATTCACGACGGCAGAGGGCATCTTACGGATACTCCACGCCTACAGGTACGGAATCCCGTACGAGTTCGCTCCCGTTGGGGGGGTTGAGGGGGTGGGTTTCGTGAGGGCAAACGCCCTATACCGCGCCCTTGAGATGCTGAACCTTCGGTGGGTTGACTTCGGCCTCTTCGTCTTTTCGGAGGATATAAAGGCCGTCCTCATGGAAGTGTTCTCCGAGAGGTACACTTCACCGGAACGGGTAAGGAGGGAGGCGGAGAGGACGTACGAACTGATAAGGGGAGAGAGGTACCTGTGGGACGAGAACCTCATCCGGATCCTCTCATTCGCCGTTCTGGGCAGAGAGGCACTATCGCATTTGAAGACACCGGTTAAAGAGTTAATTCCGATCCTTCAGGAGAGGTTCTAACACTTTGCCCTCACCCACCCCGATTACGGCTATATAATAGCCCAAAGTATGTGGTTGGTAGCTGCCCTTAACGTATACTGGAAGACGTACGGAGGAGATGAGACTCAGCAGGGTGTACAGGGTCTTCCCGGGACCATAACTACACCTGCGTTTCTGTGGGAGACGGATCTCGGAGTATCGCCGGGTATGCCGAACACCCTCTGGGGATCTCCTGCCATATGCAACCTGAGTACGACGGAACCGGGGAACGAGGTAATTATAAAATCTAACCCGCCTCTTTCCGGAAATACGGACGTTTACGCTCTCAGGGGAACGGACGGGGGAGCGCTATGGACGTTCTCCTCCTTCGGTATGGATCCTACCAGTCCGGCCTGTGGTGATATTGACGGGGATGGCCTTGACGAGGTCGTGACCCGTACCTTCTCCGATGGTCTCAAGGCGCTGGATGGGAACGGTACCGTCCTATGGACGAACACGGATCCCGGATACGCCTTTTCCAGCCCCGTAATAGCCGACGTGGACCCTTCCTACCCCGGGCCGGAGATTCTGGTGACGGGACCCAGTGGCTCCTCCGCAAGCCTGTGGGTAATATCTTCCTCAGGTACCACCATAAGGAGCATAACCATATCCATAACTGAGCAGCCTGCCGGAACCCCGGCTGTGGGAGACGTTGACCTTGACGGCCAGATGGAGGTTGTGGTCCCTACCCTCTGGAGCGGTCTCCGGGTAGTGGATCCGGTCGCGGGTAATGTAGAGTGGACGGCCTCCGGTATGGCCATGAACCAGACCCCGGCCATAATAGACGCCAACTCCGACGGTATACCCGACGTCGTTTACACGTACGATGGCCGCTACATCCAGATAGCCCGCGGGACGGACGGTTCTCCCCTGTGGTCCTCCCCCTTTGACGTTGAGGCTCACACTACGGCGGCCGATACCCACGTAGTCCTTATGGAGCATTACGCCGTGTGGGACGTTGACGGTGACGGGTACGCGGACATCTTCCTGGGCGACGGTGGAGACTCCTCAAACGTTAACAGCCACCTTATACGGATAACAGGAGGTACCTCCCCTTCTACGGGATGGATGTACAACATCCCACAGTGGGCTTACGACGGTGGTGGTGGTCTCGTTGACGTGGACAACGATGGGGACTGGGACTTCATCAAGACGGACGATGCCGGGTATCTCTACGCCATAGACGCTATTAGTGGATCCCTCATATGGAGGATAACCGTGGACGATCTGAGCGCCACGCTTGACCCGGCCATAGCCATAGGGGACGTGGACGGAGACAACTGCTCGGAGATAGTTGTACTCGGTTACGCGAGCGGATTCCTCGGCGGGAACTTCATGGCGAGGGTTATAGACGAGTCGGGAGGAGGTGGGAGCGGATGTACTCCCCTCGGGTACGACGACGGTCTCTCCGTCTCTGAGCGCACCGTTGCGGAGAAGGGTATACTTTCGTGGAAAGGTGGAGTTCCCGTCCTCAACGTTGACGCCAGAGTTTACGGTAAGGACGGCCGTCTCGTCGGTAACTTCTCCCGCGGCACCCGTCTGAACCTGAAGCCCGGAGTTTACTACGTAACCTACAGGGGGCGCGTTAAGAGGGTGGTCATAAGGTAAGCCTAAGCCCTATCTGAGTACATCGTTCAAGATGGAGGGGAGGTAGGGTTGCTCGGCGAGGCCCCTCCAGAGGAAGAGGATCCTCCCGGACCCGAGCCTCCTCTCCCCAACGACCGTGCCGAGTGGGGTACTTAATCTTCTCAAGGTGTAGTAGGCGCTGTGGGGATTCTCAAGGACTCTCAGACGGGTATCCCCGACGGCGTAGTATCTGAACGCCCTGCCTTCTCCCTCTACCGTGACCGTTCCACCGTATTCCCCTTTCAGATCCGAGCCGAATCCAATACGGAGACCGAAGCGTTCCGTCGCAGGTTTCTTTTCCATCTCCCAGGTGTAGAACATGGGAAAGGGTCCGCCGGCCAGAACGAGGGTCCCACCCCGGCGTACGTGATCCACGAGTAGGGGTACAAACTCCGGGTCGTAGATCTCGCCCTCGTCGTACACGACGACGTTGCAACCGTTGAACGAGTATCTGTCAATAGACCTGCCTTGAAGCAGGAGGGTTACGGCCGTCTTCCCTCTGGGCATAAGGCACAGGTTGGGGTGCTTATCAAATTTCGCGGGTTTGAAGGTTACCTTGCGCTTCCTCACCCTGCTCTTGAACTTACGGGCCATGCGCCTGGTGAGTTGCAGGTACCTGAAGCCGTACCTCTTTGAAGGCTCAACGTGGGTTCCCTCTATCCACTCGTTGAAGGAGGTTATTAACACTATATCCGCCCCCGACTTTATGGCTCTCTCCCACTGCCTTACGTACGTACGTCCCCCTTCCCTGTCCACGTACAGGCGGGGATCCCTTTTAAAGTCAAATCCGGGGGAAACGGGTATGGCACACAGGCCGCCAAAGGCGTGGGTGTAGTCGCACACCTCCTTCGCCCAGTCAACCCCGTCCTTAAGGTTTATGTAGGTGTGCATGTTCCCCGCCGTAAACCCGTTCAGGCCATTAAAACCGTCCAGAGACAGGTAAACCCTATCCGATAGCTCCATCAAACGCCTCCTCTCGCCGATGGAGAGCTTTTGGATGACCCTGTTGTACAGGAATATTAGGGGTTTTCCGTTTATGCGGATCAGGTTCCTCCTGTCCCCGAAGTGTTTGAGAACGGTGTCTATACGGTCGGTCGGTCGTCCGTTCTCTATGTAGAAGGTGTACTTCAGACCGCACTTCTCCAGCACCTCCGTTATACTCTTCATCTTCCGGAGATCGGCGGGGTTCCTCTCCTTCCAGTAGGAGATCACGAAGCCGTCTATTCCGTACTTCTTCGCCCACTCGCAGTGTTTGAGGATAACGTTCTCGTCCGATGAAGAATACCTGCCCAACACGGGCATATCCTTAGACTGAACCCACTTCTCCGAATTCGGTGCGTACCAAACGTAGTAAAAGGCCAGTACCATACCACAATTTTATACCCGGATACCGATTCCACCCTTAGAATTAAAGGCGGTATGCTGCTTACCCTTCTATCAGGTGCGCTTATACCGACAAAGATAACGGACTACAAGAAGCCCCTTCCCGATGCCTTCGCATCAAAGTACACGTCTCTCGTCGCGAAGGCGGAGAGGCTGTACTACTCCGGACAGTACCAGCGGGCCAAGGGTTATTACGAGGACCTGATAAACAACAGCGAGGTACCCGGAAAGAGGCTCGTCGGTTTCATAGGGAACGGATGGGTCCTCATCCACATGGGTCGCTATTCTGCAGCCATAGACACCTTCAGAAGGGCCGAGATCCTGAGCGGGGGTAGAAAGCCCGCAATAATCCCCCTCTACATGGGGCTGGGAATAGCCTATTACAACAAGGGGAACTATCTGAAAGCCTACCAGTACTTCAAATCCCTTACCCGTTATCCGGAGTACAGGGAGGTCTACCGGGACGCTCTCTACTTCGCCGCCCTCGCCGCCTACATGAACGGTGCCTACGACAAGGTCATATCTCTGGTGAACGAACTTGAGCGGAAGTTCCCGAACACGAAGAAGGCCAACGATGCGGCCATACTCAAGGTGTTCGCCTACCGCAAGAAGGGGGAACTCCTGAAGGCCATACAGGAGCTCAAAAAGCTCATAGACCGTGGACATCCGCGCAAACCGAAGTTTGAGATAATACTGGCCGAGTGGTACGCCGAGTACGGGAACTACCCCAAAGCCATACAGCAGTACGAACGCGCCCTCTCCCGTTATCCTCTCCTCAAGGATACGATTCTGGCCTCCCTCGCCTACGTTGAAAAGAAGTACGGAGACAACATAGCCCTGGCACCCAACCTCAAGGTCACGAATCCCCTCGTGGGTGAGATCCTGTTCTACAAGCCCGGAATGGAGGCCTACAAGAACGGTCAGATGACGAAGGCCCAGCAGAGATTTGAGAGGTTCATACAGTTCTTCCCCGACGATCCCCGCTCCGCAAAGCTCGTGGCTTACCTCGGCCAGCTCCTCTATCAGGCCGGAAGTTACGAGAAGGCGAGGGACAAATTAGAGTACTACCTGAAGAAGTACCCGGAGGGTGAGGACAGACCTGCCGTCCTGAAACTCCTTGGCCGGGTTTACTACAGGCTCAAAGATTACAGGAGGGCCGCCGAGGTCTGGGATCAGTTCCTGAGGGAGTACCCCGGCCACAAGGACGCCGCGGAGGTTAAGAAGCTCCTTCAGGCCCTCATAGCCGAGAGGCCGGAGGTGGCCCAGTACGTGAAGTCCGAAGTCGGAGCCGAGGCCGTCTTCAACAAGGCCCTGGCCGCCTACAAACAGGGGGCTTATCCGAAGGCCCTACAGCTCTTTGAGAAGTTCGTACAGCTCTTCCCCAACAGCCAGTACACTCCGAAGGCCACCTTCAACGCCGGGTACATAGCCTACCAGATGAAGGAGTACGATAAGGCCATACAGCACTTCGCAGAGTACGTCCAGAAGTACCCCAACGGTGAGGATGCGGAGAACGTCCTGTACCTCCTCGGCCTCGCCTACTTTGCGAAGAAGGACTACGACAACGCCATAACCTACCTGACACAGTTCGTTCAGACCTTCTCCAACTCCGATAAGCTCGCCGACGCCTACAAGTTCCTTGGCTTCTCCTACTACAAGAAGTACGAGGCGGGGGACGAGTCCGCCAGAGCCAGCGCCCTCGCCGCCTTCCAGAACGCCGCCAAACTCTACCGGGCAAAGGGGAAGTCCAAAGAGGCCAGCCAGATGGAACAGTTCGTAAAACAGCTGGGCGGTTAAGATGCTGTTGCTTCTAACCTACCTCGGGGAGATAAACACCGTAGCGTCGGTGGACGTGGATGGTGACGGTAATTACGAGGCCTTCGTGGGTACGTCCACGGGCCTATACCTCTTTGAGGATGGTCCCTCCTCCTCCCCCAGAAAGGTGGACGGCATATCGGTACCCGTCCTCCACATATCGTACTACGACGATGGCAGGCTCCTCCTGACTCTGGACGATATGTTTACCCCTCTCGTCCTCATGTCCTCCGATACGCGGGAGTTCAAGTCACTCAAGGTTACCGGTAAGTACAGCAAGGCCTTCGCCCTTAACGGGAAAATATACGTCCTGTCCGAAAGCGGCCTCTTCGTCCTTGACGGGGACTCCCTCGCCATGGTGTTGGACGGGGCAAGGGACGTTACGGTATGCGGGGTAGGGGGACACAGGAGGGTATTTTCCTCTTCGGACAACCTCACCCTCGTCGTCGGGGCGGATGGTGTGGACACCCTCAACCTCGGGTCCTCCTTCGTTATATGCGGTGATACGGCCGTGTATACGGAGTTCGGGGCCATAACGTTCAACGGGAGGAAACCGATAATCTCCTTCAAGAACTTCGCCTACGAACCCCACACCACGGTTGACGGTATAAACTTAAAGGTACGGAACGGGATGCTCAGCGTCAACGGTGTGATAAGGGGAGAGAGCCGGGTGGCGTCCTTCTACGCCTACGAGGGGAGGCTATACCTCCTTTACGGTCGGGTCAACGTGAATTTCCTGCCCCTTTACAAACCCTTCGTACGGGCATCCTTCCCCTTCACTATGAAGATGGGGATACGCGAGGTGAACGTCCTGGATCTGAACCTGATGAACTCCGTCTCCGTGGGGATAATGCCCGTATCTCCGGGTGAATACTCCGTAAGGGTGGGTGAAAAGACGGTGAATCTCCAGATAAGCCGTCCCGGTGAGTACGACCTCTCCTCCCATCTCTCCGGCACCTCCCCCGTATCCTTATCCTACACCTCGGACGGGGTGGAGATTTACGTCAACCTCCAGCGACCCGCCTACGTGGACGTCACCATAGTCAACTTCACGGGTAAGGTGGTCAAGCACCTGTTCTCCGGATACAGGAGGGGTTCCTTTAAGCTCACGTGGGAAGGCACCTTAAACGGAGGGAGGGTAGCCCGCAGGGGGGTTTACTTCGTACAGGTGAAGATCAACGGCAGGACTTACAATAAACGCTTCGTATGGTTGAGATAATACGATCCATCCTCACCTCCCGGCCGTGGTACGAGTGGATACCGAGGGACGCTTTCCTCGTGGGTGGGAGCGTTCGGGACCTCCTTTTGGGAAAGGTACCGAAGGACTGGGACATAGCCCTGTGGGAGCCGGAGAAGGTTGGACGCCTTCTGGCGAGGGAGTTCGGGGGTGCCTTCGTGCCTCTCGGTGAGGAGTTCGGCATATACAGGGTCGTTCTCGGAGGGGAGCAGATAGACCTCACCCGCATACAGGGGAACATATACGACGACCTCCTCAAGAGGGATCTAACCATAAACGCCATAGCCGTGTCCCTGAACGGCTGGGAGATGATAGACCCCTTCATGGGTGTCAACGATATAAGGGGCGGGATCGTACGGATGACCTCGGAGGAGAACCTGAGAGCCGATCCTCTCCGCCTCCTCAGGGTATTCCGCTTCGCGGCGACTCTGGGCTTTGAGATAGAACACCGTACACTCATGGCCGTAAGGGATAACTCCCACCTCATAAGGGACGTGGCCCCGGAGAGGGTACTCTACGAGTTGAAGTTCGTACTCTCCTCCCACAACTTCCACGACATGATCAGTCTCATGGCAGATACCGGCCTGCTGTTCCACATCTTCCCGGAGCTGGACGAGCTGCGTAAACCCCTTCCGGGGCTGGATACGGACGTGTGGACGCATACCCTCCTCGCCCTCAGGAGGCTCAACGTCGCCCTCAACACGCTGGAGGACGGCCCCTTCACCTACTACCTCCACAGGTTAGACGCCATAAAGGGTAAGGAAGGCAGGCTCGCCATAGTCCTCGGAACCATGTTCCACGACGTCGGTAAACCGGCCACCTACAGGATGGACGAGAACGGTGAGATCTCCTTCCACGGACACGATTACGTTGGCTCTAAGATCTTCAAGAGGGTGGGCAGGAGGCTCCGTATGAGCAACGACCTCGTAGATACCGTGGCCCTGCTCGTGGCCGAGCATATGCACCCCCACCTTCTGGCCACACCGGACGTTACACGACGGGCCCTCTTCCGTTTCTACAGGCGGACGGGAGAGTGGGCTTTCCCCATAATACTACTCGCCTACGCCGACGCCCTGGCGACCCCCCTGAGAGCCGAGGGGGTGGCGGGACAGCTGAGGCTCGCCCGTAAACTTGAGAACCTCCTGAGGGATCTGGAGGCCGAGGCGAAGAAACCACCGAGGCTCGTAACGGGCCACGACATTAAGGCCCTGGGACTTCCACCGGGGCCGGTTTATAAGAAGATACTGAACGAGATTGAGGAGATGAGAGCCGAAGGGACAGTAAAGACCCGCGAGGAGGCCCTGCAGATTCTGAAAGAACTCGTGGAAAAGTACAGGGAGAACGGTAAACGTTAACCTCCACCCCTAAAATAGCCGGCTATGTGGATTTCCGGGGTCAAGGAGAGCAAGGAGGGGGCGGAGGTCGTATTCAAGGGTGTGGTTCTAAGGAAGAAAGGGCAGTACAGGTACAGGGTCTTTGATAAGACGGGTGAGATATGGATTGACTCGGATACACCCCTGACGGAGGGGAGGGCGTACGAGTTCAGAGGGAGGTACAAGGGGGGAGTGGTGATGGTGGAGGAGGCCAGAGAGCTGGAGGAGGTGGACGTCTCCGACTTCCTTCCCTTCGCCGAAAACCCGGAGGAAAACGAACGCCGGTTCTGGAACGTCGTGGACAGCGTATCCGACGTCCGGCTGAGGGAGTTCCTCCGTTTCGTATTTGAACCTATATGGGACGACTTCAGGAAGGGCGTGGCGGCCAAGAAGTACCATCACGCCTATATAGGGGGCCTCTTAGAACATACGGCCAACGTGGGTGAGATAGCCTTGAGGGTGGCCCCAATGTACGGCAAGGACGGTGTAAGGGCGGATCTGGTGATAGCCGGCGCCCTCCTCCACGACATAGGCAAGGTGTGGGAACTTAAACTCTTCCCGAAGTTTGAGTACCACGAGGATTACGGGAAGTGGGGACACATATTCATGGGTGCATCCTTCGTCAAGGAGAAGGGAAGGGAGTTCGGTCTACCGGAGGACCTCTTACTTGACCTCGTCCACGTAATACTCGCCCATCATGGGGAGTACGCGAAGGGAAGCCCGGTCACGCCGAAGATCCCCGAGGCTCTCCTCGTGCATCTCATAGACAACTTAGACGCCCAGATGAACCACGTACTCAAGTCGGATCGGGAGAACGGTGGGTGAAAGGAAAGTAAGGCACTTTAAAAGGCGCGTCACCCCTAAGAGCGCCGGCATGAGGCTTGACACCTACATATACGTGAGCGGGGCCGGGGTCTCCCGGACCCAGATCCAGAGGGCGATAAAGGAGGGGAAGGTGAAGGTCAACGGAAGGGTGGCGCGGGCCAGTTATAAGGTCAAGGCCGGAGACCTCATAGAGGCGGAGCTGGAGTACTACGAACCCCCGTCCGAGATCGTACCCGAAGAGGGGGAGGTGGACGTACTCTACGAGGACGACGACATAATCGTCATAAACAAGGCAGCCGGTGCTGTCGTTCACCCCGCAAAAGGTCACTTCACGGGGACCATAGTTAACGTACTTTACAACAGGCTCCTCAACGCCCCCGGTGCGGAGAGGAAACGGCCGGGAATAGTCCACAGACTGGACAAGGACACTTCCGGTGTCATGGTTATAGGGAAGTCGGAACTGGCCGTAAGGGACCTGGCCCGTCAGATGGCCACGAAAGAGGCGAGGCGGGTGTACCTCGCGGTAGTCTGGGGAAGGGTGGAGAGAGCCGGAACGGTTGAGGCCCCGATCGGGAGACACCCTATATATCGGGAGCGTATGGCGATTACCGTTATAAACGCCAAGTCGGCCATAACGGACTACCGCCCCCTTGAGGTCTTCCCTTACGCCACCCTCCTTGAGGTATCCCTCCGCACGGGCAGGACTCACCAGATAAGGGTACATATGGAGTACATCGGCCACCCTATAATCGGGGACCCGGTCTACTCCGGCAGGGACGTCGGAAAGATAACGCGGGTACTCAGGGGAGAGAACGCACCGGTGGAGGAGATCCTTACCCTCATAGACCGTCAGGCCCTGCACGCCCACAGGCTCACGATAAGGCACCCCCGTACGGGCAGGACGATGGAGTTCGTGGCCCCCCTTCCGGAGGATATGGACCGCCTGTTGAACTTCCTCCGCACCCGATCTAAAGGTTAGAAAAGGAAAGAGGCCAGCCGTATAATACCCGCCTATGCCGACCATTAACCAGTTAGTGAGGTACGGGAGGAAGAAGAGGAAGAAGAAGACGAAGTCTCCCGCGTTAGAAGGTAACCCTCAGAAGAAGGGGACGTGTATTCGCGTTTACACTACTACGCCTAAGAAGCCGAACTCGGCCCTCCGTAAGGTGGCCAAGGTGAGGCTTTCCAACGGGAAAGAGGTCATCGCCTACATTCCCGGCGAGGGCCACAACCTTCAGGAACACTCCACTGTCCTCGTGAGGGGTGGGCGAGTGAAGGACCTTCCGGGTGTTAAGTACCACATCATCAGGGGTGTGTACGACGCCGCCGGTGTCGCTGGCAGGCGTAACTCGCGTTCCAAGTACGGCACTCCCAGGCCAAAGGAGTAAATAAGGAGGAGCCATGAGAAGGAGAAGGGCACCTGAGAGAAAAGTTGTACCCGATCCGGTTTACAAGAGCGAGCTGGTCGCGAAGTTCATAAACAACCTGATGTGGGACGGGGAGAAGACCAAAGCCCAGAAGATCTTTTATAAGGCCATGGAACTCATAGCAGAGAGAACGGGTGAAAATCCCCTTGACGTCTTCCACAAGGCCATAGAGAACGTGAAACCCTCCGTTGAGGTGAGGTCCCGCCGTATAGGCGGTGCCAACTACCAGATCCCCGTTGAGGTCCGCCCCAAGAGGCAGACCTCCCTCGCCATAAAGTGGATAATAAGGGCTGCCCGTAGCAGGCCCGGTCGCAGGATGTACGAGAAACTCGCCGCCGAGATCATAGACGCCTACAAGGGTACCGGGAACGCCGTCAAGACCCGCGAGAACGTCCACAAGATGGCCGAGGCCAACAGGGTATTCGCCCACTTCAGATGGTAGGAGGAAGAAAATGAGCCGGTGGAAGCAGTACCAGATAGCGAAACAGCAGAAGAGGAAGATCAACTCCAAACTGGACAAGGCCTTCCTTAAGATAAAGGACCTCCTGGTGGTCGGCAAGTACGACGAGGCGCGGGAGATGGCCAACAGGATGCTCATGAAGTATCCCACCCACATGAAGAGCTGGCGTCTGGTAAAGCTGGTGGACGCATGGCAGAACGTGGTGGGAGACTCCTTCTCCAGCATGAAGGCCAGCGAGAGGAGGAGGGTGATAAAGGCCCTCGTTCAGGAGTACAAGACGAACGACTTCATAACTCCCGAAACTCTGGAGAAGAGGATCAGGGAGATAGGTGGGACGCAAGTTTAATCCGGAGTACGCCCACGTACTCCATTCCACGTCACGGTGGTGGTACGAGCCTCCTGAGAGGCTCGTTTTTTTGTTTGATATGGGTAGAGGTAAGAGAATTCTGGAAGTCGGTGTGGGGACGGGGTACTTCCTGCTACATCTGGCCCGCATGTATCCGGAGGTGGAGTTTATAGGAACGGACGTTCAGGAGGAGATGCTGGAGGTGGCGAAGGAGAGAGCGGAGGGTTTGAGAAACGTACGACTCCTGAAAAACGATGAGGACAGGCTACCCATAGAGGGGAACGGTATAGACGGTGTCCTCCTGGCCCACTCCTTCCACGAACTGGATCGTCCCAATACCTTGTTAAAAGAGGTGATGAGGGTCCTCCGTCCCGGAGGAAAGGTGGTGGTAGTGGACTGGAAACCCGTACCCACGCCCTTCGGCCCCCCGTTGTCGGAGAGAGTGCCGGTGGAAGAGGTTTTGAATTCCCTTGAAAGGGTAGGGTTTGCGAACGTCAGGGAGTACGACCTCTACCCCTACCACTACGTGGTAACAGGAGCGAAGACTTAGTACAAAACGTTTCTATCCCTTTGCAGTTACCAGATGGTACCCACCCCACAGGGCAGCGTCCGTACCCAGGGCCGACGGCACGATCTCCGTACTCAGGGTGTAGGCGACCCGTCTCCGCTGGATCTCCTTGAACATCGCATCTTTAAAGAGGTCGTACGCACCTGCTATGCCGCCCCCTATGACGATTATCTCCGGATCAAAGATGTTTATCAGGGAGGCCATGAGGATCCCCAGATAGCGACCGTACTCGTTCCACATGTAACCGGCCAGCCTTGACCCCATCCGGGCCGCCTCCTCAAGGTGCTTCATGCTCTTCGGGGCGGATTGCCCGTGCCTCACGAACAGCCGGGCCGCCCTCTCTATGAAGTAAACGCCTCCGAGATAGGCCTCCGCGCATCCATAGGAACCGCAGTTGCACGGGGGGCCCTCCATGCCTATGGTTATGTGGCCTATCTCCATCCCGAGGCCCCCCGCTCCGCGGATGATCTCTCCGTTTATGATCAGGCCGCCCCCCACACCCGTACCGAGGGTAACGCCTATGACGAACCTGCGCTCCTTACCCGCACCGTATATCGCCTCACCGAGGGTGAAGAGGTTGGCGTCGTTCTCAACGATTATGTCCTCCCCGAATATCCTGTGGAGGTTGTACCCGTCCCATCCGGGGTGGTTGGGGGCGTGGAGTACTATGCCATCTTTCACCAGTCCTGCAAAGCCCAGAACGAACCTGTCGTACTCAAACCGGCGCAGGAAACCGACGAACTTCTCAGGACTGGAAACGGAGGAGGAGTCTATTACCCCCCTCTCCTTCAAC
>WFXS01000081.1 GCA_015490465.1 Caldifarciminota bacterium
GCAGGATAACGGAGGACGGCTACATCGTTGAGATGAGGATCCCCTTCAAGGCCTTCCGGTACCGGAGGGGGAGCGTATGGGGGATGGCCTTCGGCAGGGGGACAGGGGACGGCTACAGCTTCCGGATACCCCTCAACCGCAAGGGGATCTTCCCCGATATGCTGAAGGTGAGGCTCTCCCCTCCCCTCTCGTGGGCCTTGACCCTCATGCCCTACATCACCTACCGGAAGGACTCGCTCTACAACTTCTGGATAGGGGAGTACGAGAGGTACGAGAGGGCCTACGGCGGCGGGGACGTGAGGCTCACCCTTGAGGACAACTTCGCCCACCTGACCGTAAAGCCCGACTTCTCCAACGTTGAGTCCGACCCCTACTACATAAACGTCGGCCGCTACCGGTACTTCCTCCAGGAGCGTAGGCCCTTCTTCACCCACGACAAAGACCTCTTCCAGCCCAACTTCAACGCCTTCCTCCCCTACACCATGCTTCTGTACACCCGCAATATTGGAATGGACGAGTACGGGAACGAGATCCCCATAACCTTCGGCCTGAAGGGGGGGCTGTCGCTGTTCGGGACGAACGTTGCCCTACTTACGGTTAGGACGGACTCCGGCCAGATGTGGAACGTCCTCCGCACCAACTACAGGGGGAAGAACCTCGCCGTTGGAACCTTCCTCGCCAGATACACCGGCACCTATCCGTACCCCGACTTCTACAACCCCGGTAGCTTCATAGCCATCAGGGATACTAATGTCCTCGCGGATGTGGATGTGACCTTCAACTACGGCTACTTTCAGGGAGGTTTCGCCATTATGCACGCGGACTATTACGACGAGTTTTCGGGTTGGCGGAGCGGGTGGACCAAGGCCTTCGGCTTCGGGTACGACTCTCAGGAGTGGAAGGTGGGATTCTCCTACAGCGAGATAGACTCCCTCTTTTACGCCGAGAGGATAACCTACATGCCCGCCGCCGGGTCAAAGTACGCCGGATTCACCATCCACAGGACCTTCTTCAACCTGGGGAAGTTGAACTACCTTGGTGTTGGAACGGAGTTCAGTGTGACCAGGGATGCCGGCGAGCCTCTCTCCAAGTTCGTCAGCCCGTCCCTGGGCCTCTCCTTTGGGCGGGGACACAGTATCTACCTATCGTCGGACCTGGGGGACGCCTACAGCTACGACCCCTTCCGCGACACGTTGGTGCATTACTTCTCAAGGGATTTCAGGCTGTCCTCCTACTTCAACGTCAGGGCCAACTACCTCGGTATGTGGTTCTCCACCGGGAACCTATACAACTACGCCACGGGTGAACTCGGCGACTACTCCACCCTCAACCTGAACCTCCCGTGGAGGTTCTCGGAGTTCTTCAGGACCTCCAACACCGTAAGGGTGTGGCTCTACCCCGGAATGGACCCCACCTACTCCAACATCCTCCGCCTCACCTTCTCCCTCGGAAACCTCGCCACCGTCCGCACCGGGTGGGAGAAGAACGTTCGCAAAGGTGAGAGGAGTCTCGTCGGCCTCTACGACCGCGTCTGGGTCTTCCTCTCCTTTGAGAAGGGTCTGACCGGCCTGTACGTCTCCCTCAATACGAGGCTCAAGCCCACCGACACCCTCAACATCAACCCCTTCAAGTACGAGAGGGCGGACTACATCTTTGGAATTAAGTTCAAGGGGTACTTGAGACTATGACGAGGTTGCTCTTTGCTCTTGTTTTTGGGGCGTTACTGATTGCTGGTAGCCCACCCGTGGAGGCGAAGAGGGGAAAGGACATGGACCTCGGAATGAAGGTGAAGGTCCGGGTGGGCGATAGCACCATCACGTTGTGCCGCTGCCCGACGAACTACGGCAACTGCTTCTGTACGCCGAAGGGGATGATAGACGAGAGGGACGCAGGGAGGTAGGCGCGCAAGGATGACTTCGAACCGATGAGAGCGTCAGGGGTATAGTGGTTCCGGATGGCAGAGGGTACACACTAATTAGCGCCATCATGAGATAGTGCCTCAACGATCCAGTTATAACCTGTTAAGGAGCGAACGAAATCTTTATCGTTGTAGAAGCGCTGAAGGATGCGTATCAAGTCCTCCTCAGGTTCATCAAAAAGGAAACAGGGGGTAGGGGAACGAGATGAACGGAAAAGAAGCAAGGAGGAGCATACACGCATTCTACGGGGGAAAGAGTATAATATTCAAACCACGAAAGCCCCGATACTGCTCATCCACTCAGGTCAATACCGGAAAATATAAAAAAGAGGGGGCATCAATGCCCCCTCTTCCATCCTATCAGGATTCCTCAGCCGTTTTTCTTCCCTTCTCCTCCAGCTCCTCAACCTCAAGCATTATCTTGTCCATCCTCCAGGCCGGGAACCCTGTACCGGCAGGTATGAGGTCCCCTATTATCACGCGCTCCTTAAGCCCCTTGAGTTCGTCCCTCTGTCTGCGTATGGACGCCTCGGCCAGTACCCTCGGGGCCTCCTCAAAGGATGCGGCAGCCAGAAAGCTGTCCGTAGTTGCGGCTACCTTGCTTATACCGAGGAGTATAGGCTCGTACTTGGCCGGCTTTCCACCCTGCGCGACTACCCTCCGGTTCTCCTCAAGGATGCGGTTGAGGTCCACGATCTGCTCCGGCAGGTAACGAGTATCTCCACCGTCCACTATACGGACGCGACGGAGCATCTGGCGGATTATGATCTCTATGTGCTTGTCGTTTATCTTCACGCCGGATACACGGTAGACCTTCTGGATCTCCTCAAGGAGGTACTCGGCAGCGGCCTCCTTACCCTTGATCCTCAGGATGTCTTTGGGGGAGATGTCTCCCTCTATGAGTTTGTCCATCGCATAGACGCGATCCCCCTTGTTCACGAGGAGGTACTCACCGTACTTGACCTGATATACGCTTTCGGTGTTGTCGTCGTGTTTCACGATTATGCGGATCATCCCCTTGCGGTCGTCTATGATGATGTCCTTAACGACACCGTCCCTTTCAACGATCACGGCGTTGTTCTTGGGTACACGGGCCTCAAACAGCTCCTCAACCTTGGGCAGTCCTCCGGTGATGTCCCTCGTCTTGTATATGAGCCTCGGCACTCTGGCTATAACTTCACCGGGGTTGACGTAGGGGTTGCCCGTCCCCTTGAAGATCTCGTAGGCCTTCTTGGTGAGACGGGCGTCGTTCGCCAGAGGTATAACCTCCAGAACCTCACCGGTATTGGGATCTATCACCTTGGCTTTGGGGTAAAGACGGCGGTGTCTGACCACCTCAACGACGTATTCAAGCGTGGTACCCTGGAGGTCCTCCTTCAAGGATACGCCCTCAACGAGGCCCTCAAACACCAGCTTGCCGGCTTTGGTGACGAGGATGGGCATGGCGTAGAAGTCCCACTCGGCGAGGACATCCCCCTTCTCAACCCTCTCACCGTCACCGACGTAAACCTTGTATCCGTACTCCAGACCGTACTCCTTCGTACGGCCATCCCTGCCCTCAAGGACGAGGCTACCTTTACGGGATACGACCACCCATCCACCATCGGCCTGCTCTATGGCCTTTATGTCCTTCCACCTCACCACACCGGGGAACTGGGCGACGTGTCTGGACTCGCCAACTATACGTTCGGCGGCACCACCCGTGTGCTTCGTCCTCAGGGTAAGCTGGGTACCCGGCTCACCGATGGACTGGGCCGCCACTATACCCACCGATTCGCCCGTATCCACCTTCTTACCCGTGGCGAGGTTCCTTCCGTAGCACTTGGCACATACGCCGTGGGGAGCCTGACAGTACAGGACGGACCGGATATGGACGGTGTCTATACCCGCTTCCTCAATGATCCGGGCCTTTTCCTCCGTTATCTCCTCCCCAGCCTTGACTATGACCTCTGCCGTTACGGGGTGGTAAATGTCGTAGAGGGAGTACCTTCCGACTATACGGGAAGAGAGAGGCTCTATCACGGTTTCTCCCTCCTTCAGGGCCTGTACGGCTCTACCCTGAATGGCCCCGCAGTCCTCCATCGTGACCACCACCTCCTGAGCGGCGTCCACGAGCCTACGGGTCAGATAACCGGCGTCGGCCGTCTTCATGGCCACGTCGGACAGCCCCTTACGGGCGCCGTGGGAGGAGATGAAGAACTCTATGGACGAGAGTCCCTCCTTCAGGGAGGAGAGTACGGGTGTGGGTATGAGCTCACCGGCCTGTCCCTTCTTGGCGGGCCTCGTCATCAGTCCCCTCATGGCTCCGAGCTGGCGGGTCTGGTCAATGTTACCACGGGCCCCGGACATCACCATCATGTACAAGGGGTTAAAGCCGTTCTTATCCTTCTTCAGGTACTCAAGCATCTTCTTCGTGACCTCTTCGGTCACGCGGGTCCATATGTCAAAGATCCTCTGCTGCTTCTCGGCGTGGGTTATTTTACCCTGGGCGTGGAGTCTCTCAACCTGCTCTATCTCCTTGAAAGCCTTCTTGATTATCTTCTCCTTCTCCGGCGGGACGATCACGTCGTCCATACCGAAGGTGACCCCCGACCAGGCCGCCCACTTGAACCCGAGCTCCTTCATGTCGTCAAGGAAGTGGGTCGTCTTCCACGTGCCGAGTTTCTTGAAGATGCGGCTTACGAAGTTGGATATATCCTTCTTACCGTACTCTTTGTTGAAGGTCTCAAAGGTGAAGTCGTCGTCCCACATCTCCTGAGGGATGATGGAGGCGAATACGACGCGTCCGGCCGTCGTTCTTACCATCTTCACCGGGACGTCCTGCCGGCGGACAAACGGGTTGCCCCTCTCAGGCACGAGGACGAATACGGGGTCGTTAACGTGGACGGCGTCGTTCTCAATAGCCAGGATGACCTCGTAGGGATCGGAGAACTTCGGAAGGTCCTCCTCCTTCTTATCTGTGGGTTTCTCCTTCGTCAGGTAGTTTATACCGATGACCATATCCTGCGATGCCGTGGCGAGGGGTCCTCCGTGGGCGGGGGACAGGATGTTGTGGGGAGCGAGGAGGAGGGCGTAGGTCTCGGCTATGGCCTCCGGGTGGATGGGTACGAATACGGCCATCTGATCCCCGTCAAAGTCGGCGTTGTAGGCAGCGCACACGAGGGGATGGAGCTTTATGGCGTACCCTTCCGTCAGGACAGGCTCAAAGGCCTGTATGGACACCCTGTGGAGGGTAGGGGCGCGGTTGAGCATGACGGGGTAGTGCTTCGTGATATCCAGAAGCAGCTCCACGGTCTGCTGGTGCTTGGACTTAATGAACTCGTGCTTCTCCGATCTGGTGTAGGCGAGTCCGGCCCTCTCCAGCTTCTCCTCAAGCCAGGGCTTGAACAGCTCAAGGGCCATATCTTTGGGCAGGCCTACCTGATGGAGTTTCAGCTCCGGGCCGACCACTATCACGGCACGGCCGGAGTAGTCCACACGCTTACCGAGGAGGTTGCGGCGGAGCAGTCCCTTCTTACCGCGGAGGTAGTCGGTGAGGGACTTTCTCCTCTGACCACTCCGGTTGGTTGAGGGGCGGCGGAGACGGGAGTTGTCTATTAAGGCTTCAACGGCGTGCTTTATCTGACGCTTCTCGTTTATGATCATCAGCTCAAAGCCGCCCCTCTCGTATATCTGCTTGAGCCTGTGGTTCCTGCGGATTACGTCCCTGTAGAGGTCCGTAAGGTCGGTGTTGGCGAACTTCCCACCCTCTAAGGGAAGGAGCGGCCTCAGGTCGGGAGGCAGAACGGGTATGACCTCCAGGACCATCCACGCCGGATTCTGACCGGAGAGTATGAAGGCCTCTATGATCTTAAGGCGGTTTATCAAGCGGGTACGCTCCGTGGGATTGGTGGTGTGCATGAACTTGAGTTTCGTGTCTTTATAGAGGTACTCCAGACGGGTCATGCGTTCGTGGGAGTTGGGATCCTCTATGATCTCGTTCAGTTCCTCCAGGAGCTTCTTTATGGCCTCCGCGCCCCAGCCAGCGGAGAAGGAGTCGGGGCCGAGTACGCTTATGAGTTTTCGGTACTCCTCAACCGAGAGGACCTGACCCTCCTTCATATGTATGGTGCGGACGGAACCGTCGTCCATCTCTATCTTTACGGTGCTGGGGGACTTTTTGGGGTCAAGGATTACGTAGGCGTCGTAGTTTATGATGAGCTCAAACTTACTCTTGGGTATACCTAAGAGGGTGGGTATGATGTAGGGGGGCATCTTGTAGAACCACGGGTGAACCACGGGGGTGTTCAGGACTATGTAGCCCATGCGCTCGCGGCGGACGTCGGATCTGGTGACCTCAACACCACACCTGTCGCATATGACCCCCTCGTATCTGCGTCCTTTGAACTTGCCGCAGGCACACTCGTAATCCTTTACGGGTCCGAAGATCCTCTGACAGTACAGTCCCCCGGGTTCCGGTTTAAGGGTCTTGTAGTTTATGGTTTCGGCGCTCTTCACCTCACCGGCGCCGTACTCACCTCTCTCGCGCCCTTTTCTCTCGGCCTCTGACCAGAGCTTTATATCCTCCGGTGAGGCCAGAGAGGCTATCACAGCCTTTATAGTTCTCCAGGTGGTTGCCATGTCTCCCCCTTTACTTTTCTTCTTCCCTTTCCATCTTCAAATCAATAGCGAGCGCCTTCAGGAACTTGGTCAGGACCTGGAACGTGGCGGGTGTGGAGGGAAGAGGCGGTTCCGTTCCCTCACGGATCGCCTTGTAGGTCTGCACCCTGCCTTTTATGTCGTCGGACTTGACGGTGAGCATCTCCCAGAGGGCGTAAGCGGAGCCATGGGCCTCAAGCGCCCATACCTCCATCTCTCCGAACCTCTGCCCACCCATGTGGGCGCGCCCACCGACCGGCTGCTGCGTGATGAGGGAGTAGGGACCGGTGGAGCGGGCGTGGATCTTGTCCTCGGCCATGTGGATGAGTTTCATTATGTACATGGATCCCACGGTGACGGGGTAATCAAGGTACTCCCCCGTTCGTCCGTCCCTGAGGCGCATCTTCCCGTCCTCCGAGAGGCCAGCCAGCTTCAACTGCTCCTTCACCTCGTCCACTGTAAGGCTCTGGAAGGCCGGAGCAGCGTACTTTATACCCTTCTCTGCCAGTTGCTGTGCGAAGTGCAGCAGGTCCTCCTTCTCCGCCTCCTTTATCCACTTCTTCAGATCCTCGTCCTTGTGCGGCTCGTAGAGCTTTAGCAGGAACTCCTTTATCCGGGAAACCGGTGCCTTGCTCTTGAGGAGGTCCCTGAGTTTCTCCGTGTTCTTTACGGCGGCGAACCCCAGTACGGTCTCTAAGATCTGTCCGAAGTTCATACGGGAAGGCACGCCGAGAGGGTTAAGGACCACGTCCACGGGTGTACCGTCCTCCATGAAGGGCATGTCAGCCCTCGGGGCTATGATGGATATGACGCCCTTGTTCCCGTGGCGGCCGGCCAACTTGTCCCCGACCTTTATCTTACGCTTCTGGGCGATATAGACCTTTATGACCTGGCGCACACCGGCGGGTAGGTCGTCCCCGCGGCGTATCATGGCGAGGCCCTGATCGTACTCCTCTATCAACCTCTCGTAGGTCTCCTGACCGTCCTCTATCGTCTTTATTACCTCGCTCTCTACCTCCGGATCGTCAAATGTACCCTCCTCAACCACCAGCTTCAGAGGATCCACGCTCTGGAGGAACTCAAGGGTGACCTTCTCTCCCGTCTTCAGGGCCTCAACGAGTTCTCCTCCTTTCCGTACGTATACGGGTCTCTTGACCTCGTGTCCGAGGGCTATTGAGAGGGACTCCCTCAGCGTCGCCCTCAGGTCGTCTATCCGGAGATTTATCTCGTCAAGGAGCTTCTTCTGACGGGGGCCTATAGGCCTGTCCTTGGGTACGGGTTGGTCAGGGCGCACGCTGTCGTCAACGTACAGTTCTCCGGGTATGAAGTTCCCCTCTTTATCGTTCATGCCAAAGGCTATGGGGTCGTCGGGCAGGTTCCGGGTCAGGATCTCAACGCCGATGACGGTACCGTACACGCTCGGAGGCACCCGCAGGGAGGTGTTCTTCCACGGGCGAGACTTCTCACCGAAGATGGACATAAGGAGCTTCTCCTCGGGGGACAGCTCGCTGAACTTCTTCTCCTCCCTCGGCGTGTTCTTACCCACCAGGATGTCCCTCGGTGCCACCTTCGTACCTATGCGGGCTATACCGTACTCGTCAAGGTGCTTCAGGCGGGAGGGGTTCTCCTTGTAGGGTTCGGGTGTCACTACCTCCGGTCCGAGGCGGGTATCCAGCACCTCCGCCGTAAACTCAAGGATGTGTACGGACGTCAGGAGATCGTCCATGACGACCCTGTCGGATATGACTATGGCGTCCTCAAAGTTGTACCCGTACCAGGGCATGAAGGCTACGGTCAGGTTCCTTCCGAGGGAGATCTCTCCACCGACGGAGGAGAGGTTCTCGGCGAGTATGTCGCCCTTCTTTACCTTCTGCCCCTTCTTGACTCTGGGTACGTAATGGATGATGGTGTTCTGTCCGGACCTCTCAAACACCCGGAGGTTGTAGGTCTTCAGGTTGAACTTTGCCCCCTCCGGACGGATCATTATCTTGCTGTAATCAACGTAGGCGACCTCCCCGTCCTCCTCGGCCACGACCACGGCTCCACTATCTCTGGCTATCCTCTCCTCCATACCCGTACCCACTAAGGGGGCCTCCGGGTTGAGGAGCGGCACGGCCTGACGCTGCATGTTGGATCCCATGAGGGCGCGGTTGGCGTCGTCGTACTCAAGGAAGGGTATGAGGGAGGTGGAGGGGGATATGATCTGTCTGGGAGACAGGTCTATGTAGTCCACGTGATCCCTGTCCACGAAGATGTAGTTGCGGCGGTGCCTTACGATGATGTTCTTGGCCTTCTTTATTAGTTTAGTCCGGGGGTGGATGGGCAAGTCCGCCGGGGCGATGCGGAGGTCGTAGTCCTCGTGGGGGGCAACGTACCTGACCTCACCCGTGACCTTACCCTTCTCAACCTTCACAATAGGGGTCTCAAGGAAACCGAGGTCGTTTATGCGGGCGTAAACCGTGGGTGATAGTATCAGACCTATGTTTTGACCCTCCGGAGTCTCTATGGGACAGATACGGCCGTAGTGAGAGGGGTGGACGTCACGGACCTCAAGCGTGGCCGTCTCACGGGTCAGTCCTCCCTTACCGAGGGCGGATATACGCCTCTTGTTGGTCAACTCCGAGAGGGGGTTGGTCTGATCAAGGAGCTGGGACAGGCTGTTCTGTGTGAAGAAGGCCACGACGGAGCGGGACACGATCTTCGGATGTACGATCTTACGCAGAGAGCTCTCCTCGTCTATGAGCTTCTCACGGATACCCTTGGACGTCCTTATGAACTCCGTCCTTACGGCCTCGTAGAGCTGCTCCCCCACCCTCTTTATACGCCTGTGGGCGAGGTCGTCAATATCGTCCTCTTCACCCTCACCGCGGTAGAGGGCAATCAGCTCCCGCAGAGCAACGATGAAGTCCTCTTCCGTGAACCACTCAACGTCATCGCCGGGTACCCCGTACCCCTCAAGGTCCCTCAAATGCCTCTCAAAGTCAAGGCGGGCGTTTATCTTGTACCGCCCCACCCTGCCAAGGAAGGTCTTGTCAGGGGAGAAGAAGTAAGCCCGCAGGAACTCTTCGGCCGTCTCAAGCGTTGAGGAGGAGAACCTGATCGTACGGTATATGAACCGTATGGCCTCCTCCTTGGTGCGCATCTTGTCGTCCCGCAGGGCCTTGTATATCAGGGCTACGGCCGGATCCTTGGGGTCAAAGACCTTCACCTCGGTTATGCGGTGTTCCTTCAGGATCTCAAGGACGTCACCGGTAATTACGGTAGGTTCAATGTTCTTATCCTTCTTTGATTCCCTGAACATCGGGACGAGGATCTCCCCATCCTCTGAAACGATATCTTCGGCGAGTATGTACCCCTCAGCCTCCGAAACGGGGACCACCCTCGCGAGGTTACCTATGGCGACCTTCACTATCTGGCGGGGGGTCTCAAGCCCCATGAAACGCAGGAAACGGGTGAGGTAAAACTTTCTCTTACGGAGAACGAAGTATATCCCTTTCTCGCCCTCTATCCGGAGCTCCATCCACGGGCCACGGTAAGGTATGAGTAGGGCCTTGAAGATCTTGTTCAGTCCCTCCTCGTCTATGACGAAGTATATGCCGGGGGACCGGTGTATCTGGCTTATGACGACCCTCTCAACACCCTGAACGACGAAGGTCCCCCTCTCCGTCATGTAGGGGATGTCGGTGAAGTATACGATATCCTCCCTCTCCTCCTCTAAGATGCCGCTCTCGTCAAACACCCGCTCCGTCACCCTTATGTGGATGGGGACGGAGTAAGTTAGATCCTTCTTCTTCGCGTCTTCGGCCGTTCTCGTGGGTTTCCCGACTCTGTAGTCGTGGTACTCTATCTCAACCCGCCCGGACGTACTCTGTATGGGGAATATCTCCCTGAATATCTGATGCAGGCTCGTCCGGGATCTGGGATCCGAGTAGTCAAAGAAGGACTCCTCCACCTCGTACCTCAGGGAACCGAGCTTACTCGCCACGCGCTCCCTGAACTCGGTTAAGGAATCTCTGGAAAGTCCCACGAAGCCGATCTTGGCCTCGTAGGTCTGGACGTACTCGTTAGCTATATCAAAGATCTGCTTGATCTCCTCCCTGGAGTAGGAACGTTTGGGAAGGACGATGTAGTGCTGCTGGGGTTTCGGAATGTCCTCCCTCACCACATCCTCTCCAAAGATCTCACGAAGGCGGCTCTCTATCTCCTTCGCCTTCTCGTACCTCTCGCTGGTCTTACCCTTGGCGACCTTTATGGCCAGGGCCAACCTGTCCGTGAACTCCCTTACGAAGTTCAAAAACGACGAGCCCCTGCCAACGGGACTCCAGAAGACGTTGAACCTTTCGGCCAGAAAGTCGTCGTACGACTTAAGCTGCAAAGCCAAAAGGTACGGTATATCCTTTTCCTCTACCTTACCTACCCTCACTGGTTCTACCATGTCCCCCTCCTGTTAAACGCCAAAGAGGGGAAGCCCCCTGCAGAGACTTCCCCTCGCAGCCTTATGCGCGGTATCACTTGAGCTCAACCTTGGCTCCGGCCGCCTCGAACTTCTTCTTGATCTCCTCGGCCTCTTCCTTGGAGACGCCCTCCTTTATGACCTTGGGCAGGCCCTCTATCATCTCCTTGGCCTCCTTAAGGCCGACCCCGGTAACCTCCCTGATGACCTTCAGGGCCTTTATCTTGTTATCTATGGCCGTGAGAACGACATCAAAGGAGGTCTTCTCCTCCTCCTGAGCCTCGGCACCCGCGGCGACACCGGGGGCAGCAGCCACGGCCACGGGAGCGGCCGCACTTACGCCGAACTTATCCTCAAGCGCCTTAACGAGTTCGGCGAGCTCCAGAACCGTAAGGTTTTCAATTGCGGCTACTATCTCCTCCACTGAGAGCTTCTTCTCTGTCATCTTTAACCCTCCTTTTCTTTCTTTTCCTTTACAGCGTTAAGTGCGTAAACGAGGTTCCTCATCACCCCACTCAAAACCCCCACGATACCGTAGAGGGGACCGACCACGGCCCCTACCACCTGCGCCCGCAGCTCCTGAGCGGACGGCAGTTTAGATAGGCGTAGCACCTCGTCCTTGCTTAAAAACTGGCCGTGCATCACGGCCGCCTTGAACTCGCCCTTCTCCACCTCTTTGGAGAAGTCGGCGAAGATCTTCACCGGCTCCACCTCGTCTCCAAAGGAGACGATTATGGCCGTGGGACCAACGAGTACGTCCACTATCTCCGGGACCTTCTCCTGAAGGGCGAGCTTCATCAGGTTGTTCTTTACGACCTTTACGACGTAGCCCTTCTGTTTGAGCTGTTTCCGCAGGTCGTTCATCTCCGCCACGGTGAGGCCTTTGAAGTCAAAGAGGGCTATCATGGTAGCCTCCTCACCCCACTGGCGGAGTTGCTCCAACATCCTTGTCTTCCACTCTCTGGTCTTCATACCTTAACCCCCCTGCTCCTTAGAGCGTTTATAACGTCGTTCAGATCCACCTTGACGGAAGGGCCCATGGTTGTGGTGAGGTATACGGACTTGAATATGTTGCCCTTGACCCCCTGAGGACGGTTGCGGGCTATCTCCTCAAGGACCGTCAGGGCGTTCTCGTAGAGTTGCTCCGGGGTGAAGTTGGTCTTTCCGATTATCACGTGGACGTTCCCCGTCTTGTCGTTCCTTATCTCAACGCGACCCTTCTTGAGCTCGCTGACCACATCCTTAACGTTCTGGGTGACCGTCCCGGTCTTGGGGCTGGGCATAAGGCCACGGGGACCCAGGATCCTACCGAGCTTACCCACCTCCCTCATGGCCTCCGGCGTGGCTACAACGGCGTCAAACTCAAGCCACCCCTGTTTTATCTTGTCTATGTACTCCTTGAAACCTACGTAGTCGGCACCCGCCTCCTTCGCCTCCTTCTCCTTTTCGGGATCGCTGGTGAGGACCAGGACCCTGACCTTCCTGCCAGTGCCGTGGGGGAGGACGACGGGGATACGGATGTTCTGCTCCGGCTTGCGTGGATCTATGTTCAACTTGGCGTGCAGTTCAACGGACTCAAGGAACTTAGCGCTCTGGAACTTGCGAACCAGATCAACGGCTTCCTTCAGGGTGTACGCCTTCTGAGGGTCGTACATCTCAAGGAGTTTGCGGTACCTCTTACCTACCTTTGCCATACTATCCCTCCACGACCTTTATGCCCATGCTCCGGGCGGTACCCTCTATCATGCGGACGGCGGCGTCAAGGTCCGTGGTGTTCAGATCTTTCATCTTCTGCTTGGCGATCTCAACGAGCTGGGAGCGTTTTACGGTGCCGACCACCTGCCTTCCGGGTTCGCTGGCACCCTTCTCTACGCCCGCGGCCTTCTTCAGAAGTACGGAGGCCGGTGGCGTCTTGAACTCAAGGTCAAACGTCCTGTCCTTGTAGATGGTGATTACGACGGGTATTATGAGACCCATCTTGTCCCTCGTGGCATCGTTGAACTGCTTTACGAACTGCATCAGGTTGATGCCGTGAGGGCTAAGGGTAGGACCCACGGGTGGCGCGGGCGAGGCCTGACCCGCGGGGAGCTGGAGTTTAACTACCGCCACGACCTCCTTCTTCCTTTTTCTGGCCATCTTCCTAACCTCCTTAACTTAGTCTTTCTACCATCTTAAACTTAAAGTCAAGCTCAAGGAACTTCCCGAACTCCTTTATCTTGACCCTCACTATACCCTTATCCTCGTCCACGGCAACCACCGTACCTTCGCGCCCTCTGAAGGCTCCGTCTATGATCCTGACCCTGTCTCCCTCCACGAACGGGACCTTCCTCTTGCTCTCCTGCTCCTGCTGGCGTATGAGGTCCTCTATCCTCTTTATCTCCTCTTCGGACATCTTCATGTAGGTGGGTTCACCGGTCTCCGGGTCCCGGGCGCGGATCGGACGGGTGCGGGATATGATCTGGGTTATCCTGTCTATGACCTTCTGGTCCTCCTCCATACGGATAAAGATGTAACCCTTGTATATGGGTTTCTCAACTATCCGCATATCCTCTATCGTCTCGTACTGACCGGGGGCGGGTTTTATAACGCTCCGGACCGTCCGGAACCTTATCTTCCAGGTTTCAAACTTCTTCTCAAGGTTGGGAAGTTCCCTCTCGTTAACACCGAATATAACGGGTTTCAAACCCTGCTCTTTCAGAAGACGGAATAGCTCTTCAAGACGGTAACGGTCCACCTTCTGGAAGCGATATACTCCCCTTTTCACCTCCTCGTACGGGTAAGGAATATCTCTTAAGGGTTTCCCCTTGAAGCCGAGGGGGTAGGGCTGGACGAATTTGATGAAGTCTACCGGTAAATTATCGTCCCACTCCTCAAGGATCACGTCTACGAGGCGGGGCTTCCGCTTGCGTTTTATAAACCGGGTCGTCCGTATGGTGGGAACGAACACGCTCTCAACCTTATCTTCAAGACCCAGATCTTTAACCAGTTTTTCTATGCGCCTTTTAGTCCTCAACTCCTGACCTGAGACCGTCCAGAATACGAGCCAGTTCTTTTCCTTTACTCCGGGCATGCTACCTCCTTATCCGCCGAGAACCGCGAGTATGATCCGCGATATTATCATGTCGGATATCCAGATGAACAGGGTGGTGAAGGCGGATACGGCTATCACACCGAGGGTTCCGGCTACGAGGCTGTTCCAATCGGGCCAGGTAAGCCTCCCCAGCTCCTCCTTCACCCCCTCCATGAACTCAGGGAGGTTAACGAGCATATCCCAGAACTTGCCGAGCGTTTCCTTCAGGGAGCTAACTACGTTCATATCCTCGCCTCCTTATGGAGGGTATGCTTCCTGCACCACTTGCAGTACTTACGGAGTTCCATCTTCTTCCGGTTTGTCCTCTGCTTACTTATGGCGTAATTAAAACGTCCACACACCGTACACTTCAACCCCACCGTATGTCTTCCCTGTGCTTTCTTGGCCATAAACAGGGCCGGAGGGACTCGAACCCCCAACCTGCGGATTTGGAATCCGCCGCTCTTCCAGTTGAGCTACGGCCCTACGCTAAAAACTCTCTCCCTCTTGTGGTGTTCAGGCGGAAGGTATTATACAGTTGAACGCATCGGTTGTGGGGAATTTTATCCTCTTAAGACGGGTAGGTGATAATGCGAAGGCGTAGGCGCAGGGGCGTAGTAGATTCCTATGCCTTTACATGGCCTTTCTTGACGACAGGGGTAAGTTCGGAGGATGGACGTCGGAAGTGGAGGATAGTAACCTTTACGAAAGTCTCCTGCCGTAAAATATCAACGTTGGGAAAGTATATTGCAGACCATCTGGGTTATGAGACGCTGGATGAGTATGTGATAGAAAGCATAAGGATTTTTAGAAAGTCCAATTTTAGAAAACATCTTGACCGCTTTCCTGATGTGTGGGTTTCCCCCACGCTTGATGAGATTTCCGATCTCATAGAAGAGGGCCACCGTATGTCTCCGAAGGTAGAGGCGGAGCTGCGGGCGGTTTTGATTGAGAAGTTGGCAGAGCTGGAGGACTGGCAGAAGGAGGCTCTACGAGAGGAGTTCCGCTGGTACCAAAAGTTTTTCCCCGACCGTAAGAAGCACTGGTGGTGGTATGTGCTTGAGGACTAATGCAATTTCAGTTCGGCCTTAAAATTAACGTTGATGGACGTTATGGAAATTCTGGGGATGCTCGGAGCTTTCATCATCATCGGGAGTGTCTTTCTCGGAGCCTTTGCGGCTATCGGGCAGTTATTCCTTTTGTTCATTGACTGGCCGTCCAAACGCTCTCGTGATTGCTGCTGCAAGAAGCGTGGGTAAGAACTCCGTCCAAAACCGTCTGACGGGGGTGTGGCAGGATAGTACTCTGCAGCCTTAGAATACGAGCGGTGAAACGTGCCGTATTAATTGTTTTGCTGGTAATTATCGGAGCCGCCATAGGCGGAGGCGTGGGAGTAGGCGTGGCGATATATTTCCTCCAGAACCGCAACGTCCAGCAGGCGGTCGTACCGGCTGTAACTTCCGATACCGCGGCTTCTTCCACTCCTGAGGCTTCCAGAATAGTGAAAGAGTTACTTCCGGTGGATAGCAGCAGAAGGGTTGAGGGACAGAAAAGTAAAAATGTTGACGAAACGAATATGAAAACGGGGGAAGGGAGTACAAAGGACACATCCGAAATTGCTCAGGGTGTACTCCCGGAGGAGGATACTACGGACGTTACGGCCGGAACCGTTAACATAGCCCAGAAGGACACTTCGGAAAAACTCAAGCCTACGCTTACATCTAAGACGTCGCCGGATATAGGCTCAGGGGTGAGCGTTCCAACCATAGACCTGAGCAGTACCATAGATCTGTCCACACCGAGTACCAGACGAAAGAGTACGCCGAGCATACCCACGGTGCAACCGGATATAAAGAAGTCAACCCCCACCTTCACCATAAGTACCCTGTCGGAAGGTGAGATAAAGAAGGTGTACTATCAGGAAGGTAATCTGGCAAAGGCGGAGAGGATGCTCCGCAAGGAGCTGAAACACAATCCGAAGAGCTCACTCGCGAAGAAGTACCTGCGCCTTATTAAGCTGGAACGTCAGGCCCTCGCCCTTGAGGCTCAGGGGGACAGTGAGGGGGCAAAGCGGATATGGCAGCAGATCCTCAGGATAGCCCCGGACCATCCGAGGGCTAGGAAACGGATTCAGTAGCCCACGCTCTCTGGAGTAAACAGGCGGCCGATAGTACCGCCGCGGTCTCTACCCGGAGTATTATCCTGCCGAGTGAAAAACCGAGAAAACCGGCCCGGTATATCTTCTCCTTCTCCTCAGGGGTGAAGTCTCCCTCCGGACCTATCAGGACGATGTTCCTCCTCTCAGGTCGTACGTTCACTATGGGGGTGGTACTCCCTATTATTCCAGCGAATTTGCCCTCGTAGTCGGAAAACCTGTTCAACACCTCTTCAAGGTTCATCGGAGGGAGTACCTCCGGTACGTCCGTCCTCCGGGACTGTTTTACGGCAGATAGTACTATCCTCTCCCACCTCTCCTTCTTCTCCTTTGGCCTGCGTACCGTCCTCTCGCATATCGTCGGCACTATCCGCTTAACTCCTATCTCCACGAGACGGGATATGAGGTCGTCAAGTCTCTGGCCTTTCGGAGGGGAAACGGCTACCACGACCTCAACCGGAGGAAGGAGAGGAGGAACCTCCTCAACGATCTCCAGAAGGGCCACCCCTTCCCGCGCATCTATATCAACTATCCGGGCAACGTACTCCCTCTCACCGTCAAAGACACCAACGACGTTCCCGACTCTGTGACGCAACACCCTGTATAGGTGATGGAACTCCTCACCGGATACGCGGGCGACCCTCCCCTCTACGCTCGCAAAGAACCTGTCCATGGGCGAAGGTATTCTACGGAGGGCAGCACCTCGCTACACCCTTAAATTACCGGGGACATGCCTCTGGTGTACGTGGGTGTCGGATCCAACGAGGGGAACAGGCTACAAAACCTCCTCGCGGGCATCTCCCTGATAGGAAGGAGGTACCCGGTACTCGCCGCCTCCTCCATCTACCTGACGGAGGCTCAGGGTTTCGTGGGCAGGGACTTTCTGAACGCCGTTCTCCTCATAAGGTGTGACGATAACCCCTTCTCTCTCCTTCGTCACTTCAAGGACGTTGAGAGGATACTGGGCAGGAGGGGTTCCGGGTACGGACCACGCCCCTTTGATGCCGACATCCTCCTGTACGAGGGACTTACCCTGCGATCTCCGGACCTGACCGTCCCCCACCCCCGTATGTGGGAGAGGGACTTCGTCCTGCTTCCCCTGATGGAACTGCTCTCCCTCGGCTTCCCAGCTCTCTCCTACACCGTCAGGCCGGTGGGAAGGGGAAGGGTGATAAAAGTTATTGACAGGCGGGCCCTACGCGTGGAGAGGCTTTAAACCCTATCGTACCGAAGGGCAGCGTACCCGACTACGGAATGCGGATCTCCGGCGGTATCCGCGCTCGTTCCGTATGCCAGAAGCGTAGGTTTCCATCCGAGTTCCCTTGCTATGGCCGCGAGTGTAGCCCAGGCGTACCTCCCACACGCCTCCCGCTCAAGGAGGGCTTCAGCGTCGTTCTCAAGGGCTATGGCGAGGGTCTCCCTGTCCATGGCACGGGCGACGTGGTCGGGATAGTAGTGGGACAGGTCGGTGGATACGACCATCACGTCCCCTTCGCGGAGGATGCCAAGGATCTTCCGGGCGACGGAAAGGGGATTGACTATCCCAAAGGCGAGGGGAACGAGCCTGAAATCACCGAGGACCACCTGAAGGAAGGGGATCTCCACCTCAAGGGAATGTTCCGGGATGAGGGGATCTGCTATATCGGTAAAGGGATGTCCCAGAGATAGGACCTCCTCCACCCTGTCAACGGCTACGGGAACGGTGCCGAGAGGGGTCTCCCACGCCGTAAAGGGGCCGGTGGTCACACCGTTGAAGGCGACGAAGTGGGCGGGTCCGAGGAGGAAGACGGTGGGGTTCGTGCCGGATAGAGGCAGGAGGGTTTTGAAGGCGTAGGCCGCAAAGGGTCCGGAGTATATATAGCCAGCGTGGGGGGCGACGACGGCCTCCGGGGCCACCTCGTGGAGTACGTCGGCGGCTTCAAGCATCCTCACCACGGCATCCCTGAGGGCGTCGGGGTCGGCCGGGTAAAAGGTTCCGGCGACTGCCGGTTTCCTTATCATTTCCATACTCCGGGTATCTTTTCCCCACAGTTATGGCAAACTCCCCTCTCCTCCCACATCTCCGTCACCCGATAACCGTCGCGACGGATGAGCATGGTACCGCACTTCGGGCAGTAGGTACTGGACCTCTCCGGGTCGTAGACGTTCCCGACGTAGACGAATTTAAGTCCCTCCTCTTTCCCTATCTCGTACGCCTTAATCAGGGTGCTGTGGGGGGTGGGACGTATGTGCAACATCTTGTAATCCGGATGGGCGGCCGTGACGTGCCACGGTATGTTAGGGTTGACGGAGGCGAGAAAGCGGGCGATTCCCCTCAGATCCTTCTCGCTGTCGTTATAGCCGTCTATTACGAGGGTGGTCACCTCAAGCCATATCTTCGGCCATACCTCTCCGCCGAGGTACTCTATGTTCTCAAGGACGGGCTTAAGTCTGGCCCCCGTTATCTCCCTGTAGAACTTCTCGGTGAAGCCCTTCAGATCCACGTTTATGGCGTGGAGAAGACCCTCCATGTACTTCCACGCGTGGGGGGTCTCAAAGCCGGAGGAAACGAAGACGTTCCTCATACCTCTCTCAACGCCGAGGGCGGCGATATCGTGGGCGTACTCTATCCAGACGACCGGCTCGTTGTAGGTGTAAGCGAGAAGTCTGACGCCGTAGTATTCGGCCGCCTCAACTATCCGTTCCGGCGGCGAATCGTAACCTATGAACCGGTCCGGCTCTCCCGTCTTCGGATCAACGTAAAAATCCCTGAACTGGCTTATCTCCCAGTTCTGACAGAACTGACAACGGAAGTTGCACCCCACCGTACCTATGGAGAGTATACCCTCCCCGGGCAGGAAGTGGTAGAGAGGTTTCTTCTCAACCGGATCTATGTGAATGGCCGCAGCCTTTCCGTAGGTCACCAGATAGAGTTTACCGTCGTAGTTTCTCCTTACACCGCACTTTCCCGACTCCCCCGGTTTTATGGCGCACCAGTGGTGGCAGGCCGTACACTGTACCACTCCGTTCCTCAGAGGTCTGTAGAGGTCGCATTCCCGTAAGGCGGAAGATACCATTTCAGTACGTATTTTAAAGCGGATTCACGCGGTTTATGAAGAGTTCAGGGGGAAAAATTTGATCGTATTTGGCAAAAGGATACCCCTGAGGACGAGGAAAGGGGCAGGAGTACCCTACCACCGGAGAGATGGGGGAGGAACGAGGGGCAGAAGAAAGGTTGAGGAGTTCTGTTAGGTATGGGGAACAGCAGAGAGACGGGATTATTTTCTCAACCTTTTCAAAACCGGCATCTATGTATGAAGGATATCGTGGGCGTCCTTAAACAGGCCCTTAAGCAGGTCCTTGTCCTTTATCCTTTCCGATCCTCGTAACCTCCTCAAGGTAGTAATCGTACATCTTAACCTCCTTAAGCCTGCAGATTGGATTCTTCGGTGAAATCAACCTTTGCCATAGGGAAAGGAACTTCAGGGCCTTCAGATCCGCTAAGTAATCCGTCTCTGAGGCTTCGGAGAGGTATTTGAAGTCTATTATCCTATCAATCCCCGCCTTCCTCAGGGTCTCTCTTGCATTTTGCAGGTACCTCTTAGACAGTCTACGGATGAAGGGATATGGTTCCTCCCTCATAATAGGCGTTGGATGAAAAACCCGCTGATTTGAATACTTTGAAGGAGAAGCTCGGTGAGGTTAACGCCCCGCTTGAGGTGATTGAGGAGGAGAGAGGGAAGACGAGAGAAAACCTATTTCAGGTTCTTGAGGAGAGGTTCGCCCGGAGACCGGCGGAGGAGATAGGGAAAGTGGGCAAAGTGAAGTCCACGCTGTTTCCTGCATAAAAGAATAGTTTACAGATTTATCCCATATCTCTCAAGAACGAGTTTTTTGAACCCCTCTGGATTACGGCTCATACGGAGGAGCCGACCTATCTCCATCCTTTTCATAACCGGAGGGTAATTTCCGGGAAACTCTTCCACGGCCTTCTGCACAAGCTCACGGAACTCCTTGATGCGGGAAGTATAGTACTTCACGAACTCTTCCCACTCCATTACCTTCCTGAATCCTGGTCCCAGAACGTTCAAAGTCCTGTCGTCTCTCTTCCACGCAAAGTTCACGTTGTACCTCTCAGCCATTTCCTCCATACGATCCTCCGGTAGATTTTCAGGGACCTCCGTGAACCGGAGAGTATGGGTTACTATTCTAACGTCCACGGTTATCGCCCACACCTCCCTATCCTCTATCCACAGACGAACCAGAATAAACAGTGGAAATACGATAGCCAAATTACCTTTTATCCCAACAAAGGCTAACCTGACCTTTTCAAACTCTCCTTTCATCGGCTCTCCAAAGCTCTTTAGCGCTCTGAAAAACCCATGCCTGTCCTTCTCTCCCGGAACGTAGATTATGGAAAACCCCATAGCCCTCGCATGGAGGGTTGGGTCAATCTTTTTCCTCTTCTTCGTTTTTTTCTCCTTCTTCGCATCTTTCTTCCCGGATATCAAGGATAGGACGATACTCCTCGTTTTGGTTTCCTCAACGTCGGCTCTGGAGGACAGTACTTTCCTCCTTACTATATCAATGCCGAACATCTCCTCAATCGCTTCCTCATCCATATCCGCAACTTCTACGTGCACTTCCCATCCGTTCTTCTTTATTTCGGTTATCGTCGTCCTTAACACCTCTTCCGAATACTTGATGAGGTGATTCAGGTACTTCTCACCGTACTTCTCGGCCGCATAGCGGTAAAGTTCCATACCCTGAAGCGAGGAAGTCAAATCTTCGGGTAATAGACCCTGCCACCACGGTTTTTTTACAAGAAAACTTAGTGCGAAGAGTAGTTTCCCCCTGTAAATGTATACCGTCAGTAAGGGATCTCCGAATATGCCCCGCCTGACGTAGACAACACCACTTCTCTTTTTATGGATAAAGTCGTTAACTACCTTCCGGATATTCTCCATGAACGGTAGACAATACTAAGGCTGAAATCCTTTTTCGTTAGTAAACCCTGAGGATTAAAAATTTTTAACCTTACCCTCTGGCCAGTTCCACGGCCATACGGGCCCCTTCGGACATGGTCCCGGCCGTCTTCAGGGGAAGGCCGGACTCGGCTAACATCTTACGGCCTATCTCCTCGTTCGTACCGGTCAGTCTCACGACCACCGGCACCCTCACGTCCATGGTCTTAAAGGCCTCTATCAGGCCGGCGGCTATGTCGTCGCACCGGGTTATGCCACCGAAGATGTTTATGAAGACCACCTTCACGTTGGGGTCCCTCAGGATTATGTCCATGGCCTTCTTGACCTTCTCCGGATTGGAGGACCCCCCAACGTCAAGGAAGTTGGCCGGCTCACCCCCCCAGTACTTTATAACGTCCATGGTGGCCATGGCCAGACCGGCCCCGTTCACCATACATCCGATATCACCGTCCAGCTTTACGAAGGAGAGACCGGCCTCCTTGGCCTCCTCCTCCTCGGGGTTAACGTAGTCCATATCCTTGTACTGGAGGAGGTCCGGGTGGCGGAAGAGGGCGTTGTCGTCTAATATTATTTTGGCATCTACAGCCACGAGATCGTTAGCAGGCGTAACGACGAGGGGGTTTATCTCGGCAAGCTGGGCATCGGTAACGAAGTAGACTTCGGAAAGTTTCTGGTATATACCCGCGGCCTTCAGGGCGAGTTTGTTATCCTCAAAGACCTGAAAGGCCAGTTCCCTCGCCTCGTAGGGCTTCAGGGGTTCGGTTATGTGCTTCTTAACTATGGCCTCAGGCTTCGTCCTCGCTATCTCCTCTATGTCAACCCCACCCTCCTTTGAGGTTATGAATACGGCCTTAGAGGTACGCCTGTCAAGGGTTACGCTCACGTAGTACTCCTTTGCTATGTCAACGGCCTCGGTTATAAGGATCTTCTTGACCTTTATACCCTTTATGGTCAGGTTGAGTATCTCCTCGGCCTTTTTAACGGCCTCGTCGTAATCTTTCGCGAGTTTTACCCCTCCGGCCTTACCGCGTCCCCCTACGGGGACCTGCGCCTTTATAACCACGGGGTACTTCATCCCTTTGAGTATCTCCTTCGCCTCTTCCACCGTACGGGCGAGTTTACCGGTCTGGGTAGGTATGCCGAACTTCCTAAAGACTTCTTTGGATGCCCACTCAAGCAACTTCATAGGCGGGTATTTTACTGGTGCAGGAGGGGTTGTTCCCGTGGTAGCACCGTGAATTTTTCAAACTTGATCCTGAAATCCGTTCCGTATAGCCGTTCCCTTACGTTCCGCCGAATATCGTACCCATCCCTCGTATAATCTCCCGACGATGATCCTTCTTCCCCGCACCCGTTTCAACCGCATCCACATGGTGGGTATAGGGGGATCCGGCATGAGCGGAATTGCAGAGATCCTCCACCGTCTCGGTTTTTCGGTTCAGGGGTCGGATATAAGCCGCAAGGAGACGACGGAGAGGCTTGAGAAACTCGGAATTAAGGTCTTCTACGGTCACAGGTACGAGAACGTGAAGGGTGCGGATCTGGTGGTTTACTCCTCCGCCATACCGCCCGACAACCCCGAGCTTCAGGCGGCCAGAGAGATGGGTATACCGGTCGTCCAGAGGGCGGAGATGCTGGCCGAACTGATGAGGGTTAAGTTCTCCATAGCCGTATCCGGCGCCCACGGTAAGAGTACCACAACCTCCATGGTGGGACACGTACTAAAGGCCCTGAACACCAACCCTACCGTGATAGTGGGGGGTATACTGCGGGAGGTCAGTACGGGAGGGATGTACGGCAGCGGGGACTACCTCGTGGCCGAAGCCGACGAGTCCGACAGATCTTTTCTGAAACTCCTGCCCACCATAGCCGTAATAACTAACATAGACCGGGAGCATATAGACACCTACGGGAGCATGGCCAACCTGAAACTGGCCTTCATAGACTTCGCCAACCGGGTACCCTTCTACGGGGCGGTCCTGGCCTGCGGGGACGACGAGAACACCCGGCATATCCTTCCCTTCGTGGAGAGGAGGGTATTCACGTACGGCCTCGGCAGGGACAACTTCTTTCGGGCCGAAAATCTCAGGGAGGAGGGTCTGGGGAGCGAGTACGACCTCCTGGTCAACGGCCGGGGGGTCGCCCGTGTAAGGTTAAACGTACCGGGCGTATTCAACGTCAGGAACTCCCTCGCGGCTCTGGGAGTGGCGTGGGAACTGGGCCTTAACCTGAAGGATGTTGCGGAAAGCCTTGCCACGTTCAGGGGCGTGGGCAGGAGGTTTGAGATCAAGGGGAAGGTAAACGGGGCAACCGTTATAGACGACTACGGCCACCATCCCACGGAGATATCCGCCGTCCTTGACGTGGCCAGAAGGCTCGGAAGGGTGATAGTCGTTTTCCAGCCCCACAGGTACACCCGCACCAGGGACCTCTACAAGCAGTTCGCCGAAGTCCTTACGAAGGCGGATTACGTGATACTCCTCCCCGTATATCCCGCAGGGGAGAAGGAGATACCCGGTGTAAGTTCAGGGCTGATATACGGAAGGATGAGGGACATGGGCTATGAGAACGTTGAGATGGTTGAGAGCCTTGAGGAGGCGGCCGGGAGGGTGAAGGCCGTAGCCGGAGAGGGGGACGTGGTACTCCTTCAGGGGGCGGGAAACGTTTACAGGGTGTGGGATCTCCTCGTATAGATCGGCCCAACCGTCAGGATAACGGGCTTATAATCCTTGAGACATGCAGATAGACGTTCAGCGACTCAGGAATTCTATAAAAGGTACGGGATGGGCAAAGTTCCTGGCCATCGTATACTACATTCTGGGTGCCATTTACATCCTCGGATGCGTTACCATACCTCTGGGAATCTTCATGTTCATAATCGGCATAAAGACCTGGAACGCGGCCAGCGACCTTGAAAGACTTAAGTACACGGACGACCCCGAGAGACTCTACTCCGCCCTTGACAACATCGGTTCCATGTTCGTATGGTCCGGCATATTCATTGTCGTCACTCTGGTGCTTTACGCCATACTCCTCGTAGTTTACATCGCCTTTCTATCCTCTATGATGTCCGCTACGTATACCCTTTAAAATCCCCGTACCCGCAGCGAAACGTAGGGGACGCCCTCGGCGTCCCTGATTATTCCCGTCCTCTCGTAAGGCCGGTATCCTAAGGCTACCGTGAAGTCACCCTTCTCGTTCCGGAACTCCAGACCGCCTTCAAGTGATAGGCTCGCATAAACCTTACGGTAGTTTCTACTTAAAGCCACAAAGGTTCTGACGTCCAAAAAGAGGCCCACGCTGTCCCTGAGGGGTTTCCTGAACCTCTTAAAGGCCTTTACGTCGGTTCCCCAGTCCGTACCTTGAGATAGGAACTTGTACCTCTCGTCGTAGATGTACTGAGCCACGGATATCTCCAGATCTCTCTCTCTGTACATGAAACGAAAAGCGTTCCAGTAGAGGGGCAGGGTGTCAAGCTTATCTATGTAGTGGAAGCAGGGATGCTCTATCAGGAGGTAGAACGTTCCTCTGTCGGTTTCTTTGAACGCCCCAAACCAGACGTAGTAGTCAGCGTATATGGGGTCCAGCTGTATGGGACCCACGTCGTACCCCAGCCACACGATAAAATCCCCCCCAACTACGGGGCCGTAATCCCCCCACTTGAAAAGCTTCATGTATCCCCCTATATCTCCCACGGCGCTCTTATCCCTGTACTTGTAGGAGAACTTTGAGAAAGATGCCCACGATTCGTGCCGCATGTAAACGAAGGATAGGATAAACAGCATGCGGGTATTGTACCGACGACCTCTTTACCGACTTCAGAAAATCTCCATCTTACGGTCGGCACCCAACGGGGAGGTTCATCGTCGTTTCAGCAGAACGATCCGAACAGAAGGCGCTTCAATATCTACCGTTCCTCTACTTGACATACGGGTGAACTGTGGCCATTATTCTACACCGCATCAAGTTAACATAAGTTAAAACAAAAAGGAGGTGAACCATGGCAAGGCTCGTAAGGTTTGATCCCTTCAGGGAGCTTGAGGCGCTTCGCAGGGAGATGGAAAGGGTCTTTGACACCTTTCTGGCCGAGAGGGGGCTGGAAGGGGAGTTCGTCTGGACCCCGCCCCTTGAGGTCAAGGAGACCGACGACCGCTACATCGTCCGCATGGACATACCCGGCGTGAACAAGGAGGACATCAAGATAGAGGTCACGGACAACACCCTCATCGTGTCCGGCGAGAGGAAGGAGGAAAAGGAGGAGAAGGAGGCCAGCTACTACCGCCGGGAGATCGCCTACGGTTCCTTCTACCGCGCCATACAGCTCCCCTCCGACATAGACCCTGAGAAGATAAACGCAAAGTACGAGAACGGCGTTCTCGTGATAGAGATACCCAAGAGCGAAAAGGCCCGAAAGAGGGAGATCAAGGTACAGTAAAAGTCAGTGGGGCGGTCAAGCCGCCCCGTTTTTTTATGAGCGGGGTTAGAATCCCCTCCTTATATGTTTGGGAACGTCAGGTACGCTTTTTCACCGGAGAACCTGAAGATATCTCTCCTCCTGTTTTTTTACTCCGTGTTCCTCGGAATCCTTGACCTTATAACCAAGGCCTGGGCTTATTCGTCCCTTAAACTGCACACCCCCGTGGAGGTGTTCGGTGAGTTCTTCCGTTTCACCCTCGTCATAAACTACAACACGGCCTTCGGTCTGTCTTTCGGTGAGAACTTCCCCTACGCCCTGATGGCAAGCGTACTGGCCGTGGCCCTGTTCGTCGTCATGGTTCTGGAGAGGAGAAAGGTGTACAAGTTCCTTTACGCTACCATCCTTGGAGGTGCGATCGGCAACATAGTGGACAGAATATTGCGGGGCGGTGTGGTGGACTTTGTGGACGTCGGTGTTGGCGGATTCAGATGGTACACATTTAACCTGGCGGACGTCTGGGTGACCCTCGGCCTCACCGGTCTGCTCATACTCCTGATCGTGGACGAGATGCCCTTCCGTAAGAAAGAGTCTCAGTCGTAAAATAGACTCTCAGGATGTGCGGAATCGTCGGTGTAAGGAGTAAAAGGGGCGTTCACCTCAGTCGTTTGATAACCGTCCTTCAGGGTCTACAACACAGGGGGCAGGAGGCGAGCGGTTTTGTGGGGATAACCGTGGACGGCAGGGAGGTGGGGTTTAAGGATCTCGGCCTGGTGTCGGACGTCTTCCGGCGCTACGGCCACGACCCCATCCTCAGAGTCGCAATAGCCCATACCCGGTACTCAACGCACGGCGAAACCTACAGACCGGAAAACGTTCAGCCCTTCGTGGGGTTCATAGACGGCAGGATGATAGCCCTCGTCCACAACGGCAACCTGACCAACTACACGTATCTACGGCAAGAGCTTGAGAGGGAGGGGGTAATATTCCGTTCCACGTCCGATTCCGAGGCCATACTCCTACTTTACGCCAAGGAAACTGGAGAACCGGACGAGAGGTTGAAGAAACTCTCCGAACGTCTTGAAGGGGCCTGGACCGTCCTGATGATAGACGGGGACAGGATCGTGGCCTTCAGGGACCCTTACGGTTTCCGGCCCCTGTGGATGGGGAGGGAGGGAGAGGACGTGTGGTTCGCCTCCGAGGACTCCGCCCTCCGCTCTGCCGACATAGAGGTGGTTGAGGAAGTGGGTATAGGCAAAGGGTACGTGGTGGGCGAAGGTTTAAAGCCCTTTACCGTAGGGAAAAAGCTATCCCTTCCATGTTCGTTTGAACTGGTTTACTTCGCCCGTCCCGACAGCAACATCTTCGGCAGATCGGTTTACGAGTGGAGGCTACGGGCGGGTGAGATACTCGCTAAGGTGGACGAGGTGGAGGCGGACGTCGTGGTCCCCGTTCCAGATTCCGGGACGATTTACGCCATAGGGTACTCGGGGGTGTCGGGAGTACCCTTCCAGATGGGTCTGATAAGGAGCCACTACGTGGGGAGGAGCTTCATACAGCCCAGTCAGGACATGAGGAGGAGGACGGTACGGTCCAAACTCTTCCCGGTCCCCTTCGTCCTGCGTGGCCAACGCGTGGTTTTGGTGGACGACTCCCTCGTAAGGGGGACAACCATGAGGGAGATCGTCAGGATGGTGAGGGAAGCCGGAGCAAGGGAGGTACACGTCCGCATAGGTTCCCCTCCGGTGATCTCCCCCTGTTATTTCGGAATAGATACGCCGACGAAGGAGGAACTGGCGGCGGCCCGGATGAGTCTTGAGGAGATAGGCAGGTTCATAGAGGCGGACAGCGTACTTTACCTGCCGTTAGACGAGTATAAGAGGAACATGGAGAACTTCTGCGTTTCATGTTTTACGGGGAGGTACCCCGTCAGGGTACCGAACGTCCAGCCTTAAAATCCCCTGCTATGAAGAGGATGATACCCCTCCTTGTGGGAGTACTTTTCTTCGTCGGAGCGACCGGCGATAAACCCATACTCAAGGCGAAAGCCTCCGTTTCCGGCTTTAAGGATAAGAATATAAAGGGTGAAGTCTTCTTCCACCAGTACCCCGACATGAGCGTTCACGTCTTCGGTAAGATAACCGGCCTTCCCAAAAACCGCACCTTCGCCATACACGTACACCAGTTCGGGGACTGCTCCTCACCCACGGCTTCAGGCGGTCACTTTGATCCCTATCGCACCGGTAAACACAGCCATCCCAGCGATCCCATAGGCACCCACCACTCCGGAGATATGCCTAACATAAAGAGCAACGACAAGGGCGAGGCTACGGTTGACTTCCGTACGAAGGCCTTCACCGTTATACCCTCTCCGTACTCCGTACTCGGAAGGGCGGTTATAATACATTCCGGCCCGGACGACTACAAATCCCAACCCGCAGGGAACGCCGGTTCCCGTATAGCCTGCGGAGTTATAGGGGTGGTGAAGTAGCCCTCAGCGCAGGTTGAAGATTCTCTCTATACGTCGTATCCTGTTTTCATCGTAGCTTCGGGATAGTACATCCCGGAGTTCCGTCAGTAAAACCTGCAGGACGGTCCCTATCTGTATGGTACCGAGTTTGACGTGAACGACGAAGGCGAACCTTGAGGCCACGTTGAAAACGACGATCAGGCCGTTGTCCTCCGTCTCAAATAGGTAATAGGAGCCGAACCTTACTTCCCCACTTTTGAAACCTATGGCCGGATTTTTCCTCATCAGGTTCACGATGCGACCGTGGTATCTCAGAAATTGCGGAGAGAGGTTGTAGGTGAAGTCAAGGATATCTCCCCTTATGACGTCTATGGCTCCCATCCCCAGAATGATATCCCCGAACTCCCTCTTTAACGCATCAAAGGAGGCCCGAAGGGCCCCCTCAATCTCCCTCGGAGCCATCAGGAGAACACTTTGGAGTTGAACTCCCTGATGACCTTCGGTATAACCACGTTCAGGACTATACCTATCTGTATCTTCGTAAGGTCTACCAGCATCCCCAGAAGGTACTTCTCGTGGAGATCAACCACGATAACCGCCTTGTGGTCCTTCAAGTCTATGAGGAAGTAGCGGTGCATGGGAGGAAATCCGGCCTCCTGAGCGGCCTCGTGTATGAAGTGGTATATCTTCCCGAAGAGGGCGCAGGCCACCGGGTTGGAGTTGTACCCTATCAGGGGAACGAGGTTCTCCTTGTCAAAGATGTCCGAAGCGAGGAGACCGGCTCCCATATCCTGCTTGAAGGTCTCAAAGACCTCCTGAAGTTTCTTAACGTTTAACTCCGCCATAGCCTTCTATTGTAATGGTGAAGTAATAATTTTCCAACCTTCACCCCTGCAACTTCTCCATAACGTCAAGGTAGAGACCGTCGGGGGTGGTCTGGAGCAGTATGCGAACCTTCGTATCCGGTGGATAGAGGCCGAGGAACCCCTGAGGGTCTATAACCCTTACTCCGAGGAGCTTGTTGGATATATCCTCAAGCCTACCCTCTATCAGTATGTAGGCGTTCAGACCCAGAAAGCCCATCTTCACGAGATCCTTGAAGAACTTGTCGTCAACCTCTTCCGATCTGAGTACGAGGTCCGCCTTGGCGCTGACGTAGTCTATGTCTCCCTTCTCGGCGAAGAAGGCGTCTATCTCCTCAACGAGGGAAGGTAAAAAGGCCTCGTCCATGGAGAAACCGGAGGCCACCTTGTGTCCACCGTAGTCTATTAGCATCCACGAGATGCTGTCAAGAAGCTCCAGCGTATCAAAGCCCTGAGGCGCCCTCAACTCTCCCACGACCTTCTTGTCGTCCCTGCGGCCGAGGGCTATTGACGGTACCCTGTACTTCTCCTTGAGCTTGTTGGCGACGTATCCCAGATATCCCATCCCCTTCTTTCCGAGGTCAACCATTATGTAGGGGCGGGAGGTGGAGACGCTCTGCTTTATCTCGGAGAGGATCTCCTCCGCCTTGCGGTACCAGATCTCCGAGAAGGTTACGAGCCTCCTCATTATCTCCTCGGCCACGTTTATGTCCCTGGTCATGAGGAGTTCAACGCCCTCGTGGTAGTTGCCCTTCGTGTGGGACGAGGATACGATGTTGGTAAGTTCGTAAAGGGTGGGCTTTTTACCCTTGACGTTCTCGTAGGCCTTCTGGAAGGTAAAGGTATGCTCGGTGAATATCTCCTCCGCCTTGTTGTAAAGCGCCCTGTTCTCGGAGAAGATGGGCATGCGGTCGGCGATTATCCCTATGGTGGCCCATACGAAGTATTCCGGTTTTTCCTGTATTATGGTTGCGATGTCCCAGTGGTTGGTTATCTTGAAGAGGTACCACGCGAACTTAAAAGCCACACCGGACCCCGACAGGTAGGGGTACGCTCCTCCCCTCTTGGGGTTCACTATCAGGTAGTCCGGGTCCTGAACGAAGACCTCGTGGTGGTCGGTGACGATCACCTCTATCCCCATATCCCGCGCCATCGCTATCTCCTCTTCGGCGTTCGTACAACAGTCCGTGGTTATTATGAGTTTCACCTCGTTCTGGGCAGCGTACTTGAGGCCTTCCTCGTTGATGGAGTGGCCACCCTTACTCTTCTTGTCCGGGATGTAATAGAGCGCCCGTCCACCCACGGTCTTTATAGCATCGTAAAGGATGGAGGTCCCGGTGACACCGTCGGCATCGTCGTGTCCCCACACCAGGATCGTCTCCTTACGACCTATAAACTTCGCAGTGAGCTTTACCGCCTCCTCCATATCGGGTACGAGTTCGGGAGGAGGCATGTTCTCCACCTTCGGTTCAAAGGTCACCTCCAGAAGAGCCTCGTCGTTTATACCCTTCTCCACGAGCAACCTCGCGACGAGCGGATGTATATCCCTCTCTACTATGGCAGAGACTATGTCCCCTTTGATCACTGCTTACCTCCTTCTTTTAAAGCTTTTTCCAGAAATATCCCGAGCTTGCGCGTTTTCTCCACCTCCTCGTGGAGATGTTCGGCCTCGTCCTCTATCTTGAGGCCACATACCGGGCATATACCCTTGCAATCTGGCGAGCAGACAGGATTTATGGGCAGGTTTGATATGAAGATCTCCCTTATTATTGGCAGTACGTCCACCTCGTCCCGCTCAACGTATATGCTCTCAACGTCTTCATCCTTCAGGCGCTCATCACCCGCGTACTCTCCTCTCCGCAGTATATTTTCATCGGAGAAACGGAAGGTCTCCACGTACTCGTCAAGGCACCGGGAACATACGAACCGCATCTTCACCTCACCCTCAACCTTCAGGTGGTACCCTATATCCACCCTGGCAACGGTTATCCTGACGTTGGCGTTCCCCACCACGGTGTACTCTCCCCTGTAGTCCATCTCCTCCGGCGTTACCTCAACCCTGAAGGTACGGGGTTTGTACCCGATATCCTTAAGCAGGATGAGTATCTCACTCCTTCCCACTTTCCAACCTCTTTTTGAAAGATTTCAGTACCCCCATCACGAAGGACGGGGACTTCTCCGCGGAAAAGCGCTTCGCGAACGTGCCGTAATCGTATATGGTGCGGTTTACATCATCGGTACCCTTCAGCATCTCTACCATTCCGGCCAGTATAGCCGCCCTGTCAAGGGCGAGCAGCCTCTCAGGTCTCCATCCGGTAAGGGTATCGGATAGGTGTTCGTACAGGGCGTCCTCGTTCTGCAGGTAGAACTCTATAAGATCCCTCAGCCTGTCCACCTCCTCCGGGGAGAGATCCTCCCTCTCCCGTACGTCGCTCAGGAAGATCTCAGGATCCTCCTCGTTACTCTCGTGCCTGTAGATGTACTCAGCGAAGAGGCTCCGTAGAACCTCCTGAGGTGTGGCGAATATATCGCGATAAAGTCTCTTACCCATCTTTCCTCCAGTTCTCCACTATCTTCGCCGCTTTTACGAAGAACGAAGGTGAAACGGAGAACCTGCGATATCCGAGAGACAACAGGAAACGGAGTCCGTCCTCGTCGGATGCGAGCTGGCCGCATACGCTCACGGGTCTTTGGGAGTTATTGAGTACGTGTCTGAGGAGGTCACCGAATACCGGGTTTACCTGTTCCTTTATATCGCTCGTACCCCTCTCCCTTCCCGTGAAGAAGGCCCAGAGGTCGTTCGTCCCCACCGAGAAGAAGGTAGCGTAATCGTTTACCTCGGATATGCTCCAGGCGAAGGAGGGAACCTCAACCATAAAGCCCACGTCCCTCACTCCCCTTGCCGTGACGTAGTCGTAGAAGGTTCGGGCGGTGTCGGGGAAGTCAACCATGGGTATCATTATACGGAAGTTCGGATACCTCTTTACGATCCTCAGGAGGGAGTCAAACTTCTCCTTCAGATCGTTCAGGAGCCTCATGGCCCCCCTCGTCCCGTGGAACTTCTCCCCTCCAACGTCGTAGGCCCTGATTATTACGGGGGCATTGAGGCGGGCGAACCTTTCCCAGTCCACCCGTCCCAGATCCACGCTAAGGAGGTACTCCGTACGGAGCAGACCCACCCCGGTCTCGTACCTCTCCGCCCAGAAGACGTCCTCCGGTATGTCAACGTTCAGCAGTATCTCCACCTCCTCTCCGTCGGCCGTCATGAAGATCCTCCCCTTCCTTATATGCTCCCTCCTATCAAAGGAGTCTATAGGTTTACGTGAAACGATCCCGGCCTCACCGTCAACGTAAACGACTTCACCCGCTTTGAACTTTGCCGGGTCTATCCCTACGACGGTGGGTATATGGGCGTTGGCGAGAATTATGGCCGCATGGGAGTCTGAGGATAGCTCCTTCAGGATTACGGCCGCCACCTTTCTGGTTTTTAGTTTGAGGGCGAGGGGGATGCTTATTCTCTCGGCCACGAAAACGGTGTCTTCGTCTATGGGCAGGTCAAACGTCCCGTTGTGGAGTATGTCGTGGATGATCTGCACTATCTCCTGAGCCTTACGGGCGAAAAAGGGGTCGGCGGATCTAAGGCGCTCAACAAGGGGTCGCAGGGCTATATCAACGGCCTCATCCTCGGATACTCCGAGGTCAAGGCAGGTTTTAAGCCTATTTCTGAACGTCTGATCCGTGATTATGAGCCGTACGAACTGGGCGAAGATGTCCTCCTTTTCCTTTTCCAGATCACCGGCCATGCGGTCCAGTACACCGATGAAATCCTCCTCTATCCGGGGTGGGGTTGTGAATACGAAGACCCTCCCCTTTGCCCTTCCGGGTACCAGTCCAACGCCTGTAAGTACTTCTTCGGTCCTCGTGTTACTCCTCATTGAACTTTACCACCTCTATTAAGTGGGCGAGCGCCTCAACGGCCTCCTCCGCGTCCGGACCCTCGGCCTCAATTATGAGTTCCGTTCCCATAGGTGCGGTAAGCATCATCACCCCAAAGACGCTCTTGGCGTTCACCTTCATCTGGGAACCGTCCGCCTCTTCCTTTATCAAAAAGATGTTACTCTCAAACTGCCCCGCCAGAGACGATATCTGCGTACTCGGCCGGGCGTGCAACCCCAACTTGTTCCTCAACCTTACTTTTCTTACGACTTTACTCACGGGAGGGAAGGCATTTTACGGTCGGAAAGTTCACTTCTCAAAGGGGGTATATCCTGTGCCACATCGTGAAGGTCCTTCCGTCGCCTGATACCATCCCGACGTCTCCGGATCGCACCACGGTCTTTACCCGGTTTAAGCCATGGCGGAGGAGGAAGTCGGCCGCACTGGAGAGGGTTCCCGTGGCACATCCAAGAGGCTCCTCAGGATAACCGTACTCCCACGTCCTGACGAAGAGGGAGTCGCCCACGAGGGTGTAGACGTTGGTATGGTACGGCATCCCCCCCTTCACCGTGGCCCGGTAGAATTCCCTGAGGGGAAAGTCCTCCATTCTCCCCACGACAGGTACGACCAGATGTTTTACCCCCTCCATCTCAACGAGGGAATGGTCCCCCCTGACGTTAACTGCCAGATCAAGGGTTATGCCGACGTAATCGCCCAGAACCTTTACCACCTTGGGGCCGTGGGCATCAACCACGATCTCCCCGTCCCTACCGTTGAGACTCAGGTATCCCACCACCCGTGTGGCGTTCCCGCAGAAGGGTACCCTATCGCCCAGGTAGTTGAAGTAGTAGAGTTCCGTAGTCCTTTCCTTTTTGATGTACACCCACCCGTTGAACCCTTCAGGCAGATCCGGGAAGTGTGCAGGATCCGGTTCCCCGGAACCTCTGACCACAAGGAACCTATCTCCACCGATGGACACTCTCATAACATCCGGCTTATCAGGAGAAAGATCAGACCGGTGAACACGCCCATGAGCGAGAGTTCAATCTTCAAACCTACGGAGAAGACGAGGAAGTAGAGGTCAAGGGTAACGTTCTGGAAACCCATGGAGAACCGGTACGTTACGGCCTCAAGCGCTCCGCTCGGTGGTACGAAGAGGGGCAGAACGGCCGATAGAACCTCCCCTACGGCTATCCCCAGAATCGTCATAAACAAATAAAATACGGGAGGTTTTTGAAACAAGTGCCGGGAGTGGGACTCGAACCCACACGGGGATTACCCCGGGGGATTTTAAATCCCCTGCGTCTACCGATTCCGCCATCCCGGCAAGGACTATATTTTAAAGTGGTCGGGTACGCAAATTGGTCATAGGATCGTTATGGTAAATGTAAAAGCGGGCTTGAAGACCCTCTTTCGTAGAATTCTCGTTTGAAATATTCTTCCTCAACGTCGTTGGTAGGCAGATATATCTCTACAGGGATTTTTAAATTCTTTAAATAATGGTACATAAGAGGACCAACGTCTTTCCATTTCAGACCACCCAGTCCACAACCAAGGGCAGGAAAGGCTATGGATTTAACACCGTATTCCTCGTAATGCTTCACAAACCATTTTAATCCCTTTTCTATAACCTCCAATTTACTTTTTTCCCTCCAGTGACCTTTGGTAGGGAAGAATAAAAAACCTCTATCCTCCGTCATATAAAAGGCGGGACGTCCGGGTACTAGCAACTTTGACTTTACCATATCCTGATATGCCACGTACGCGGCCGGATACATGTACTTGAACCTACTCGCTAATCCCTTACCCATTACCCCAACGGTGTTAACGCTTATTGTTAAAGTGTGCATTTCGCTTATAAACATATCCCCGTGGACTATATAAAGTCCATCGGCAATTTCCACCTTTCTTAGGGGGAGGAAGAACATATCGGGCTCCACAGATACAGACAACTTCCCGGACGCTAAGTTGATTTCACGCAAAAGATCATTAACAGGAACATATATGGCTTTTATGTACTTTTTAGGAACACGTCGGGGAACCAGAATTTCGGACTGCAAAAACTTTTTGGGTTCCATATAGTAGCCGTAATATCTCTTACGATAAGCGGATTCCCTTTTGAAAACCTTCCAGATAGGCACGCTTGAAGCTCCTGAAATCCAGTCCCTTACACTTCGTACAAGTCTTAGAAATTTTGTAAAATCTATTTCAGACGGTGGAACTCTTATAGAATTATCGTTGGCGGCATTTCCTACAGATACAAGGACACCCCGTAACTTCAGGATATCCCCACTTATCCCCAACACAACAATTTTCCATCCCATCTTTAACACCATATACATCATAGCATTACGGCTACTCACATAAAGGTTGGCATAGCTCGTAAGCCCCTTTTCCCTCCTTTTCTCTACTATATCTTCTTTACTGATGCGTTTAAAATCCAATCCTCTACGGTTAACCTCGTCGTTTGAGAGTATGCCGAACCGTAAAATAGAGTCAAGATTCTTAACCGGTGTGATATAGTAAAATTCCAGTTCTCGTCCCTTAGTCATCCACCTCCCTCCTCATCCTCTCTATCAGCTCCTCCACCTTCATGGCCCCCAGGTCCCCCTCCTTCCTGCGCCTCACGGAGACCGTGCCGTTCTCCACCTCTCTCTTGCCAACGACTAAGATATAAGGCACCTTCTGGGTCTCGGCGTCCCTTATCCTGTAGGAGAGCCTCTCGTTCCGGTCGTCCACCTCCACCCTGAAGCCGGCCTCCTCAAGCCTCTCCTTTACGCTCCGGGCGTACTCCGCGAAGGCGTCCTTTATGGGTATCACCCTCGCCTGTACGGGGGCCAGCCATAATGGGAAGTCCCCGGCGTAATGTTCTATCAGAATACCGAAGAACCTCTCTATGGATCCGAGGATCGCCCTGTGTATCATTACGACGAAATGCTCCTTACCGTCGGGGCCTACGTACGTGGCGTTGAACCGCCTGGGAAGGTTGAAGTCTACCTGTACGGTCGTACACTGCCACCTCCGGCCGAGGGCGTCCTTGAGCTTAACGTCAATTTTGGGGCCGTAGAAGGCGGCCTCCCCCTCCTCAACCTCGTAGGAGAAGCCCTCCGCCTCAAGGGCGTTCTTTAGGGAGTTTATGGCCTGCTTCCACATCTCTGGGGTTCCCATGTACTCCTCCGGTCTGTTGGGGTCCCACACGGACAGTTCCACCTCAAAGTCCTTAAAGCCGAAGCGACCGAGGATCCTCTTCATTAAGGCGAGGACCCGCCTGACCTCCTCCTCCACCTGATCCGGGGCGGCGAAGATGTGGGCATCGTCCTGGGTGAAGCCCCTGACCCTCATCAGGCCGTGGAGGACGCCGGATAGCTCGTAGCGATACACCGTCCCCAACTCGGCGAGCCTTACGGGGAGGTCCCGGTAGCTATGCACCTTTGACTTGTATATGAGGATGTGGGCGGGGCAGTTCATGGGTTTGACGGCGTAGGTCTGTCCGTCCTTCTCAAAGACGAACATGTTCTTCTGGTAGTAGTTGAGGTGGCCGCTTATCTCCCAGAGTTTTCCGGAGAGGACGTGGGGGGTGATGACGAAGGTGTAGCCGTCTTTTATATGCTCCCTCTTGATGTAGTCCTCAATCGCAAACCTTACGGCCGTCCCCTTGGGGTGCCAGAAGACGAAGCCTGCCCCCGCCTCCTCGTAGAAGTTGAAGAGGTCCAACTGGCGGCCCAGTACCCTGTGGTCCCTCCTCTTCGCCTCCTCCAGCATGTGGAGGTACTCCTCTAACTGCTCCTGTGTCGGGAAGGATACGCCGTAGATCCTCTGGAGGGAGGGGTTGTTGGGGTCGCCCTTCCAGTAGGCGGAGGAGACGGCCGTGACCTTGAAGGCACCCACGACCCCCGTCCGATGTATATGGGGACCTCTGCACAGGTCCGTGAACTCCCCCTGATGGTAGACGGAGACGACCGGCTCACCGAACTCCTCTATCAGGAGGACCTTGTAGTCCTCCCCCCTCTCCCTGAAGAACTCCTTGGCCTTTTCGGCCGGCCACTCCTCCCGTTTTACAGGGTAATCCGCCTCAATTACCTTCTTTGCCTCCTCCTCAATCCTCTGGAGGTCCTCCGGCGTCAGGGTCCGTCCCCCGAAGTCTATGTCGTAGAAGAAGCCGTTCTCTATGGGGGGGCCGACGGTGAGCTTGGCGTCCGGCCAAAGCCTCTTGACCGCCTGGGCCAGTATGTGCGCGGAGGAGTGCCAGAAGACCTCCTTACCGTCCCTATCGTTGAAGTCCAGAATCTCAACCTCGGAGACGTCCTCCGGTATGGGAACGAAGAGGTCAAAGAGCCGTCCGCCCGAACGGGCAACGAAGCCCCCCTTAAGCCCCTCTTCGCCGAGGACGTCAAGTACGCTCTGCCCTTCTTTTACTTCCTTTTCAACCTTACTTCCATCCGGGAGATGAAAAATTACCCTCTTCACGGGGGCTATTTTACGGTCGGCCGTCCCGATACGTTCAGTTGGGCTGATGTGGGTACAGGGGTCACGGTTCCTCTCCTCTTGAAATAAACGACGGGGGTAAAATACTCCCTTATGTTGTACCTCTATCCTCTCTTTCAGTTCGGGACCGTCTCACTGACTCACTACAACCTGTGGGTTGACGAGATGAGGAGCGAGGACTTTGACCTGCCCAACCAGAAGGTGGGTCTGGGGTTCGGTGTTGGTATGGGATACCGTGCGACCTTTATAGATGTCGGTATGGAACCGTCCATACTTTACACCTCCGTAAACGGTGGGGACAGCAAAAAAACGTCTGGGGCGACGATTTACTTTCACCGTAAACACAGCCTCATGAACTTCATCTTTGGTCTGCCGATAGGCTTCTCCTATCCCCTGACGGAAACCTTCCGGATGTACGCCGGCGTTAAGATGCTCCTCGGTTTCTCTAACCTCTCGGTTTACGACTCCACCCATATCAACGTCCTCGGCGTACATGCGTGGGGGATAAGGGAGGCATCCCTGTCGGCCTCGTCCGTGGGTATGGGTATGGCCTTCGGGGGTGACGTTGCTATCTCGGATAAGCTTGCCCTCGCCGTGAGGGTGGGGTACGACGTCCTCTCGTTCTCCGGGTACGAAGGGAAGTACGTGGACAGGGACTCCGGGGGGGACGAGGACAGGGGAATAGCCTACTGGGTGTTCAATACGAAGGATAAATCCCTATCGGTGAAGGATAGACCTCCAGATCCCGATAAGGACGAGATCAACGCTAAAGAGGATCTTGGTGGAATGCGTGTAAGTGTAGGTCTCAAATTCTCTCTGGGGAGGTAGAGATGAAGGTCCTGGTCGTAGGAAAGGGAGGCAGGGAAAGCGCCATAGTCTGGAAACTGGCCCAGTCAAAGGTCGGGTTTGAGATATTCACCGCACCGGGGAACCCCTTCACCGCCCGTTACGGTAGGAACGTTCCAATAAAGGAGAGTGAGATAAACGCCCTCGTGGACTTCGCCCTTGACAACGGTGTTGACCTGATCTTTCCCGGCGGAGAAACCTCCATAGCCTTAGGGATAGCGGACGAGGGAGAGAGGAGAGGCCTGAAGGTGTTCGCTCCGAACAGAGCAGCGGCCAGACTGGAAGCGAGCAAGATATGGGCGAAGAGCTTCGCAAAGAGGTACAGGGTCCCCACGGCGGACTTTGAGGTCTTTACGGAGGAGGAGTTTGACGACGCCGTTGAGTACGTGAAGGGGCAGAGGTTCCCCATAGTTATAAAGGCGGACGGTCTGGCTGGAGGTAAGGGGGTGGTGATAGCCCGTAGCGTGGGGGAGGCGATAAACACCCTTGACCAGTTCATGAACAGGGCGAAGTTCGGCGAAGCCTCCAGGAGGGTGGTGATAGAGCGTTTTCTCAGGGGTGAAGAAGTCTCCGTCTTCGCCGTAGCCGATGGCAGCCGCTGGAAGGTCTTCGCTTACGCCAGAGACTACAAGAGGTTGAGGGACGGGGACGACGGCCCCAACACCGGAGGTATGGGGTCCATATCTCCCGTGGTTCTGGACGAGCAGACGAAATCCCTGATAGAGGAGAACGTCGTAAGGCGGACTTTTGAAGGGCTGGCACGGGAGGGCCTTAAGTACAAAGGTATCCTTTACTTCGGCCTCATGCTGACAGAGAACGGACCCTTCGTCCTTGAGTACAACGTACGGCTCGGCGATCCGGAGACCCAGGCCATCCTGCCCCTTATGGATTACGACTTCGGGGAGGTCGTGGTATCTGCGGCGGAGGGCAATCTGAAGGAAGATCTCATAAAAGAACCTTCCCGTTTCTCCTGTTGCGTCGTCGCCGCATCCAGGGGATACCCTGAGAGGCCCATAACGGGCTTCCCTATAACCGGTCTTGAGGAGGCCGAAAGGATAGCCGACGCCGTTTTCCTCGCCGGCGTAAAGGAGGAAGGTGGTCAGTTAATAACCTCCGGGGGCAGGGTCCTTTCGGTCGTGGCCACGGGGGAAACGCTTGAGGAGGCACGAAACAGGGCCTACGAGGCCATGGATAAGATACACTTTGAGGGGATGCACTACAGGAGGGACATAGGGTGAGGATAGCCGAGGTGTGCCTATACGGCAAGGATCTGAAGCGTATGAGGGAGTTTTACTCCATGCTCCTCGGTGTCCATCCGGTGGTTGAGGAGGACAGGCACGTGTTCTTTAAACTCGGTGAGACCATGTTGCTGATATTTGATCCGGATAAGACCCTGAAGAGTACCGACGTTCCCCCTCACGGGTGCAGGGGGCCGTCGCATATCGCTTTCTACACGCCAGAAGAGGAGTACGATGCGTGGAGGAGGAGACTGGAGGCCATGGGGGTGGAGATAGAGGCCGAGATAACCTGGCCGAACGGTGGTAGATCCCTCTACTTCCGCGACCCGGAAGGGAACTCCGTTGAGATAACGACACCGAAGACGTGGGCCTGGGCGGACAGACTATGAGAAAGTTGATAATCGCACTTATAGGTCTGCTCCTGCTCATGTACTTGACCGTCACCCTGTTCGTGCCGGTTCCCACTTTCGTGAAGGTTCAGAACGTGGTATACACGCTCCTTTACCCTCTCCTTACGTACGTGTACTTAAGAAGGGGCTGGAAGGTGCCTCTCCTGAGCCTCGTGTTCTTCAACGCCGGCAGGGTATCCCGTAGCGTGATAGACGCCCACGGTCACCTGCATCCCAGAGTATGGGAACACCTCCCCTTGCTTATCCTTATCCTGCTGATAGGCTTTTTACTCTGGCGGGAAGACTAACTCTCAAACACCTTGGCCAGGACCTCGTCCAGTGGAGGGTCCGTAACTGAGAGGTCGTCCACGTCGTACCTGTCCATTATTTCCCTCACCTTCTGGAACACCTCGTCTCTCCGCACGAGCAACTTGACCTCCTGACCCTCTATCTCCCGGATATCCCCCATCCTCCGCAGTTCCTCTATCGGCACCCTCCCCTTGAACTCCACGTATATCTCCTTGAAGGGCATAACCTTTTCGGATAGATCGTAGAGGTCCCCGTCAAATATGAGCCTGCCCTTATGTATGACTATGGCTCTGTCGCACAGGGCCTCTATGTCCCCCATGTAATGGCTCGTCAGTATTATGGTGGCACCGAACTCTTCGTTGTAGGTCCTCAGGAAGTTACGGATGGATATCTGGGCGTTCACGTCCAGTCCCAGAGTCGGCTCGTCCAAGAAGAGTACGTCAGGCTCGTGTATGAGGGCGGCGAGGATCTCGGCCTTCATCCTTTCCCCAAGGGAAAGCTTGCGTACGGGCTGGTATAGACGTTTCTTTATCGTTAACATTTCGGCAAGGTAGTTCAACCGCTTGCGGAATACGTCCTCCGGTATCTCGTAGACCGCGGCGTTTATCCTGAGGGACTCTATAGGGGGCAGGTCCCATATCAGTTGCTGCTTCTGACCCATTACGAGGGTTATCCGTTTCAGGAAGTCCTTCCTCCTCTCAAAGGGGTCGTATCCCAGTACCCTCACCTTTCCGGACGTCGGCTTTATGAGACCGACGAGCATCTTCAGGGT
>WFXS01000082.1 GCA_015490465.1 Caldifarciminota bacterium
GTACCACACGGGAGATCCGATATACCAGAAGGGTACTGTGTCCCACGTGCAAAGGGGAGGGCATAGTCAACCCCCGCGCCTGTTCCGTATGCGGTGGGAGGGGAAGAGTAAGACAGCACCAGAGGACCTTCTTTGGCGTATTCGTCGTGGAGAGAACCTGTCCTAACTGTAAAGGCACGGGTGTAAGCGGTGAGACCTGTTCCACATGTGGAGGCAGGGGGTACGTGGAAGAGGAGGTGGATAGGGAGTTCAACGTACCTGCGGGTGTCCTCGGAGGTCAGAAGGTCGTTTACCGGAACATGGGACACGTGGGGAGACACGGTACTGGACGGCTCGTTATTCACGTTAAGGAGAAACCCCATCCGAAGTACGAGCGTAGAGATAGGGACGTCATATACACGGTGGATATAGGGCCGGCCAGAGCTGCTCTCGGTGGCGAGATAGAGATAACCGACCTCAGGGGGGAAAAGGTAAAGGTGAAGGTGCCAAAGGGAGTACAGCACGGTGAGATATTCGCGAGGGTAGAGGGAAGGGGGATACCCGATCCCAAAGGGGGCAAGGGGGGAGATCTCCTCATCCGGGCCAGAATAAAGGTACCCACCAGACTCAGCCGGGAGGAAGAGGAGTTGTACAGAAGACTCCTGAAACTGGAAGGGCTACCGTAGAATTATCGGTATGAACGTTTACATGGCCATACTGATGGTTTCGGCTTCCATATCCCTCCTCGCCCTTGCGGGGGCGGTCTGGTACCTGGTGATAAGGATATCCTTTACTCTGGATCGCATGCTCCTCTCCATGGAGAGGATAGCGGACGATGCGGAGGAGACCTTCAAGCGGATAAACCGGCTGGCTGAAAGGATAGACAACACACTTACCCCCATAGAGCGTATAGTTCATGGAGTATCCGTTCTAAGCGTGGCGGGCAGGTTGCTCGGCTTCATTATGGGACGCAGGGGAAAGGACGGTGGTAGGTAACCCCACACGGCCCACCCTTCCACTATATAATATACACCTCAAGGGGCCGTAGCTCAATAGGCAGAGCAGCGGACTCATAATCCGTGGGTTGCAGGTTCGAGTCCTGCCGGCCCCATTTTTTTTATGGACACAAAGGTACCCCCTTTACCACAGTATAATACTGTTCCTTACGATGTATAAGCGTCTTCTTTTAACTCTGGCAATTGTCGGAACGGGGGTCGCTCTGGCCTCCGGGTGCGATAAGGACTTCTGCGAGGACTATCCGAGTTCTGAGTTCTGTTCTCCTGCCCCACCGCCCCCTCCCCCATCGGATACGGTGAGGATAGCGTGTCCGGATACGGGAAAGACCGGGTACTTCCCCCTGGTCGTGGGAGCCGTATGGAACTACAGCGTATTTGAGGGTACCAGCTTAAACGATTCGGCGGACAGTGTCACCAACCCCACGGGGAACGTGTGGGACGAGAACGTTAACATGGTCAACGATTCCATGTGGATAACCTCTTACAGTGGAGGTCCGTACGACGGTCTGGAGGACACCGCTTACGTATTCCTGAGGAACGACACCCTCTACATGCGGGTGATAAAGACCGTATCAATAGTGGGGGATCCCATAACCATTTCGGCGGAGGCGCCGTTCGCCTGGTATCCGCTCGTAAGTGGAGACAGTATCTCCACGGACTGGGATACCCTTCCACCGGCGGACTACGTGGGAGGTGACAGCATCCCAGACACCATAGAGTACAGGATAACCACCCTCGTAAAGGATACCACGACCTATACGGTGGGTAGCGAGGCCTTCTGCGCCCAGAAGGTGCAGTATAAGACCACGCTCCACGTTATAAACCTCGGAGCGACGATAGATCTGAACTCTTACTTCTGGTGGACACCCTACGTAGGGGTGGTCAAACGGATAGAGCGCAATTTGAGGGATACCATGGGAACAAAATGGCTCCAGAAGGATCTGCAAAGTTACACCCTACCCTGAGCGCAGAAAGAAAAGAAAGGGAGGACATCGCGAGGAAGGTATCGGTCTCTCTCAGTTTGAATCTACCCGATGTAGTTGAGGAGAACGTCGTTGATATGATCCTTGACCTCAAAGGGAGGGAGTTGCCACAGGTGAGGGTCGTTGACGTGGAAGACGGAACGTACTTCCTCGTGGTCGCGAAGGATTGGCCGGGACTCTCGGACGCCTCCCTTGCCGTAGTACACGAGAAGGGGTACAACCTCTCCATGGTTTTTGGGATCCAGATAGTGGATACCCCCTACTCCGTTATGATCATGCGGATATCCCCTGATTCAATCACCGACCGGAAGAGGCTGTTGAGGGACCGTGAGGAGATAGTCACACTGCTCAGAACGGTTGCAAAGGGTGGACTGGATATACGTACCATACTCGGAGCCGAGAGCCGCAAACTGCGAGTGTACGACAAGGTACTGAAAGAACTTGACCGGATGGTGGAGGAAGGCAAACTTACCAGAAAGTTGAAAGCCCGTATAGTGGGAGACGAAGGGGAACTTATAAAGTTCATACGTTCCCGCACCATAGCCTACCTTGAGGAGAGGAGTCCGAGGACGCTGGCCGAGATAGTCAAGATGCAGGTTGAACTTGCCGATAAGGCGAGAAAGAATCCCGAAAACGTTTACGTGGACTTTCACCTTTTCAAGGTCGGACCCGAAGGGAAGAGGAACAAGGATATGGTCGGCTTCACGATAGTGGGTAAGTCGGGGCTGGTAAAGTTGAGCGATGTACTCCACGTATTCCGGAAGCAGGGTATAGTGGAGAGGTACAGGAAGGAGTTCATATTGCCCGATGGCATCTCCGTTGTACGGGTTGAAATAGACGGCACCTACCAGAAGATGCTCATGACCCTCAAGGAGGAGTTACAGAACCTCCGTGTACCACAGGACGACGAAGGGATAGCTCCCGGTGAGGAGATCTTCGGAAGGATGGTGAGCGACAGACTCATGCGGGAGTACGGGACGAGCGGGATACCTCAGCTACTTACCATGCACGTGACCGGGAACATATACAGGGCCTCCGCCGTTGGTCCAGCGCTCGGGGAGACCGCAGACGAGGCCGAAGACAGGATAGAGGAGGCTTTCAGGAAGAGGAACCTCACGGTCACCGACGCCATAGTCAAGTTCTTTGAGAGGGACGGGAAGAGGATCGGGCTTTACATAATAAAGTTCCACCCCAACGTCTCTATAAAACACGTACACGAGAGGGTTAAGGATGCCTTCCGCGAGCTGTTCGGACACGATAGGGGTATAAGGGACTTTGACGAGAGCCTGCGTAGGATCAACTACGAGAAGTTAACCGAACTGTACGAGATGTTGGCGGAGAACGTACCCCGGAAGTTCATAGGTGATATCTTCTACTCCCTCAAGGACGAGTTGCGGATAATGGAACCCGTAGAGGTCCTCGCGGCTATCATATCCCACATATTCTCATCCGTGGAGGCGTTTCTGGAGAAGAGGATGGGTGGAGGGAAGGACAGAGGGGTGTATTCCACGACCGTCGGACCTTACGTTATCACGACCGTAGTATGCGAAAAGTCCTGCCCAAGAGAGGAAAAGGAGAGGTTTCAGAAGAAGTACGGGAGGAGGATATCCCGGTTGAGTATATACGGTAGCGAGGTCCAGACCTACATGAAGAAGGTTACGAGAGATGAGCCGGTCAAGAAAGAGAAAGAAAAGCCAGTTTCGTAACCGCGTCATACTTTACGTCCTCGCTATAGTGTGGCTGGTCGTATCCGGCATATTACTTCAGTGGAGCGTTTTCATGTACAAGTCCGTCATCTACGACATCTCTATGGTGGACTTCGCCACGAAGAACGTACTCAGGCTTCTGTTAGGAGTCTTCGCCTTCCTTCTGGGGATGTGGGTGTATAGGTTCAGGGCGGGGGGATGGGTTAACTGGCTTTTTTACGTTTCAATCGGCCTGCTCGTAATGACGTACGTATCCGGGAAGGCCTTCGGAGGGGCCACCCGATGGATAGCAGTCGGACCTTTCACGGTGCAGCCCTCCGAGTTCGTTAAGTACACCCTTATTATGTACCTCGCCAACCTGTCGGTCTCGGAAAAGGGGGCCAGTACCGTGCGTATCTTCTGGAAGGCTCTGATAATATCCGCCGGTGTAAGCCTTCTAATACTGTTCCAGCCCAACTTCTCCACGGCCGTGGTTCTGCTCCTCTCCGTGGTGATCACCCTCTTCCTGCTCGGTGCGACCGTTCCCCAGATGGTGGCTTCCGTCCTCTTCGCCGCCTTCCTTGGCCTCATCGCCTACAACGTTTTCGGTCACGTCAGAGAGCGAATAGAGATCTTCCTCGGAAAGGGAGCCGGGTCCTACAAGGCGGCCCAGGTGATACAGGCGAAGGTATCCATAGTGCGGGGAGGAGTATTCGGGAAGGGGCCGGGCATGGGCCTCCAGAAGCTGGGATACCTGCCTTCGGCAGACAAGGATTACGCCTTCTCCAACCTGTTTGAAGAGTACGGTCTCCTCGGTATACCCGGGGGTGCGCTCTGGATAATACTCTCTCTGATAGGGATAACGTGGGTGGGACTCTGGGCGGCCCAGAGGAACGACGACCCATTCAGGAGGTTCGTTATGGTGGGGTTTACGGTAACCTTTTTCACCTTCTCCTTCGTACATATAGCCGTGAACATAGGCCTGCTTCCGCCCACGGGTCTTCCTCTCCCCTTCGTATCGTACGGGGGGTCGGCCCTCGTGGCCAACGCTTTCGCCCTCGGCTACGTCTTCAGGGGCGTTATTAAGATGAAGTAGTCCCTCCTCTGCCGACCTTAGAATCACGCCCATGTTGGAAGGAACCTGGTATCTGGAAAAGCACACGGAGAGCCTGCTGTTTCTCCACAAGATAAAGAACCACATATACCACGGAAAGACGGCCTATCAGAAGGTGGATATCGTTGAGATAGAGGCCTTCGGGAAGACCCTGTTTTTGGACGGGAAGATACAGTCCGCCCAGATAGACGAGTTCATATACCACGAGGCTCTGGTACACCCGGCGATGCTTACGCACCCCGACCCCAAAAACGTCATCATCCTCGGCGGTGGGGAAGGGGCCACCCTCAGGGAAGTTCTGAGGCATCCGGTTGAGAGGGCGACGATGGTAGACATAGACGAGCAGTTGGTTAAGTTGTGCGAGGCCTACCTTCCGGAGTGGCATGCGGGGGCCTTCTACGATGAGCGCACCAACCTCGTCTTTGCGGATGCGAGATCCTACATGGAGAACTCTAACGAAACCTACGACGTGGTTATAAGCGACCTTACGGAACCTCTGGAGGGGGGGCCCTCGGTCATGCTCTTTACGAAAGAGTTCTACGGTATAGTGTACGACCACCTCTCGGACGACGGCGTGCTGGTAGTGCAGTCCGCGAGCGCTGACCCCTACTACAACGAGTTCGTGCGGGACGTTTTCGCTACCTTAAAGGAGGTATTTCCGACGGTTAAGGTGTTCCACGCCCCCGTTTTCTCCTTCCAGATGGACTGGGCGTTTACCCTGGCCACGAAGGGGAGGGATCCGGAGGGAGTCCCGGTTGAGGAGATAGAAAGGAGGATATCCTCCTTCTCAAACGCTCTGAAATTCTACACTCCGGACCTCCATCACGCCCTCTTTAAACTGCCCCGTTTTCTCAGGGACGTACTTACTAAAGGGAGGGTCATAACCGATGAGAACCCACCGGTCTGGCTCTCTTGAGATGGTAGGAGACGTGAAGTTCGCCCTCGGTGCGGGGAAGGGGGTGGCGGAGGATTACATTCTGGCCTTTGACAGGGCGCTCAGGGAGGCCGGTTTCTCCGATTACAACCTCCTCAAGGTTTCCTCCGTCCTTCCTGCCGGCGCCCGACTGGTAAACGCCGTAGACATGTCTAAGGGTTCCCTCCTTCCAATAGCCTTCGGTGAGAAGGCCAGCAACGTGAGAGGCCAGAGGATAGGGGCCGCCGTCGCCGTGGCCGTGCCTGAGAACCCGGAAGATATAGGCATAATCATGGAGGTAACAGGAGAGGAGAGTGCCGACACTCTCCGGAAGAAGGCGGAGGCTCTGGCCCTTATGGCCATGAAGGACAGGGGCATAGCCGTTAAGGAGGTACTGAGTACGGGGGTTGACGCTGTGGTGGAGGAAGGTTATACCTGCGTATTCGCGGGGGTGGCGATATGGAAAGGCCAAGGTTAGAGTTCAGAGAGGAACACGCCGAAGGGAGTGGCCTCTACTTCCGGATAGACGAGGTTCTGTATACCGGACGGTCGGAATTTCAGGATATACTCGTCTTCCGCAACGACTTCTGGGGCGTCGTCTTCGTCCTTGACGGTCTCGTGATGATGACGGAGAGGGACGAGCACTTCTACCACGAGGCTCTGGTACATCCGGTCATGGCCGCAGCACCGAAGACGGACAGAGTCCTCTTAGTGGGGGGAGGGGACGGCGGGAGCGTCCGGGAGATCCTCAAGTACGGCCCCACATCCGTAACAGTGGCCGAGATAGACGGGGAGGTCGTAAACGTTGCCCGCAGATATCTCCCCACAGGGCGTTATTTGAATAGCCCGAACGTAAAGGTTGAGATTACGGACGGGGCGAAGAAGGTTAAGGAGGGCGGTGAATGGGACGTTATTATCGTTGACTCTACAGACCCCGTCGGTCCGGCCAAGGTCCTCTTTTCGGAGGAGTTCCTTAGGGACGTGAGAGATTCCCTCGGGGAAGAGGGGGTGGTCGGGATGCAGGTGGGTTCTCCCATGTTCTACGCCCGCCAGATAGATGAGACCCGGAGGGTGCTGGAGAGATTATTCCCGTACGTCCGGTTCTACGTATCCTTCACGCCTACCTACCCGTCCGGGATGTGGGGTTTCCTCATGGCCGGGAAGGTCCCCCTTAAAATAAGGCGTACAATCCCCTCCGGAAACCGATTCCTTAAAGACGAAGGTAAGATGCGGGCGCTGTTTCTTCTGGGCGATTAACCGCCTGACCACGACGGAGAAGGTTCTGTTTATCTCTGCAAGCCTTATACCATTTCCACTAATTAGCGCCATCATGAGATAGTGCCTCAACGATCCAGTTATAACCTGTTAAGGAGCGAACGAAATCTTTATCGTTGTAGAAGCGCTGAAGGATGCGTATCAAGTCCTCCTCAAGTTCATCAAAAAACAGGGGGTAGGGGAACGAGATGAACGGAAAAGAAGCAAGGATGAGCATATACGCATTCTACGAAGGAAAGAGTATAAACGCGAAACTACTGGCCCAACTCAATCTCGATCGTCTCCACGTCCAAAACGATGCAGTAGAACACCTTAACACGTATACCGTCAGGGTAAAGAGGCGTTCCTTCCCTCTACCTAAACGCCACGAAGACGTAATAGGATGGTTTCCCCTTCTTCCGGGAACTTCCTTCGTCGCTTAGTACCCTAACGATGCCCTTCTTTTGGTAGTGCTGAACGATGGCCTTTTCAACACGGCGAGCGTACGGCCAGTTCTTCGTCCTATATACCACACTTCCCACCTCAAACTCTCCCAAGTTCTTGCCGCTGTCGTACCCCCCTATATCCGAGAAGGATGCCAGCCCTACGTATATCTCCTTATATCCCCCCTCTTTGATGATACGCGTTATGGTGCGTTTTATCTGGGGGATGGCTCCACTGGGTTGGCCCGGTTGGGGTGCTTTGAGCAGGGGGGACCTCACCGTAGGGTCCTCCAAACCGAGCAACAGCATCATAGCCTCTACGATAGCGTTTCCCATACCCTTGTACCGACATTGTAAGGCCGTCTTCTATCCTCTATGCCCCTACCTTTACGATTATCGGGTACCTTATGGCGACCCCGGAGACGAAGGCCTCGCCCTGGTGGAGGGACGGGAGTTTGTAGGTTATTTCACCGGAGACCCCCTCGTAGGAATCCCTTGCACCACCTATATCGTTGTTGTTTACGAGGCGGAAGAGTACGACCGTGTTGCACTGGCTACGGACGGTGTTGTCCAGAGCGCCCCTCACCCGCTGGGATATGAGGACGAGACCCAGGCCGAACTTCCGTCCCTCGGTGGCTATACGCCTCGCCCATACGACGGCGGGATTATCTTTGCCCCTTGACGTTTCACCATGGGCGCCTCCGGCGAAGTTGTGGGCCTCGTCCATAACGAGGAGGATCTTTATCTTCCCTTCCCCGTTCTCCTTCATCCACCTATAGACCTTCTCCATAACTTCGGCCGCCACCTTCACCCTATCCTCTGCATCGTCTATGTCCTTCATGTTCAGGACGAGGAGGAAGGGCTGGCTATTTTTCAGGCCGTTGAGGGCGTTTTCTAGGTCGTTGAGGTAGTTGGGGGAAGATGCAGCTTGGAGGTTCTTCCGGAGGGCGTTTAAGTGGTTTTGGATTTTATTCATAAGAAGGTTTTGGGCGTTATTTGGATTCATCCCCTGCACAAGGATGTTGTGGATGTCCTGCGGTGAGAGGAGGTTTAGCTTCTTGGCGATGAGGAAGAGGGCGGCGATGGTGTCGTTGTACATGGATTCTAAAACATCAAACAACAAATTGTTCTTTTTTCCGTTCTCATTCCTGTTATCCAAATTGACAACGTTGATCTTCTTTAGGATTTCCTTTATTTTGCTCTTTTGCCTGCTGCCCGACGTCTGCTGGTTAGGTTGAGGAATGTTCTGGAGTACGGTTTGGATCTGATACTGTTGGGCGATTATCTCCACCTCCTGCGGTATATCCACCTTCACCACCTTAACCG
>WFXS01000083.1 GCA_015490465.1 Caldifarciminota bacterium
ATGGGGGCATGGCATAGGTATGTGTCAGGTGGGAGCCGGAGTGAGGGCCTATAGGGGGCAAAAGTACGAAGATATCCTTCTGTTTTACTACGGCAACGTGGAGATCGTGAAGTTATGGTAAATCCGGGTATTTGGAGGGCGGAAGATCCCGCGACTGGAGGCTGAATCTTAGAAACCGTACTCCGATGTTGATTTCCCACATCTCAAAATCCCCCTTACCGGCCGGTGTGAAGATAGCTCCTATCGGCAAGTAAATTCTGCGTTATCGGTTGACCTATCCGTCCCGTTATCTCACGATCCTCTTATAGACCTTTCGCCCTCTCTTCACGAAGTACACACCTCTGCTGGGTTTTCCCTCTATCCTCCGGCCCAGTACGTCGTATACGACTTCCCCCTCGTCGCCTTCTCCAGACGCTCCATTTTCCCCAACGGCCACGGCATTCAACGGGACAACGGCGAGGTAGACGTCAAGGTGGGAGGACGTATCCCTCAGGTCTCCCCATACCACGTAAACGGCCGTATCTCCGAAGGCACAGCCGAGGAAGTCGTTTCCGGAGAACGTGAGAATCGTGTCGTACTCCGAAGGCTGACCCGAAACGACGAAATTATCCGTGAAGGTGTATCCGCCATCGTAGGAGAGGGTGCCGTATATTTCAAAGGGTACCGTCCTTCCTACCCCTCCGTTTCGCCTGTCCCTCCAGAAGAAGGCCACCGCACTATCCTTCGCACACCCCCAGAGCATGTCCTGATATATGCCGTTGCCAACGGGATCGTCGTTTAGGCGGAATGGTGTCCCCCACGTTAGGCCCCCGTCTTCACTCCTCTGGGCTACGGCATCCGGATCTCCGAATGCGGCGTTTATCCGGGTGGATATCAGAATCCCCGAAGATGGAACGTAGATCAGGGGACTTCCCTTTTTCAGCAGGGTATCGGATACGCTCGCGGAGGTCAGGGCGGCTACCGTGCGGTAAGAGAAGGTCACCCCTCCGTCGTGGCTTATGGCCAGCATGTGACGGGGTAATGGGTAGTAGTCCGGATTGTACGAGAAGTATCCGACGTATACGGTGGTATCGTCCTTCAGGGCCAGCTGTCCCATAGATCTGACGTAAGCGGGATAACTGGAGGAATCCCCCACCTCCCTGAGGGTGTCCCACGAGATTCCGCCGTCGCGGGAGACCTTAAGGTAAAGACGATAAGGGGGTGTGGCCCCCGCCACCCTGGCCTCAAGGGTGGTGATGTACAGGTTAGAGCCGGAGACAGCTATCCAGGGCCTGTCTATGGGATAGTCAGGAGCCTCATCGTACCGTATAACTATCTGAGGCGACGACCACGTTGCTCCACCGTCCGCGGACGTACTCAGGACTACGAAACCGGAGTCCTCGTTGTAATCTATGTAGACCAGATACAGGGTGCCGTCCCCTCCGAAGGCGAGGGCAGGGTCCGCGGAGCGAAAGTCGGAAACCACGTGGGGCATAAAACGGGGACTGGACCACGTGATGCCCCCGTCCCGAGAGTATCGCACCGTTATAACGGACGTACCGAACGCTCCACTCAACCATGCGACTACGACGTTATCCGGGTCTGCGGGGTTTACGGCGACCACAGGTTCGCCGTCAAAGGCGGGTGAATCCGATAGGTTCACCTCGTAAAAGGTAAGCAGGCTCAAAAGGAGCATCACGTATTAGACCGTTATATGTTCCACCTCACACGGTACGGGTCGCAAGGAGCAGGTCCTTGACGTGGTCGTCCCACAGCCAGCCCACAACGTTAGCCTCCCTCTTCACGGACTCCGGGGACCTCGGTACGGCTATTGAGAGGCCGCACGTACGGAACACACCTATATCGTTGTAGTAGTCCCCCACGGCTACACACGTTTTCGGATCCACGTTGAGACGTTCCAGAAGGAGACGTACACCCTTCACCTTCCCGGTATCGGGTGGGGCTATATCGTAAAAGATATGATCCGTTCCCCTCCTCCTGTAAACGAACACGGTTCCCCTCATATCTTCCACGGGAGGATTGTCCGGCCCGTCCCTCTTGGCGAACACCACCTTGTATATTCCGCCCTCCTCCTCGCCTATCTGGTCGGCGGACCACCGGACGAGGTACTCCCTGAACTCCTCCATGAACCTTCCGTTGGGCATAACCTTGTGGAGGTAGAACAGGACGGTAGGAAGATGGCCGTACCTACCAAGGAGATGGTTTAAAGTGCCATCGTCAAAGGGATGGTCGTACAGTACTTCGCCGTCCCATACCACGTACGCCCCCTCAAAGCTCACGTACCGCGGGGGAAGATCCATCTCTTTCAGGTACTTCTCAACCGAGTACCTGGACCTCCCCGATGCGACTACTATCTCGTACCTCTCCTTCAGGTCCGGGAGTATCTCAAGGAACTCACGGTACAGCCTCTTACGATCGTCAAGGACCGTACCGTCCAGATCCAGTATGAGGAAGGGTTTATTCACGCTTTACTTCTTGGGAGGGGCCTTCTTGACGGGAGCCTTTCTGGCCGGAGCCTTTTTAGGTGGCTCAACGTCCTCAAAGAGGAACCTCTTGCCACGGCTTCCCTGATAGAAGCCCTTACCCTTCTTACGGAAGTACGGGTTGATGTAGTCCTTCCAGGCCTTGAAGACCCCACCTATGGTAACCGGGGTACCCATGTCCTTGAGGCGACGGTAAAAGCCCATCCACGCGAACGTCGGCTTGGGTCCGAACACGTCCTTCTTGGCTTTATAGAGCTTCTGCTTGTTCCATATCATGTCCGTACGGTCGTCAACCGCCAGCTCGTAGAGGTTGGTCATAACTATAACCTCTTCGGGGCAGGCCTCAACGCACAGACCGCAGTACATACACCTACCGGCGTCCCATAGCCATACGCCGGCGGTCCTGTTGGAACCGTCCTTACCCACACCCTCTATGTATATGGCCTCAGTGGGGCATATGGCCTCACAGAGCTGGCAGGCGACACACCTACCCTGAAGACCTAACGCCCACCTCGCCCTCGGGGGCAGTTCCTTCTTCTGGAACGGGTACTGGACGGTGAACTTGTTGTTCGCCACGTTCTTTACAAAGTGCCTGAAGGTTATAGCCATGCCGGTTAAAATGGCCTTAAGTCCTTCCAACATGAGAAAGGGATTATACTGGGGAAGGGATTCCGCCGTGGGAAAATTACGCCATGTTAGAATCCGCACGTGTCCCGTCCCTCTCTCGCCCTCCTTCTGGCCTCTTTACTCTGGGGAACCTCCTTTCCGGCGACTGAGTACGCCCTGAAATACTTCTCCCCCGGCCCGATAATATTCCTGCGTTTTTCCCTCAGTACCCTCATCCTCGTACTGTTATTTCGCAGGTTTCCGGCTCTGCACGGGTACGGCCTGTTAGCCGGTATATTGAACGCTCTCGCCTTCGGCTTCCAGTTCTTTGGACAGGTTCACACCACGGCGTCAAAGGTGGCCATAATATCCAACACCTTCCCGGTCTATACGGCCGTCCTCTCCCCCCTCCTCCTTGGCGAGCGGCCCACGGGGAGGCAGATCTTCGCCCTGATATTCGGCCTATCGGGTGTTTTTCTCGTAGGTGGTGTGTATGACCTGTACAACGTGAACGTGGGGGATCTGATGAACTTCGTGGCCTCCCTGTTCTACGCCTTTTACGTCATCTACTCCAGAAAGGCTATGGCCGATCAGGATCCCGTTGGCTTTACGCTGACCGCTGGCTTCTCCTCGTCTCTCGTCTCCCTTTTCTACCTGCCCGTTGGGTTCAGGGCAGCACTTCACCCCACCGGTATGGCAGCGATTGGATGGCTCGTCGTCTTTCCGAGTACTCTGGGCTACCTCCTCTACGCCTACGGCATAAGGGGGAAGGGAGCGGTCTCCTCCTCCATACTCATCCTCTCAACCGTCCTCTTCGGCGCCTTCACGTCCCTTTTACTTCTCGGTGAAACCCTCTCACCGACCGAGTGGGTGGGGCTGGGCCTGATAGCCCTCGCCATCCTTATGGCCGGGTGATCACCTCCGACAGCAGGGCTTATCCCTGTTTTTCACGGCCCTGAAGATGTAAAAGCCCGCCACCCCACCGGCGAACAGGATAAGTAAGACGTCCAGAATGCCCATGAAGCAATTTTAAGGCCGATTTTCGTAATACTTCAAAATCCCGTCCAGAAAGAGTATTGTCGGCAAGGTTCTTCCGAAAAATATGTATTTTTTACGATCCCATGGCGCCCGGAAGTATGAATTCTCGGGTAATCCACCGTCGGATAAGATGCGAGAGTGAATCCGTTCTATCATCCTTTTGACCCGTTTACCTTTAAGTCCCACGTTCGTGGCTGCTGCGAACCCAAGAACGAGGTCCATGCCCTCCAGATCTTCGGATATAAAGCGTACAACCTCCCTTTTCACGTCAATACCGCAGGTTATTCCCTCTCTGTACGCTTTGGACAGGAAGTAGAGCAGGAAACCCCTCGGCTGGAGGTAGGTATAGGAGGAAGGTGAACGTACGCACTGTCGGATGAACCCGCATAGGGATGTGTCCCTTGTGAAGCGAAGGACGTTGACGTTTACGACACAATCGCACCACCGCTTGCGCATACTTTCCTCGTCGCTAAAAATGACCACGCACATCCGCGAGGTATCCGTGTATTTCCTTATCGTATCCATAACGACGGAGGTGTCAAACTTGATCCCGTAGGAGGGGAGGACAATACCAGCGAGGGATATGTCGTCAAAGTCGGGTGATATACGTCTGTCAACCCAGTACTTCCACAGATCTCCCTGTGGTCTGTACTTCACTGTGGCCTTCAGGACGCTGTCGGCGAGGGACTTGAGTCTGGGGTACCTCTCAAGGTGGGGTTTTACAGCGTCAAGGAAAAGGAAGTTCATGAAAACGTTGTTATCCTCTAACGTATCTTCCACGTTCCAGTACGCTTTAAAGGTGCCGTAAGGCGTCAGGCTTGACCACAGGAAAGTGATCAGGCTGTCAAGCATGGAAGGTATTATACTCTCAACCCAACCGCCTCACCGATAAGTACGCCCGTATCCCTGTCCTCAACCACCCGTACGGGCAGTATCTGCCCAACGAGATCCTCCTCCCCGGGGAAGGCGACCTTGAGGTAGTTTTCGGACGTACCGTACAGGAGGTCTCCCTCCCTCTTCTCAACGTAAACGTTCAGGACGCGTCCCACAAACCTACGCCTGTACTCCCTCCGCTTTTCGGTTATCAGGGCCTGGATGCGTCTCATCCTCTCCTTTTTAACGGCGGAGTGAACCTCCTTAAGTCCGTAGGCAGGTGTCCCCGGACGGGGGGAGTACTCAAAGGCGTGTACGTATGCGAAGGGGTACCCCCTTATGAGGCTCAGGGTCTCATCAAAGTCCTCCTCCGTCTCACCCGGAAAGCCCACTATCACGTCCGTACCCACGGCCATCTCCGGATTGAAGGAGTACACGAGGTTAAGTCTGTCCTCGTAGAACCTGCGGGTGTAGGGGCGCGCCATCGCCTTCAGGATGCGGTCGCTCCCGCTCTGGACGGATACGTGGAGGTGGGGGCATACGTTCTCCCTCTCCACCATAACGGCAAGAAGCTTTTCGGTTATATGGACGGGGGATATTGAAGATATGCGGAACCTCACGTCCGGGAACCTCTCCGTCAGTATGGACAGGAGGTCGGCCAGGTCCATACCCCACTCCTTGCCCCAGTCCCCTATCTGGATACCCGTTAGGGTTATCTCCTTCGTGATTTCGGAAAGTCTCTCCGCATCGCTCAGGATCCTCTCAAGGGGAAAGCTCCGGGACTTCCCCCGTGCGAACCGTATCACGCAGTAGGAGCATACGAAATCGCAACCCTCCTGCACCTTCAGTATGCCCCTCGCCCTCGTAAACCCGTCTATGGACGAAATTTCCTTCACCCCAAAGTACTGTAGTACGTCCTCTATCGCTCCAGTGAAGTGGGCGAGGTCGTAGGGGTTGAGCTTCGCCGCACAGCCGGTGTATACGACCTCCTTTCCCCTCTTCAGGTGGCGTCGGACCTCCCTCCGGCTCTCCCTCTCCGCCTTATGCGTAACGGCACAGGAGTTTACGACCACCACCTCCGCCTCTTCGGGGTCCTCCGTTATCTCGTATCCGGCCCTCCTGAGCTGGCCCTTTAAAAACTCCGTATCGTACTGGTTCGTCCTGCACCCGAACGTCTTAAAGTAGATCCGCCTTCCCAAAGCAGCCGATTTTAAGGTTGAATTCCGTACCGGTTCTCAGGTCAGTCTCCTGTAGGCGAGATAGAACCTCTGAAGAACCGTAAAGAGCAGAAGCAGGTTGTAAACTGCGAAGGCGTACGTCAGGTAGGGTCCTCCCCAGACACCCCAGATTACGAGGAGGAGGAGGAGACCTATAAACCTCGGATATCGGCTCATAAGCCCTTCCTTCAGCTCCCCACCCAGCCCCTCTACTCTTGCCCTTACGTAACTTATGAGATATGCGAATACGAGGGCGGAAAGGGAAAGTATCAGCAAAAGGGCGTCCGTACGTAGGGCGTAGGCCATAGACGAAAAGATCAGGCCGTCCACTACCCTGTCAAGGGACGAGTCAAGGAAGGCACCGAAGTGGCTAGTCCTGCCCGTTAACCGGGCCACCTCACCGTCTAAGGCGTCAAACGGGGCGAACAACAGGAACCAGAGGGCTGCGGCCAGAGGTTTACCGGCCACTATCCATACGGAACCGACGGATGTAAGGGCCGCCGATAGGAAGGTCAGGAGGTTGGGGCTGACACCAGCGCGGGCGAGGAGGACGGCGAGCGGCCTTATAAGTCTCCTTGAGAGGTCGGAGAAGCTCACCTGAGGACGACCTCCGGGGAGTTCATCAGACGCCTGTACTCGTCCAACATCCTGTAGAAGTCGTCCTTAAGGTCCTCCGGAAGGGGTTTCTCCGGTTCGGACTTTATGAGGGCGGGGTTTATGCGCCTGCCGTAGTGCCTCACCTCAAAGTGGAGGTGGGGGCCAGTGGACAGCCCAGTGGACCCTACGAGTCCTATCGTCTGCCCCTGATCAACGTGCTGACCCGCCTTTACGAGTATTCTGCCGAGATGACCGTAAAGGGTCTGGTACCCGTTCTTGTGTTTTATGACCACCGCCTTCCCGTACCCCCCTCTCCATCCGGCGAATATCACCTTCCCCCCTGCAACGGCGTGGACGGGAGTTCCGTACGGGGCGGCGTAGTCTACTCCGTGGTGGGGTCTCCACTTCTTGAGGATGGGGTGGAACCTCACACCGAAACCGGAGGTGATGCGGTAAGACCTAAGAGGGGACTTGAGGAAGGTACGGCGGACGCTGTTACCCTCCTCGTCGTAGTAAGATCCCATGAACCGGGCCACAACGTGCCTGCCAACGGACTTGCCGATGTACTCCGCGTAGTACACCGTGCCGTCGGGTGCGTACAGTACCCTCAGGGAATCCCCCTTCTGGGTCTCCGTGGCGAAGTCAACCTCCCACGAGAAGACGTTCACCAGATTTACAAGGAGTATCGGTGGTAATCCCTTCTCCATGAAGGCGTCCCACAGGGTACTCTCTACCTCAACTTCAGCGTAACGGGGGGTAAGGGGTCTGAACTTGTTCCGTTTTACGAACTTCTCCGATTTCGGATCGTACTCGTAGACCGTGTTTCTCCTGCGCAACTCAATTCGTGTAAGTTCCCCGTCAATAGTTATCGCCCTCAGGGTATCCCCCACCTTCAGTATTTTCACAGAGTCCGAAAGGAGACGTACAAGCTTACCTTTCACATCTTCGGGGACACCGGAGAGATTCTCAACGGCCGTGGCAAACACGTCCCCCTTCTGAACTACGTAATCTTCCACATGGACGGAGGGGGGTTCCCTCTCCTCTATTTCGGCAACGTCGGGCTGGGCCGTACACCCGACGAACAGTAATATAACGATAAACGCTCTCTTCAAAGGAAGATATTTTACCGCCGTCGGACGGGCGGGTATGGGTTTTCCCATACGGTGAAGATTGTACGAGAATATTCAGTGAATAGGGTAACCGGTAGGGAGTAATCGGTTTCCAGCAACGACGCCAAAGTCTCCCATGATCCCCGAAAGAGCGATGGCGCTAGATACGATACCGTTGGGTAGTCGCTACTATCACAGCAGTACAAACGTGGAACAGTACTTCACCGTTCCGGGTTCCGGCAGGTAATTAGGGGTTATCATACTTTTATGCCGTCTCGTCTTAAGGATACTTCGTAAATATGGCGGTACTTTCTAAACTCCTTCAACCAGTTGTGAATGGTCTGCCGGCTTACCCCGAACACATACGCTATTTCCTTTACAGACACTCCCCTACTCCGAAGGAGAACCGCCTTCTTTATCTTCTCCTTCACCTTCATTTTCGTCCTCCGGGTTTACCTTGACAACTCTCACGTTTTCTATAGTGGGGGTAGTTATGTACTCCTCCAGACGTTTCGGGATCACGAGGTACAGTTCGTAGCGGTCTACGTTGAATCCCAACCCCTTGATATACTTTACGGTGTTCCGAAACTTCTCCCTTATATCCTCTTCACCACCTTCAGACACAAGCCCCTTAGCCTCCACTATGCGGGCCACGGTTTGGCCGTTCTCCTCGTAGATATAAACAACGTCGGCGTACTTCTGTGAGGTGTCAAGGTCGGGCTTCAAGACGGCCTTAAAACCTTTCGGCTTTACTTTACTGTTAGATATGAGGTGTAGTTCCCTGTGCCACAGCTCACTTCCCATCAATCCCTTTATATCAGCGATGTCGGTCTTCATTTCAGCGATGTCAGTTCTCATCTCGGCGATGTCAGTTTTCATCTCAGAGATGTCCTTTCCTATAGCAAGGAGAATCTGAGCGATGATCTTAAGGTCTGGATTCTGGATCTGGTTTATAAGGTCTTTATCTGGATTCACGATAGGATTATAAGGTTGTAAATCTTTGGGGTTGGACTTTGTGGCGTCGGCAATTGCGAGGAAGGTTATACGCTTAGCCCCGGCACGCCTTAAGGCCCGGACAACCTTTCTCATAGTGCGGCCGGTGTGGATTACGTCGTCTATAATGAGGACACGGAGACCACGCACGACCGGTTCGGCGTATTCGTTGCCGTTCCGCAGGACTGAGCCATAGGCCACGCCGAGGGAATCGGCTACCATGCGGACTATATAGGCCATATGGTTGGAGTCGTGGGGTACGCCTGAAAGTTCTTCACCTCTTGTATAATTCCCTGTAATGCGGGTACTCCTAATGACGGCGTGCGGCAGAAGTAAGGAGAAGATGCCACTACCTGCATGGAGACTGTACAGGTCCTCCCGTATCAGGTTCCTTAAGAAGGTGGCGGAGGCCACGGGTGTAAGGTACGCAATACTGAGCGCCCGCTACGGGGTTGTAGACTCCGACGAGGTTATACCCCCCTACGAGGAGATCATGACTTCGGAGAGGTGCGAGAAACTCCTGCCGCATATAGTTACAAAACTCCGCGATTTCAGCCCCGGAGTTATAGTTTTCTACAGAGGCGGGGCGAGGCAAGAGTATATGGACTGTATTAAAAAGGCAGCGGATATCCTCGGCATAAGGGTAATAGAGGTCGGTTATGCAAACATGGGGGATATACGGAAGGTTGAGGCGATAATCAACGACCTCACCGGCGGCAGTTGACCCTACCCCCTACCGGACTACGGAGAACCACATCTCAACCTTCTGGTCCCGCGCCCGTATCCTGAGCAGGTAGAGGCCGGGCGGCAGGCTGGGGAGGTTTATGACGTGGGTCCTGAAGCCCTCAAACATCCGGGAGGTTGAGAACACCTTCCTCGCCTTCAGATCAAACACCTCTACCGTGGCCAGAGCATCGTCGCCGAGGACGAAACGGACCTTCGCCTGTCCCTTCGCCGGGTTGGGATAGACCACCACGTTATCCCTGCTGAGGAACGGGACCCGCAGAACGTAGAACCTGGCCTCGGGGGAGGTGCCGGAGTCGTAGGCGTTGTATCCCCTGATGACGACCGTGTGGACGCCCTCCCTCTCCGTGTACAGTTTAACGGCAACGGTCTCCTCCACCTCGTCGTAGGCACCGTCAAGAGCGAGCATGCTCAGATTAACATCTCCGTCCAGTATTACCTCTGCCCCCGTTATGGGGTAGGTGGAGAGGACGACCCCCACGACCTCAACGCTGTCTCCGGAACCTACGTAGACCGTATCCGGCGAAACGGACAGTATTCTAACGGAAACCGAAGCGTTGGATATGACCCGGAAGGAGAAGCTGTCGGGTAGCATCAGGTTTCCGGAGAGGTCTGCGAAGGAGTCCACCTTTACCCTCACCGTACTATCGTAGGGGAAGGGCGAGGAAGGGTTTATACGGAGGATGCTCAGGCTCTCCCACACGTGGGAGTAGGCGTAGGTCGTTGATCCAACGCTTATACGGACGCTCCCGAAGGTACTCGTATCCATGTCCTCGGAGAATACGAGCCTTACGTCCGTGTTGGGGGAGACTCCCGCGTCACCGTCGGAAGGTTCGGTAAGGAGGAGGTAAGGGGGGACGGTATCGTTGAAAGACACCCATACGCTGTCGTACCCCACGTTGTTGCTACGATCGTAGGCGAAGGCCTTGAGGAGATATACGCCGGTAGGTACGCCGGGCATGGCGAAGCATGAGGTATCCGGATCCCCATAAAGGGAACCGTTGCAGTTGGTGGGTTTGCTGTAGGTCTGATCCAGAAGTACCCAGTCCACCCTCTGGATACCTCCGGGGTCGCTCACGTGGGCCCTGACGATGTCGCCAGCGTTGTAGAGGGCCACGGTGTCGTTTGCGGGAGATATGATGTAAACTGTCGGGGGTGTGTTGTCCTGACCGCTTCCCACCGTGAAGGTTACGGTCTTCGGAACCAGCCTCCTTCCCTCCTCATCTAAGATCCCGTCCGTGAACTCAACGCTCACCTCTTCGCCGGCCGTGAAGTCGGGGTACGGGTCAAGGGTGCAGTAGTCGGGTGTGGGGCAACTGTAAAAGTAGCCGTGGGAACCCGATATGCTTCCCGTTATAACGATGTTCCCGGACAGGGTAGTCGTATCCATATCTCTGGAGAACTGGACTCCAACGTTGGTATTGGTGGGGACTCCGATCGCTCCGCTATCGGGTACGGTGAACACGACCACGGGTCGGAGGGTATCAACCTCCTGCGTCCGGAAGGTTATAACCTTAGGTGTCAGGGGGACGGTACCGCTCCGATCATTTATACCACTGGTAAACTCAACGGTCACGATCTCGGACGGACGGAACAGGGGGGAAGGGTCAAGGACGCAGAAGAGGTTGGTGGGGCAGGTCACGGAGAAGGAGTAATATCGTACGGACGACCCGTCCCACCCGCGGATGCTCACCGAACTACCGTTAACGGTTGAAGTATCCACCTCGTCTGAGAACCACACGCCGATGTTGGCGTTGAGGGGTACGTTTATCTCGCCGCTATCGGGGGAAGTCAGGACGACGAAAAGGGAGCCGGGAGGTAGAGGTGAGGCCGTACGGAAGGAGAAGGTGTACGGTACCAGACCGTTCCCCGCCGTGTCCGTGATTCCACTGCTTAGACTGATCGTTACGAGGGTATCATTCGGAAAGGGAGAGTGGTTTATTACGCAGGTGTCCGGGGCGGTACAGGAGGTAGTGAAGGATACCGTGGGTGTTATTGAAACGGTGGAGGTATTGAAGGTGGCCGGATTGACAGGTTCACTGAAGGCTACCCATACGGTGGCCGTTTCCGGTATACCCGTGGCACCGTCCGGAGGGTAAGTGTTGTTGACGGTAGGGGAGATGGTGTCAGACACGACGACGGACGTGGAACAGGTTACGGAGACCGTAGGGGAGGACGCGGAAGAGAACGTGAAGTATGCGGTGGTATACATGGGAGATACCGTGGACAGGGAAACGGAAGTTCCATATGTGGAAACGGATACCGGTACTGCCTGTAAATCTACCGATGACGTATCGCAGGGTCCAAAGCTTGGGAGTTGTTTGAGGAACTTAACACCCGTCGCCGTAGATCCCTTTCCAAGGAAGGCGTATCCGGAGGATGTAGCAAATACCCCTCTGAGGTAAAGGGTTGACGTAAAGGTGTAAGAGTAAACCACGTTCCCGGACGTATCTACAACAACCACACCCCCTCTGGTAATCGGGTTCGATAAGGAGCCGAAGATGGCGAACTTGTCGTTGTCTATAACCTTAACGCCGGAAACGTAGTGATGAGATATTGCGGAAGAAACTGGATAGAACATCACCGTTCGTATGTGGTTTCCGTCCGGAGTTAGGAGCGTGTAGGCCCAACGGGTGTAAGAGGCACTGTCAACGGTATAGGCCACCACTATTTTACCGTCGGGTAGGACGTCAAGGTACACTCCACCCGGATAAACGTTAACCGAAGAGAACTCTATCCTCTTGACGAACCCTAAACTGCTCAGGTTGGTGTTCATGCTCGCCACGTAGAGGTTACTTTCGTCCACAAGGAAGGTGAGGATTAGGACTGTGGATGAAATAAGTTCCATATCTCCGAAGGCGTACCCGTTATCTGGGCCTAGATTACCGATGTTGGCCGCATCGGACACGAAACTGCCCCCAGTAATTTTAACCACTCTGTAGCGGTTAGATGAGGGTGCGTTAAGGAGAGCCAGGGCGTTACTTCCCGTAAGGGGTAAAAAGGCCACCACCGTATCGTTCCCGAAATCAGCACCGTTAGCACTGTTGGGCCAGGAGGCGACGAGTAGCATGTTGCCGGTGTTTATCCATATCATGGAATCCTGAGGCTCTATTCCCCTTATATGGCTCGCCGTATCGGATGGAACGGCAACCTCAACAACGTTCCCCAGGCTGTCCGTAGACATGATGGTGGGTACACCCCCCACGTCCAGCGAGTACATGAAACCGCTCCCGTACCGGGCGGTGGTAAGGACCTCCACGTTGGAGGCTCCAAACTGGTACTCCTTAGTAAAGTAAAACGAAGATAGGAGAAAAACCAGCATCTCAATCCTCCTTCAGGGCTGTTTTAAGCCTGAAATACACGTTCCTGTAGCGTTCGTTCTTCGGATCAAGGAGGTGGGCTTCCTTGATGTGGGCGAAGGCACCGACTATGTCCCCCTTCTGGTAGAGTTCAAGGGCCTTGATGTAGTGCAGATGGGCGCTCTTTTTCATTTTACCCTCAACGTAGGACAGGAGGGCCGTGGCCTCCGTCAGGGGGTAGATCTTCAGGGACTTCTCAAGGTAGTACTTGGCCCTTGTCCAGTCCTCCTTCTTTATATAGCCTCTGGCCATCTCAACGTACCTCTGGGCCGCACTCCTGAGTCTGTTCATGAGTCGGATCTTCTCGGCGTCCGTTGGGAGGGTATTCAGGATCCGGGCGGCTTCCACGTACCTCCCCTCCTCCACGAGTTTCTTCGCTCTCTCCATCTTGCTCTCGGTGTACTTCTTCTCGGCCTTTTTCTTGATCTTCTCCGCATTCTTTCGGGCCTCAACGATTCTCTTAACCTTCCTGTAAAGCTTTAACACCTCCGGATCGTCCGGAAACTCCTCAAGGAGGAGCAGGGTACTGGCCAGAGCCTCCGAATAGAGGCCGTTTTTAAGCAGTACATCTACCCTTCGGATCCCGGACAGCTTCCTTTTCTCCACCACCCTCTCCTTCAGGGCGATTATCTTCCTTTGAACGTCCAGCGTGGTATCAAAGGCGTAGGCTATCTCAAGTTTCTGAAGGGCTATGTTAGGGTCGTCCTCCTCCTCCGCCTGCTTCACAAGGTTGCGGGCGTACGTTCTGGCCTGCATCTCCAGTTTCTCTATCTTCCCCTTGAGCCTCCTTATTTCCTTCTCCTGCGAGGCGATCTTCTTCTCGTGTTCGGTCAGTTTCCTTTCATGTTCCTTTATCTTCTCTTCCAAAGTTTGCTGCTTACCCCACGAGATGTTAAAACCTATGCGGTGGGTGGAGTACCCTATCCAGTAGTAGGAGTAATCGTAGGCGAAGGTGAAAGGTCCCACCTCCACGGACATACCTACGAGGGCGTTTTTTAGGGATGGAGATACCCGCATGCTCAGGAGGGAGAAGTTTCCGGAAAAGATAAACCCTCCGTCTATATCCCTGTCTCCGAAGAGCCTGAGGAAGGGGCCGAACTGGAAGTTGTTGTTCCGGGACAGGCCGCGGATGTAGAGCTCCGGCGTGGGGAGGACCCTCCCGTATCCGATGTTCTGGAGGAGTATCAGGACGTTCCCACCTTTGAGGTTTCCTATCACGGCGGCGTTGAGGGTGAGGGCGTAGTCAATGTAGTTGTATATCCGTGAAGTCAGCACACCGGGACCCACGCCGAAGGACCAGCCCTCTGCTCTTAGTGGAGCGTTCATGAATATCAGGTTGGCCCCGGTAAAAACGGCGTCGTAGTCGCCGACCACGTTCCCGTTCTCGTCGGTGCGCTGTATCCCCGTCAGGTATCCGGCTTTCAGAGTCCCGATGAGTCTGTCGGTTGTAAAGGTTATTTCCTCCTGCCTGAAGCCAACAAAGTACTCCCTGTGGTAGATGCCCACGCTCCTCGGATGAAGAGCGTACTCCGCACCGTTTCCGAGATACCAGAAAACGAATCCCATACTAACGCCTTTATTTTATAGCTGCCTTTACGTAAAATGCAAGAGCGTTATACCGGCGGTGATAAACGTGGGCGGATCTAAATCAGCGTACCGGACATAAAACTCACGGCCGACCCCGTTTCCTCCTCGTAGGATATGCTGTACTTGAGGACGTCTCCCTTCTCTCCTTCTACCGTTCGCATGAGGGCGTAGGTCGCCCCGAAGGCGTCTATGTTGGTGGGGTTGCCGAACTCCTCGTAGAGGGCCTTAAGCGATTCCGGGACACCCGTTGAGAAGGCCGCCATGAACTCGCCGTCGTGGTACCTCATCCTCTCCTCGTCAAAGTGTTCGTCCCCGAACCTCGGCCCCGAATGGGACAGGTCAACTGCGGCAACCGGCATAAACGGGCGGTCCCCAACGGCCTCACGCAGGTGGGCCACGACCTCGTCTATCGCCCCGGCACTTTCGCCGAGGTCCGAGACTATTAGGGGAACGACCTCAACGTCCTTCTCCGGGAAGAGGGCCTTTATAAAGACGGCGGGGAACTCTATGGAATGTTCGCGGGCGAAGGCGAGGGGGTCGGAAACGAGATCAAAGCCCGTGGAGGATATAACCTTATCCACTATATCCCTTGCCACCCTCATCTTCCCCATGGGGGTGTCCAGGTCCATAGGCAGGATCTGGACGGGGTGGCTTATGGGGGAGTGGGCTACGCCGAAGATGACGTAGAGGTCGGAGGGGTTGCGGTACACGGCCCTCAGGCCTTCAAGGTATACTTCCCAACCCCTGCGGGGATCAATGTGGGGTACGAGTACACCCCTCGCCTCAGGTACCCCCTCGTTCCTCTCCCTCTTGCGGGCGGGAGAGACCATGGATTTGAGGGAGACAGGGTCCGCGGGATAGGACGTACCGGCCATTACGTACGGCCTGACCTTACCGGCGAGGAACTTTTTCCCCATCTCCCGGTAAACCTTCCTGAACCTGTCGTTGTCCAGAAGGTACCACCTGTCCAGTTTCTCAATCAGGGCGATCACCTCCGTGGAGGTTATCAGATCTCCTGTCAGCCTTACGTACTCCTCGGTGATCTCCCTCACGGTTCTCCTACCGTCCATGAGGCCAACGACTATGGCCGCTGCTGGCGATAGGGATACGGGGTGCGGCGTTATTCCGAAGGGATCTATGAGTATAAGATGCCCATCGTAAACGTTGGTCTGAAGCGGACGGAGTTTTGGCCTCCAGTTGAGTTTCCTTTCCTGTTCTCTCACGGGGGCAATTTTACGTCCGAAACGCGTCCCCTAACTACTCCCCGCACCTTTCCCTGAGCCGGGGGTATATCTCCCTCATACCCACGGTGGCCTTTTCCCTCAAAACCTCGTCGGCTATGGAGGATATGGGAGTTTCTTCGGGGTTTATCTCTACGACGTAGGCGTCGTTCTCCTTTGCGACGTAGGGGAGCTGGGCGGCAGGATATACCAGACCGGACGTACCAACAACCACGAAAATATCCGCTGTCCTGCTCAGATCCCACGCCCTCTCCAGTGCGTCCATGGGCAACGGCTCCCCGAACCACACGACGTCCGGCCTCAGCATACCCCCACATTCCTTACACTTCGGTGGATACTCCGGGAGAGGCGTTGTATATTCGTAGTAAACCGCTCCACAGTCCAGACATCTAACCCTCCAGATGTTCCCGTGGAGTTCAATTACGTTCTTACTCCCCGCCCTCTGGTGAAGTCCGTCAACGTTCTGGGTTATGACCCACACGTCCCCGCATTCCTCTTCAAGTCTGGCCATGAGTCTGTGGGCGTCGTTGGGCTGTGCCTTCGCCACGGCCTGGCGCCGCATATCGTACCACTCCCACACCTTCTTCGGATTGCGGAAAAAACCTTCCGGTGTGGCCAGTTCTTCTACTTTGAACTTCTCCCACAGTCCCCCCTTGCCTCTAAAGGTCGGTATTCCACTCTCGGCCGACACTCCGGCTCCGGTGAAGAACACTATCCTCGCCATAGACGGTATTTTAGGTTTGAGCGGGGTTGGGCCCAAACACCTTTACAATAGCGGGCGGTGTGGGAGGTTGAATTGACGGTTTCCGTAGAGCAGCAGGATCGCATTGAGGAGATACGGAGGGAGGTTGAAGCCCTCCCCTACGGTAGAGGGGTCAGGGCAGAAATAGAGCATATAGGCTTCGGAATAAGGCGGATCAGGGTTTGGACGACCCTCAGAAGTGGGGAATCAATAAAGGGGTTTGAAAAGGCCCTTGAATCTATAGAGGGAGTTTCAGGTGTCGGGGTCGTATCCGTGATGAGGGTGGAATAAGTTTATCCCTTAACTTCCCGCTGAGTAGTCTGTTTTCCTTATCTCCGAATTTACACTCCCCGGACAAATTTCCGCCTGTCAGGCCGGTTTATTGGAAGGCTCTTTATGTGGGATACTATGTTGCTGTGAGTGATGAACCTCGTTGCAACCTACTTCACGTCACAACCTAACTTCGTATCCGCTGGCATTTTAGCAGGATTGGAGGTTTGCCACTCATACACCTTCGTTTTCCCGTCCTCATAATAACCTGTGGATCCGCATAATTGAAAATTTGGCGAGGGATGAGAGGCGGGTTTTTATCCTACCTATAAAGGATTAAACCTCCATCAAATAAAACACGTACGACCTTACAATCTCCGCCGTGAAAAGGTACATGATAACCAGCGCCCTGCCTTATGCCAACGGCCCCATACACATAGGTCATCTGGCCGGTGCGTACCTCCCCGCCGACATCTTCACCCGATTTCTAAGGATGAAGGGCGAGGACGTCATACACATATGCGGAACGGACGAGCATGGCGTGGCCATTACCCTCAGGGCGTTGAAAGAGGGCGTATCCCCGAAGGAGCTCGTTGACAGGTACTACGAGAGGATAAAATCGGACTTCGCGAAGTTCGGTATAGACTTTGATCACTTCTCCCGTACGAGCCGTCCCATACACCATAAGAACGCTCAGAACTTCTTCCTGCGCCTCCACGAAAAGGGCTACCTCTACAAGGCCACGATGAAGCAGTTCTACGACCCGAAAAGTGGCCGTTTCCTGCCAGATCGGTACGTCATAGGGACGTGTCCGTACTGCGGATATCCGGAGGCGAGAGGGGATCAGTGTGAGAAGTGCGGAAGGCAGATAGATCCGGAGGATCTCAAAGACCCAAAGTCCGCCCTTACCGGTGAACCCGTTATCCTGAAGGAAACCGTCCACTGGTTCTTTAAACTTTCGGCCTTAAAGGAGCCTCTGAAAGAGTACGTCTCATCCAAAGACTGGAAGCCCTTCGTGAAGGAGTTCGCCCTATCGTGGATTGAGGAGTTAAAGGACAGGGCGATAACGAGGGACCTTGACTGGGGGATACCCGTGCCTCTGAACGACCCCGACGCGAAGGGGAAGGTGATGTACGTGTGGTTTGAGGCCCCCATCGGTTACATCTCCGCCACGATGGAGTGGGCGGAGCAGGTGAAAGGGGATCCGAAGGCGTGGGAACCCTACTGGTTAGATAAGGACACCGTACTGGTCCACTTCATAGGGAAGGACAACATAGTCTTCCACACGGTAATATGGCCGGCGATGCTCATCGCCCACGGGGATTATATCCTCCCCACGGACGTACCCGCTAATGCCTTCCTCAACCTTCAGGGACGTAAGCTCTCAACCTCCCGCGGTTATGCGATATGGGCCGACGAGCTGGTGGAAGCGGTAGGGCAGGACATAGCCCGCTACGCCGTGGCCCTATACATACCGGAGAAGGACGACAGCGACTTCAACGTCAGGGACGCCTTCACCCGGACGAACGCCGAGCTTGTAGACAACTTCGGGAACTTCGCCCAGCGGGTCCTCTCCTTCATAAACCGGTACATGGGTGGGAAAGTGCCGGAGCCGGGGGAACTTACCCGGCAGGATAGGGAGATACTCAACCTCCTTGAGGAAACGGCGAAGAGGTACGAGGACCTCCTACTACGGTACGAGATAAGGCTGGCCCTTCGGGAAGCCGTCAACCTCGGTGCGGAGGTCAACCGCTATTACGAGCATCAGGCTCCGTGGAAACTCAGGAAGGAGGATCCGGAGAGGGCAAGGACAGTACTTTACGTCGCCTTTCAGGTTCTGAAGGGCCTGTCGGCCATGTTCTACCCCTTCGTCCCCTCCTCCGTGGAGACCCTATGGGGGTACATGAATATCAGGGATACCTCCTTCTCCTCGCTCGTAAAACCCGACCCCTCACTCGCCGGGCATCCCATAAACGAGAGCAGGCCCCTTTACCGGAAGGTGGAGGAGGAGACCATAAAGGCGTGGGAGGAAGAGCTGAAGAAGAGGTACGAGAAGGCGATCGGAAAGGCTACCGATGAAAAGAAAAAGGAGGAGATGCCCCGCATAAAGTACGAAGACTTTGCTAAGGTCAAACTCCGCGTGGCCAAAATCCTTGAGGCTGAGAGAATACCGAATACGGACAAACTCCTGAAACTCACCATAGACCTCGGGGACGAGAAGCGCACCCTCGTGGCCGGTATAGGCCACGTTTACAGACCCGAAGAACTACCCGGTAAGTACATAGTGGTGGTCGCCAACCTGAAGAAGAAGAAACTCCGGGGTGTGGTGTCCGACGGTATGCTTCTGGCCGCCCACGACGAGGAGGGTAACCCCGTCCTGCTCACCGTAGAGAAAGAGGTCCCTCCGGGGAGCGAGGTAAGTTAGGCACCCCGTGCTATAGTCGCACCTATGACTTCACCCGCCCCGGCCGACAGGAGGGCGGAAGCGGCGTGATAGAACGTGTTGCCCGTTGTTATGACGTCGTCCACGAGTACGACCCTCTCGCCGCTCAAACGGTACAGGCACGAGAAGGCACCGGCAACGTTTTTTGATCTCTCGTCGGCGCTCAGAAGGGCCTGGGGTCTCGTGTACCTCCTCCTGAAGATGACCTTCTTAACCGGTACGCTTAGTTCCCTGCCCATGAGCTTTGCCAAGAGGACGGTCTGACTGAAACCCCTCTCCCGCACACGGGCGGGGTGCAAGGGCAAAGGGACGACCACATCGGGAGACTCCTCCTTCAGGAGTTCGGCCAGGGACGGGGCAAAGACCTCGGCGATTGCCCGGATACCACCGTACTTCATCTGCTCTATGGCCTCCCTTACCTTACCACCGTACCTGAAGAGCGAGTACACCCTGAACCCGTAGAAGGTCTTCGGCTCAAGTAGAAGGTTCTTCAGGATATCCTCCCAGCATACCTCACATATACCCTCCTCACTCAAACGTTCCTCACATACCCGACATAGGGGAGGAAAAACGAAGTTGACAAGTGGTTCCCAGAGCGATCTGAGGAACTTCAACTCTCCCCTTTGCTTCTCTCCACCTTAACGACCGTGTGAACGTTCCCTCTGGGGTTCCAGTCCCCTATGACGATGAGTTTACGGGGTTTGAGGAGGTTCCACAGAGCATCAAAGACCTCGTTAGTGGCCGCCTCGTGGGAGATGTAACGGTTGCGGAACTTGTTCAGCCAGAGTTTAAGGGACTTCAGCTCCACGATGTACTTATCAGGAATGTACTTGATGTAAAAGGTAGCAAAGTCCGGATAACCGGACCTCGGACACAGGCACGTGAACTCCGGAAAGGTTATCTCCACCCAGTAGTCCCTGTCGGGATAGGGGTTCTCCCACGCCTCCAGTTCGGCCTGTTCTATGGCTATTTCACCGTACTTCTTCTCCCCTTCCATCGCACGGAATTCTACAGGCGACTTCTTATGCACGCCCATATGCGGTCATAAATATTAGGTCAACTACCGTAAAGATCATAGACAGAATGGCAAGTATTACCTGAAGCATAAAGTACCATCTGAGGTTAGTGAGGTATCCGGCCACGTACTCGGCGTTGGTTTCGTTAATCTCTCCCTCTATCTTCTCCCTGAACGATGCTGCCCTCCAGAGAAAAAAGGCCATGGGACCAAAGATGAGGAGAGATGGGGTAGTCGCTAATAAAATATTCGGCGTATCTATATCATTACCCATACTACCTACAGTTGATATAAAAGCGCTGAGAACGGTAAGGACTGCGAGAATTCTCATCATCTTTGCCGAATTGTATCTTTCTATAACAGCTGATCCCATACCGGCGGCAAGAGATGTAATAAATCTTAGAACAGAAATAGCGAATATAATAATCAAAAAAACGGTCTGAAAAGTAAAGAACCTATCCAGATAGTTAATAGCCCTGACCAGAGCAGAAAGGGAAGTATAACTCTCTTCAAGATAGTTCACAGCATACCATAGCATCCTGTAAGTGTAGATGAAGAACGCCCCAACGATAAGAGCTATCACTGAAATTACGAGAATGATTATTCCAAAGGCTACTTCTAAAGGGACAAAGGCTATCAGAGATCTCAGAGATCCGATCATCCCGAACACGCCTCCGATAAGCATTAAAGCGCCTCCGGCTATCCCGAGAAAGGCGACGACCTTCATCCATATCGTACCCTTTATGGCGTTTGCTATGCTTTCAGGAACTCTCTCCATCATAGGGCGTATTATAAACAGTGAATGTGTCAGATTTCAAGGGGATATCCTTTACCCCACACACCCACAGTTCAACCTTAAAATACACTCCTCAAACGGAGAGGTGCCCGAGCGGCCGAAGGGACGCGACTGGAAATCGCGTGTCCCCCTGAACGGGGGACCGAGGGTTCAAATCCCTCCCTCTCCGCTTTCTTCCTTATAATAGCCGCTTTACGGTGGGGTACCCGAGCGGCCAAAGGGGCCGGGCTGTAAACCCGGTGGCGTATGCCTTCGGGGGTTCAAATCCCTCCCCCACCATTTCCGGGGCCGAAAGGCCCTTTTTTTATTGATTAAACCGCCCTGTATTGGTTTTTCCAGTTTCTGCGTGGAGTTGCCCCTACGTAATGAACCGTTTTTCCCTTTCTGCGTGTCTCCACAGGTTTTCCACTCTAAACCCGTACCGTACTTCAAGTTCCCGAAGTTGTGAAGAGATGGGTACCGGCGAATCCCCGGTTTCTTGCCGTCCTTAGAATCCCTGCTTTCATGTCAAGAAGCGTTTACTTCCTTGCGATAATAAGGTTCATCCTCGCCCTGTCCTTCTCCGTGTCCTGGCCCTTCGTCCCCCTCTACCTGTCGGACAGAGGGCTGTCCCCCTTTGAGGTGGGTATCTTTCTGACCTCCGCCGGTGTGTTCGGCACGTTGATCCGCCCCTTCATGGGTGCCTTCTCGGATAAGGTGGGCAGGGTGAGGCTCATACGGTTTCTGCTGTACTTTCGGGCTATAACCCTGTTTATAACCTTCCTTTTCCTCCTCGGAAACGCACCCCTCTGGGGTTTCTTCCTCCTGCTATTCCTTATCGTTATAGGGTTCTCCTCCTTCATTCCGATAGCCGACTCCTACGTTGCTGAGGCCAGCGACCGCGACAGGAGGGTGGTGGGGTTCGGTCTCATACGGCTGGCCATAAACGGGGGTTTCGCCCTCGGTTCGTTTCTGGCCTCCTTCCTCCTGAAGTACGGCTATCCCCCCCTTTTCCTGCTCTCCGCTGCTCTGGTATTCGTCGCCGCCACCCTGTCCCTCTTCCTAAGGGAGAATCAGGGTGCGACCCTGCGTCTGGCCCGGAGGATACAGTTCGCCCTTCCCGACCTCCGCTTCGTCCTCTTTGCCGTGGCCTCCATGTCCGTTTTCATACTCTCCTCCCAGCTCATAAACAACTTCAGCATATACGCTAACCGCTTCTTGGGCGTTGAGAAGCACATGATAGCCTACCTGTTCACATTAAACGGCGTCCTCATACTCCTCTTCCAGATACCGGCCACCGCCCTGTCCCGACGGATAGGGTACGTCCCATCGGTCCTCTTCGGGGTCGTGGGCTGGGCCATCGCCTTCGCTGTAACCTTTCTGGCGGGGTCCTACCCCCACCTTGTGGTAGCGGTCGTCTTTATGACCCTGTCAGAGATAGTCGTGGTACCGGTTATCATAGCATCGGCCTCCAACAGGGCGCCTGAAGGCCAGATGGGGGCGTACATGGGCTTCTGGAGTACGTTTCAGGGACTCGGCTACACCCTCGGCCCCGCCTGGGGAGGTTTCCTGTTGGATACGTTTAACCGGGGGGCGTGGCTCGTTATGTCAGTCCAGTCCGTACTTACGGGAGTGGCGCTGACTCTCCTCAAAGACCGTAAGTAAACGGCCTTCCGACAGTACAATAGTTGACTATGGAGACCTTAACAAAAAGCGCCTACGAAGAGTTGATTGAAGAGGTCAGACGGGTACATCACATAACGTCGGTCCGTAGCCTCCTCGGATGGGATCAGAGGACCCACATGCCCCGAAAGGCCGTGAAGTTCAGGGCCATGCAGTACGCAGCCCTCACGGAGTACGCCTACAACTTCATAACCTCGGACAGGTTCGTTTCCCTGCTTGAGAAGGCGGAGAGCGAAGGGTACGCGGAAGGAAGCAGGGAGGGTATGAACCTGTACTGGTTGAGGAGGACCTACGAAAAGACCGTAAAGGTGCCGCTGGATCTTACCCTCAGGCTGATAAGGAAGACTACGGAAACTGAAGTGATCTGGAGGGAGGCGAAGGCCAAAGATAGGCCGGACCTCGTACTTCCCCACCTGAAGGAGATTGTGGAACTGGAGAGGGAGAAGGCCGCTTACCTCGGATACGAATCCGAGCCGTACGATGCCCTCTTAGACGGCTACGAGCCGGGCCTGAAAGCGGAACACGTGGAAAGGACCTTCTCCCTCCTCAAGGAGGAGACGGTCAAACTCCTGAACAGGGTAAAGGA
>WFXS01000084.1 GCA_015490465.1 Caldifarciminota bacterium
GAGCTCGCCTATCACCTGACCCGTAGAGGGCAGGAGGTCGTACTCCTGACGGGGAACTTTGAGGGTATGCCGGACGTACCCTTCCCCGTTGAGAAGGTTGGGGATGTGGGGAAGGTGTACGCAAACGGGAGTTTCACCTGGTACATAAAGGAGTGGCCCTGGAAGGTCTACGGAAAGTTTAAGGAGGTGATAGGGAAGTACGGGATCACGGTCTTCCACAATCAGGGGCCTCTGGGACCGCCTTACTCCATGCTCTCCACGACCTTCGTCTCCCGAATAGACCCCCGGATAAGGAGGGTAGGTACGTTCCACAGCAAGCGCATGGATCCCGGTCTTACGTTTAAGGTGGCCGGCAGGATCCTATCGCCCCTCGTAAAGGCCCACCACGTACTTACGGCGCCCACGAGGTCAACGGCGAGGGAGATGGAAGAGATCTTCGGAATAAGCGGTGTGAAGGTGGTTCCCAACGCCGTGGATACGTCCGTATTTCGCCCCGATCTTTCTCCCCTTCCGGAGATCGCGGACGGTCGGAAAACCGCCCTTTTCGTCGGGAGGTTGGACGTACGCAAGGGGGTTGATACCCTCATGGACGCGTGGGACATCCTGTCTGAAAGGTTAGAAGGTTTCAGGGACAGGTACAAACTCGTCGTCGTGGGAAACGGTCCACTGAAGGACAGGGTCGTTGATGCTGTGAAGAGACACGGGAACGTCATGCTTTACGATAATGTCCCGATGGGAGATCCGGACTTTCCCCGCTTCTACACTTCCTCCGACTTCGCCGTCTTCCCTGCGAAAGGTGGGGAGGCCTTCGGCATAGTGCTACTGGAAGCCTTTGCCAGCGGAAGGCCGGTTGTCGTGACGGATATACCGGGTTACAACGAGGTGGCGACCCCTGAGACCGCCCTCTTCGTTCCTCCGGACGACCCCGAACCCCTCTCACGGGCCATAGAGAGGATGTTCCTTGACGACGATCTGCGCGTGTCTATGGGCAGAAAGGCTCTGGAACGGTCCCATCTGTTCTCGTGGGATGCGGTGATAGACAGGTTTCTGGAGTTGTACACCCTGCGGTGACCGGACGGGGATTACCGCACAATTACCCTGAATACCTGTCCCTCCGCTTTCACGAAAAACACTCCCCTTGATCGCAAGACGCAGGAACCTTTAAACGAAGATATGAGTCTTCCGGTAGCATCGTAAACGGAACCACTCCGGGCGTAAAGCGTCCTGCCTACAACCCGCAGAGACGGGGAGGTATCGTCTTTCCCATTTTCAGATACTTCCGTAGGGGTGGGATATACGAATAGAACTGCCGTTCCGCTATCGGGAACGTGACCCGAAGGAGAACCGTTATAAACGTACTGGAGGTACCACGTGGGATTGACGTCAACGGCCGATGAATCCTGAATACCGATCGTAGCATCCGATAACGCGAAGTTCATGAACAGATACTGCATCTTTATTCTACCATCCGCGTAGAGTATAACCTCAAACGTGTTGTACGTAGTCTGTCCGTAAATTGGTACGCTGTCCCATTCAATCACCACAGAATCGGTGAAGCTTTTAAAGTAAACCGACCCCGTTCCGTAAGGCTGTGGACTCAAATCATCCCAGAATACGGCTATGATGTCTCCTCCGTCGTAGGCGCTACTCGGCAGCGAGGTGTTACCCATTCCGATGTAATAGGGTTCAAAGTATACCAGACCGTTGGAACCTACCGTTACGGTATCGTAGGTCGTGTCGTAGAAAGGGAAGGAAAAAGGAAGGGGAATGTACGTGAAATCGTCGTCCGCGAGACGGAGGTCGTTGGCAGTATCCCTGATTTCCACCCAGTTGAAAGTTACGCCACTATCTCCATCCTGTGTGGAGAGGTAAGTATACCCGAAACCGTCCGGGCCTCCCGAAAGGAGCTTTACATCAGCAGGGTTTGACCTCTGCTGGTACGATCTCACGTCTTCGGAGTGCGCCCAAAGGTTCAGCATCAACATCAACATGAGATATCAGCATTTTAGACCAGAATTAACTCCGGTAAAATTGTACTTGTGCAAAACTCTCCGGTAGAATAACGTAATGCGAAACGTTGCCCTCTTCGGCGCCTCCGGCTCTATAGGGAGGCAGACCCTTGACGTCCTCAGAAGGTTAAAGGACTTCCGACTCGTGGGCGTCTCCGTCCATAACAACACGGAGGCTCTGGCGAAGATCTACGGGGAATTCAAGCCGAGGTACGTCGTAATAACGGGGAAGGCGAAGCCGCCCGAAGGAGTGAAACCCCTCTACGGAAAGGAAGGACTGGTTGAGGTGGCCTCTGCCGACGATGTGGACGTGGTGGTCGTCGCCACGAACGGAATAATAGGCGTATTCCCCACGATAGAGGCCCTGAAAAAGGGAAAGAGGGTGGCCCTTGCGAATAAGGAAACCCTCGTTGCCTTCGGTCCTTTCGTCAAAGAGGTGGCCCATCTCGGCGAACTCGTACCCATAGACTCCGAACATTCCTCCGCCTTCCAGCTCCTGAACGGGGTTAAGAGGGAGGAGGTTAAGAAGCTCATACTAACGGCCTCCGGGGGACCCTTCAGGACGTGGCCGAAGGAGAAGATAGCCAGGGCGAGGCCAGAGGACGCTTTAAAGCATCCGACGTGGAGGATGGGGGCAAAGATTACGATAGATTCGGCAACACTCATGAACAAGGGTCTTGAGGTGATAGAGGCCCACTTCCTGTTTGACCTGCCGGCGGATGCTATAGACGTACGGATACATCCTCAGTCGGCCATCCACGCCATACTGCTCCTGAAGGACAACAGCCTGAAGATGCACGTGAGCCGCCCGGATATGCGCATACCCATCCAGTACGCCCTGACATATCCCGAGAGGGTTGAGATTGATATTCCCCCCTACCTGCCTCCCGACGCCGAAGATGTGGTCTTCACACTTGAGATGCCGGACACGGAGCGTTTCCCCGCCCTGTCCCTCGCCTACAGGGCCTTGAGGCTCGGCGGTACGTACCCGGCCGTTCTGAACGCCGCTAATGAGGTGGCCGTGTACGCCTTCCTTTATGGGAAACTACCCTTTTACGGGATAACCGACGTCGTTGAGAGGGTTATGGACGAAAACCCCTACGGGGATACCGAAACCTTTGACGAATACCTTGAGGCGGATCGCTGGGCAAGACGTAGAGCGGAAGAGTTGATTGAGGCTGAGTAGTATCGCAAGAAGTAAGGATACCTACTTGACCGATCCGAAAATTACCGGTACGACCACCACAGTCTGGGAGACCGCGGCGAAGAAGCCTTCAGCGTTGGTGAGGTTTCCCTCGTCTAACATTCCCCACCTGTACCTATCTTCGTTGAGCGCCCATACCTTTACCGCGTAGTTCCCGTCACCCCATTCAAACGCTGGAGATTCGTAGTAGGCGAAAGGGGGAAACGCCCTGAGGCTGTCGGGAACACCCGGAAAGAGGCTTGAATCGGGAAGGGAGATAAACAGGTAACGGGGCGGACGGAAGAGGGTAATACTGTCCCTCTTGTCGTGGTTGTAAACGAAGGCGTAGTAAAAAGCGGCACCGTTCACGGCCTTCCACAGGGCAAGGACGGTGGAGTCCTGGGGGAGATATACCGTGTCTCCGGGTACGACGATGGAGAACGAAGAGTCCGAAGGGTTAAAACGCACCAGAAAAACGGGAAAGGTGTCGGGTGTGGTCGTGGTTCCCCGTGCGGTATCCCCCTCGTAAGAAACCGTTATGGAATACGTGGTGAGGGGGCGAGGTGAGAAGTAGGAAACGAAGAGCCATACGCTGTCCTCCTTTATCGTCGTATCCCCGAAGTTGAGTACCCTTATGGACGTGTATACCGGGGAGAAAGTGTAGATCGTATCTCCGTCAGATACGGAAACGCGGGCATCCTTTAGCCCCTTACCACGGGGTTCCTCTGGACTTCTCGGCTTGTCTACGAACACGTACTGAACGGTATCCCCGACGACGAGCATGGCGCTCACGTAAAGGGGAGGAACGGAAGGGGGTGGGGTCATATCCTCGCACCCCACCCCCAGAAGTACCAGAAGTACTGAGAGGCGTCTCACCTCTTCAGCACCTTGAACACCCTTCCGTCAACCTTGATGAAGTAAACGCCATCCGGGTAGTCCGTCAGTATGACACGGTCAACCTTGCCGTTGAACAGGCGGCGACCCGTCCTATCGTACACGGACACGTCCGTTACCCTGCCGAGGGTTATGATACCGTTCCGGCTGATGAGGAGGCTGTTTCTGGCCGTATTCTCGGACACTCCGGTGTTCTGGAGGCTCTGTCCGACGATGTAGAAGGCAAAATCCGTACTGCGGTTGTCCCTGTAGGGACCCCAGGTTATGCCGTTGGTGGACTCAAAGGTCTGGAGGGAGAAGGGTTTGGAGGTATCCACCACTACGGACGGGCCGAGGCTGTCCGTCTGAAGGAAGGCCAGAAGTACGGGGCCGTTGACCGTGGCACCGACAGGGATGGGTATAACGTAGGCCGTATCGGGGTTAACCGTAACCGTCCATGAACCTATGGTGTCCTGCACCGTTCCAAGAGCAGAACCTTCCGTTGCCAGGAAAACGGGAGCCGTTATGGGGCCACATCCGGGGTTCGTGGAGGAGCATCCGGCCATCATCAGGACGGCGGTATCTATCCTGTAGGGGTAGTAACCGAAGTCAAACCGAACCATCCAGCCACCACCGGCACTGAGCCATCTGGTAGATAGAGGTGTAGCCATTACGGCGGGCAGGTCTACCCATGCCACGGTATCCTCTGCCGCCCAATCTATCATCTGGATCTCTATCTTCGCGGTATCGTTGGTCCGGTTGAGGTCGTCCATGTTCCTTACGTGCAGGAAGGCCGTGTAGTAGTCCTCGGGGAAGGTGGAGAAGTCTACGCTGGCGAAGGAGACGGAGGCGTAGGATGAGGGAGGAATCGCCGGAACAACGACCGTATCGCTGTACTGGACAAGACCGCTGTACTTCCTGCGTATGGTCAGAACGGCCTGCGTGTTATAGAGCGTATCCGTCCCCACGTTGGTCACGTGTGCGGTGGGCGAGAAGCCCGTTTCCCTGTCGCGGGCTATCACTATTCCGGAGTTCTCAAGGCCCGATGTCCTGTCGGGGAATATGGCACCGGCAGCGGCATCTATGACCGTGAAGGAGGAAGAATCCGGCCTGTAGATCTTTATGGCGAAGCTGTCCCTCGGCTCGCGGGATGCGGGCGTGCCGTCCTCGTATATGCTCATACCGGGGTTACCGAGTACGGATTCCATGCCAATGGATATGGCCGTCTGGCCTATAC
>WFXS01000085.1 GCA_015490465.1 Caldifarciminota bacterium
ACATGTGTACGTGCAGGTTCTTTAAACCTCTATCCCCCAGATACTCCCGTACCTTCTCAAGTACCCGTGCCACGTCCTCCGGTTTAAGGAGAATTCCACCCCCACGGGCGTGTATGTGGGCGAAGTCTATACACGGAAGTACTCCCTCTATCTCCGCCGAAAGTTCAAGGACCTCCTCAAGGGAGCCGTACTGCGTCGGCTTTCCCGTCGTCTCTGGCCTGAGTATCACGTCTATCCCTTCGTCCCTCAGCCGGGCGGTCAGATCTTTAAGTATGGAGAGTACCTGCCTGTGGACCTTCCTCGGGTCGTCCCCGAGGTAGTACGCTGGATGAAAGACTATATCGCGGGCGCCGGCGAGGTACCCTATACGGGCCGAATCGTATATGCGTTTTATGGACGCTTCCAGCTTATCACTCTCACGAGCGTACAGGTTTATCCAGTAAGGGGCGTGGACGGTCAGGGTAAGACCGAGTTCTCCTGCCAGTTTTCTCACCTTTTCCGCCTTTTTCTCCCCCATCCTCACCCCCCGGACGAACTCCAGCTCCATCCCGTCAAGTCCCAGTTCACGCACCCTCATCAGTCCGGCTTCCGTGGAGGACTTCGGGGAGGATAGGGGAACACCCGCCGTCAGAAACTTCATGGAAGGTAGTTTAAAGTGGAGTTCCGGCGCAGAGGTATTCGGCGAACGGATGGGCGAGGTGATAGAATAAAAATAGGGTTAAATTTTAAAGTGAATTGGTGTGCGTGTAAGTGTGTATTTTCCCCATAGTACTTCAGGGCCTTGCCGATAGCAGGACGATACTACCATTAGACGGCTTGAATATCGTTAACGTTCAGCAGTATAATACCCTTCCATGGCGGAGTACAGCGTGAAGGATAGGCTGGAAGTTCCGGCGGAGGGGAGTGCGGTGATAGTGGTGGACATGCAGAACGACTTCGTACACCCTAATGGGGCGCTTTTCGTACCGGACGCCCCAAAAACCGTACCGGCCATAGCCCGTTTACTTGACAGGGCCCGGAAGGCCGGTGTACCCGTGTTCTACACTCAGGACTGGCACGACGAGGACGACCCCGAGTTCGCGATCTGGGGAAGGCACGCCGTAGCCGGTACGTGGGGTGCTGAGATAGTGGAGGAGTTGAAACCCCGGAAGGGGGACGTACTCATAAAGAAACTCAGGTACGACGGTTTTTACGGGACCTCCCTTGATCACCTGCTCCGCCTTAAAGGTGTTAAGAGGCTCGTTGTGGTGGGGACTGTGGCCAACATCTGCGTGTTGCATACGGCCGGTTCGGCCGCCCTTAGATGGTACGAGGTTGTCGTCCCTATGGACGGCGTATCCGCCCTGAACGAGGGGGACTACCATTTCGCCCTGAGACAGATAGATTTTCTCTACAGAGGAAGCGTCGTCAGGAGCGTTGATGGTATAGAGTTCGTGTAAGGTGGTCTGGTTACTCCTCTCTTCCGAAGATTACTTTACGCGGCGTTTACTTGAGGAGAGCTTTTCCTACACCTACACCTACGACTCCTCCGGCGTCTATGGAGGGTACGATTACTTCGGGACATACGACACCGTACGGGTGTACTCCTTAGACGAGTTCTTCGGTATAAACCTCCTGAGGTACCTCAAGAGAACCACCGTAAGCGCCTACGACACCTCCTCATCTCAGGCCATATCCGGCCTGGTTCCCGACATAGAGATACCCGTACATATACCCCGGCGCTGGAGATTCCTCGGTGAGGGCGTGAGCAAGGTAACCCTCAGGGGGGAGCAGACCATATCCATAGGAGGGTTCAAGGAGGATCTCCTGAGTCCCGGCGGTCAGAACCTGAACAATACCTACCAGATGAGCAACGTCCCCGGTATAAACATGAAGCAGACCCTTAACGTTACGATAACCGGGCAGATAACCGACCGTCTCAAGGTGGAGGTCCGCCACAACTCGGAGGCGACGGACGTTAACCGTCAGAAGATACTCCTATCCTACACCGGGACGGACGACGACATAGTCCAGAGTCTTCAGGCCGGGGATATAGACGTCTCCGACTTCCCCAGTACGACGTACTCCTCCCTCGGTGCGGGGGCGGGTCTGTTCGGTCTCAAGGGTCGGTTCGCCTTAGGTCCGGCCAGAATAGTGGCCGTGGCGACCAAGGAGAAGGGTCAGAGCCAGACCAAAGTTTTCCAGGCCCAGTCCCAGATAATCACGGATACGATCTGGGGAAGCGATTACCTGAAGGAAACCTTCTTCTATCTGCCCATAACCCCCTTCATACCCCCGGGGGACAACCCGAACGACTACTACATAGCGGACCTCCTGCTCTTCTACAGGCCCCAGACCCTTACGGGGAACACGTACGTGTACGGTAAAGCCTACCATATGATGGACACCCTCGGCATAATAACGGACGATACCACGAGATGTTTCGTGGACGGCAGGTTCGTCCAGATGGATCCGGCCTCCTACCGTTTCTACAGTAAGAACGTCGTACAGCTCCTTGAACAACCGGACGCCTCCCTGTGGTGGTTGGGGGCGGTGTACAACATAGTTAAGAACGACGGCACCGATACCATTCAGGTTGGCTACGTCCCGCCTTCCCCCGACAGCACCAATCCCATCCGCATGCTTCTGATGAAACTGGACAAGATGGCCTCCTCCGATACTTCCCTGACGTGTGCGAGGAACATAAACCTCCTTGAACTCAAGAACATATATACCCTTCCCTACGAACTGGACACGAGCGTTGCGCCCACGGACATAACCTTCAACATCTACCGAGACAACCCCACGGCGAACGACTCCATCGGACAGAACGGTATAAAGTTCTCCACCCTTCTCGGCGTTGATCCGGACGGGGACGGACACATAAACGACATAGTCACGGTAATAAACGGTTCGGATACGGTTAACTTCAGGGTATTGGACGTGAGACCGGAAGGGGGGGGATACCTGATATTCCCCAGATTCTGGCCCTTTGCCGATACGATACTGAACGACAGGGACAGCGTGATATACCTTCTGGACCGGGAGTACTGGAGGAACTACTACTCCGAAAAGTATTACATGGTGTTGACCTTTAAGAAACCGCAGGCTTTCATAAGCCTCGGTGGGAGCGTCTTGAACGGTTCCGTAGAGATATTCAGGAACGGACAGAAGCTTGAGGAGGGCAGGGATTACAGGGTGGATTACAGTATGGGGACGGTACACTTCATGATTCCCCTCAACGAGACGGACGAGATCCGGATAAACTACCGGTCGGCCTACAGCTTTCAGAGCCAGAGCAGGGCCATACTGGGACTGGCGTCCACGTTTGACATTTCCGAGAACTTCAAAGTCAACCTCAACTACATGTCCAAATCCGTGGCCTCAACGCAGAGGAGGCCGGATTTCGGCTCCGAACCCAACAGCTACGGTGTCCTTGATGCCTCCGTAAAGTTCAACCACACCATGGATTACCTGAACCGCTTTCTGAACGCCCACACCCCCCTGAGCCTTGAAAAGAAGAGCGAGGTTCAGGTTGACGGAGAGGTGGCCAGATCCTTCCCCAACCCCAACACCGTGGGTGAAACCTACCTTGATAAGTTTGACCAGATCAACGATAACCTCACGAACCTCGTGATCTACGATTACAGGGGGTGGATCCACGGGTCCCTGCCTTACATTCTGGACTCCACTACCCACGCCGATACGGCCGTGCTGGCCAACCGGCAATCGTGGTACTCAGGGTACATGGCCGTCAGGGGAGACATACTCCCCGTTGACGATCCGAACGACAGGACTAAGCGGGAGCAGTTGTTAAGGTTGGTGGCCGAGCCGAGGATCCCCGGCATACCCAACTTCATGACCATAATGATGGGTGAGAGGACGGAGAGGAGCTATCAGGATATGGAGTACGTTGAGGTGTACGTCAGGGGGAGTGGGGTACTGATATTTGATATAGGTACGAACATACCGGAGGACGCGTACGTCCGTGCCTGCGATGGCAACTTCTACGGTCTCGGCGTCCTGAACACGGAGGATCTGGACGGGGACAACCAGTTCACGGAGACGAGAGAGGACGTGGGTCTTGACGGAGTGCCGGGGGAGGACGCGGGGTGTAACCCCTCCGGTGGAGACTGGGGAAACGACGACTACACCATAACCGATCCCACGAAGGCGGACCCCTTTGATATAAACCGGTACGAGGGGAACCACAACATGGAGACCGAAGATCTGAACCGGAACTTCCAGCTGGATATGAGCGAGAACTTCTACTCCTACATCATAGATATAGACACCATGACACCTCTCGCCGAGTACAACGGATGGAAGCTATTCCGCATACCCCTGAGGAGACCGACGAGGGTCTACGGTAACCCATCCCTTGACCGTATAGCCTACTACAGACTGACGTGGTACGGATTCACGCGAACGGACACCCTCTTCCTCTGGCACCTCGGCATAGGGGGAAGCGCCTGGATAAACGAGGGGCCGAAGGTAGATACCGCCGACACCTCCCAGTACCTCGCCATGAACTTCGTCAGCCGGAAGACCACGCCGGGTTACGTTTCACCCCCCGGCGTTGAGGAGAAACTCAACTACGAGGCCGGTTCCACCACCCTTGAGGACGAGGGAGCCATGTCCATGCTCTACGAGATAAAGCCGGGGGATTACGTACTCTCCCGTAAGCGCATAGGGAACAAGTACAACTTCGTGAACTACAGGTCAATATCCCTGTGGGTTTGGGACAGGACGGCCTCACGTCCTACACTCGTGATACGTTTCGGTAAGGACTCGTTGAACTTCTACGAGTTTCGCCAGAGAATAACGGGGGACGGGTGGCTAAACGTTAAGGTCCCCCTTGATAGTCTCGTCCTGTTTAAAGGTAAGGACTACTCACCCGACTACAGGAGTAACGGACGGTACGGCGTGAGGGGTAATCCGAGTATATTTGAGGTGGAGTTCTTCTGGATAGGTATAGCCAACGACTCCCCCGACCGCATCTCCGGAGAGCTGTGGGTAAACGAGCTCCGACTTACAGATCCCGTCAGGGTCTCCGCCCACGCCGGGAACGTAACCCTGAGGTTCAACGTCTCCGACCTGTTCCAGACCTCCGTAAACGGGAACTTTGAGCAGGTGGACTTCGCGAGGTCCGCGACCGACCTCAGCCAGTACCGTTCCGCCCGTTTTAACTTCAACACGACCTTCAACGTCCACAGCCTCTTCCCGAAGGCGTGGGGTATAAACCTACCCCTGAACGTGAGCTATAACTTCTCCAACCGCAGACCCAAGTTCTACCCCGGCTTAGACGTTCCCGTTACGTCCGAGGAGGAACGCAGGAGACTCACTTCAACGAGTAAGTCTACGGCCTACAACGTCTCCTTCTCCAAAACGGGATCTACGGGACGTCTGGGTAAGTGGTTTATAGACCCGTGGAGACTCACCCACGGAATGAGGTCGGACTTCTCCTATATCCCCGGCCAGTCCAAGGACTCCACGGTATCCGAAAACTACGGTATCAGGTACTCCTACAGGCCCACGGGGGAGTTCATGTGGAAGGAGCGCAGGTACAGGTTCCTCCCTTCGTCCTACTCCATATCCTACGACTACAACCGGACGTCCAGTTTCACGGAGGTACTGGGATCCAGAACCCGGCGTACGGACAGGACGGGGAACCTATCCGGGAGCATAAACTACGATCCTATACCCGGCATTCTGAGCTTCGGGTACTCCGCATCCCGCCGTGGGGACTACAGGTACCCTGAACTCTTCAGAACCAGCATAGACAGTATTCTGGGGTTTGAGAGTCAGTTCAGGGAGAACGTTACCGCCTCTTTGAACCTCGGAAGTATATGGTTTCTGAGGCCTTCCGTGAACTACAGACACGGTTATTCCGAGAACAGAAAGCCTGAGAACGCCCTTACGGGCTTTGACGTACGGGATCTGAACGAGGATCTGAGCGTGGGCTTTACCCTCAACCTTGAGACCGGTACCCTCCTCTCAAAGGCCGCAAACTTAAGGGATAAGAGTAAGGACACGGCTCTGTCTAAAGCCGGGCCGATGCACACCATACTTTACGGTATGGACAGACTCTCGCGGGTATGGAGGAACGTACGCTTCAACTACTCCTTCAGCCGCACGTCCAACTACTACGCGGCCCTCGGCAGGGCTTCGTGGGCTTACCGGTTTGGGATCTCTTTGAATCCGGAGGTAGTTGTTACGGATACTCAGAGGTCCCTGTGGCGAGAGACCCACAACTACGACCTGTCCACGGATATAAACGTCGGCAACTACAGGGTCTCACCGCGGGGGAGTTATCGCAGAGACCTGAGCGACGACCAGACCAGAAGGATACTTACTGAAACGTGGAGATTTCCGGACGTGACCCTCAACGGTAGACCTCTGCCCATAATCTCAAACTTCAAGTTCGTGGCCTCCTCCGACTTCACCGTGAGTTACTCCGATGAGAGGGGGTACACCTCCTATCCGCTCTGGGAACCCACGATCGGAGATACGGTGGAACCCCGGACGGTAAGGAGGACCCGCACCTTCAACTTCTCACCCCACGCCATCCTGAAGAACGGCACCAACCTCAACTTCACGTACACCTACACCGTTACGACGAACCGCCAGGTCTACTCCGCCACCGATCTGGAAACCCGCTCCTACCAGACCAACTACGACTTCACCGTAAGCCACACTTTCAGCGGTTTCGCCGGTATAAGGTTCCCGTGGAGTAAGAACAGACTACTCTCCCTGAAGAACCAGCTCACCCTGTCCCTCAAGTACACGACGATGAGGGGAACGGATATAACCATAAACTACCTCTTTGAGGAGTTCGGTAACTACATAGACACCCTCTCCAGAAGAAAGAGCGACAACATGACCCTGAGCGCTACCTACCAGTTCAGCAACGCCGTTGAGGCTACCTTCAGCTACATCTACGACCTCAGCGGCGACTACGAGGGTGGAGTTTTCACCCGTAAGAACCAGATAAGGGCGGATATACGGATAAAGTTCTGAAGTAATACGCATTTTGCAGATCTCTCCGCAAAGGGCTTTGTGTGAGCGTTACAACCGAAAATAAAATCCTTCCCTATGCTGATACTCTCTGTTCTTACGCCCGTCCTCTACGATATGGGTGGCGTCCTCCGGAGCTTCCCGGAGGGCATAGAGTTCCGCAGAGGGTACGTAAGGGTGGCGGACGTCGTCCTCCTCCTTCCCGGCGGAGAGCCGCAGGGCCTCCTCCCAACGGGCGGATACGTCAGCAGGCACACCTCCGGAGGCTCCGAGGTCTTCCCCGCCTACAGACAGGTCGGATACGCCGACGTGTGGGAGAACGTTGACCTCGTATTCACGCCCACCGAGGGGGGTAAGGTTGAGTTTCAGGTCGTGGTGCGTCCCGGCGGGAATCCCGAAGACGTTGAGATAACCTTCAATAGACCCATAGGCGTCTCCGAGGGGGGCATCGGCGTGGGGAATCTCTCCATATCCAACGTAAGGGCCTATCAGGGTACGGACGAGGTTGAGGTCCATCCCGTCGTGGATGGGAACACCCTCCGGTTTGACGTAAGGGGATACGACCCCACCCGGCCTCTGGTCATAGACCCCGACCTCGGCTCCGTGCCTTACGCCCGCCTCTTCGGTGGGAGTCGCGATGAGGGCATGACCCACAACTCCCTCGCCGTAGGACCGGACGGAAGCGTATACATAACCGGATACACCTACAGCGGAGATTTTGACTTCGGCTCCGCCTCCGGGTACAATACCCAGGGGGACACCCTGTGGGGGGACATCTTCGTCCTCCGCCTTAACTCAAGTCTCCAGATCCTCTCCGCCACCTACGTAGGGGACCCCGGAAGTGAGGAGATGGACTGCGGCCTTCTCTTCTGCTACTACCCCCTGATAGCAGTTGACAGCTCCGGCAACGTCTTTGTGGCCTTCTCGGACAACGACTTCGCCGTCCCTCCGGGCGGGTACAGGGACACCTCCGTCCACAGTTGGGTGGGTGTGGACGTCGTAATACTCAAGTTGAGTTCGGATCTAAGCACCCTCCTCGCAGGTACCTACTTCGGTGGGAGGAGTACCTCCAACCCCTACGGGGGAGATGAAGAGCCTCTAAGACTGGAGATAACCCCATCCGGGAACGTAGTGCTGATGGGGATAACCGAGTCGGACACCCTACTTGATATCGTCGGCGGGGCGATACCCACCCCCCCATCACCCGACAGTGCGAACGGCTTCGTAGCCATCTTCAGCAACGACCTGAGCAGCCTGATGGCCTCAACCTACTTCGGGACCTACAGGAACGACGACGCCAACGGCATGAAGTTCTTCGGTATGACGCCTGACCCCTCCGGAAACGTCTTCGTCGCCTTCACCACTGCAGTGGATACCCTCCCCGTTATCGGTGGAAGGCCCTTTGCTGGGGGCTTTACGGACATATACGTGATGAAGTTCTCCCCCGACCTCTCCACCATACTGGCGAGTACCTACCTCGGTGGGAGCCGTACGGACGGCTACACGTGGAACGCCCACATCCCCATGGCTACGGGTCCGGACGGCAGCCTCTACCTGGCTTTCACGACCTACTCCTCCGACTTCCCCATCGTCGGTGGGTACGACAACACCCTTAACGGAGGGATAGACGCCTTTGTCGCAAAACTTTCCCCGGACCTCTCTACGATCCAGGTCTCAACCTTCTTCGGTGGGGACAGCGCCCGGTGGGCGAACTGCTATTGGAGCGGTTTCAACGAGACACCGGCGGATATCTTGGTTGATGAGAACGGTTTCGTCTATGTGGGCGGTGGTCTTTGCCACATACAGGACTTCCCCACGACCCCTTCGGCCTACGATACGGACTGGGGAGGGGATCAGGACGGCTTCGTTATGAAGTTCTACCCCGATCTGGACCGGATAAGGGCTTCCTCCTACTACGCCTGGCCGGGGCATCAGGAGGTGGCGGATATAGGTCTTTTGCCGGACGGTCGCCTCGTCGCCTACGGGTTCGCCGATACGAACGCCGTCTCCGACTTCCCCTGGGAGGGGTACTCCGGAAGCCCCTACGGTGGGGTGGACATCTTCGTGGCCGTCTTTGATAACGCCACGGGGGTGGAGGAGAGGCCGACGACTGCCAGATCTTTGGTCGTCCCCACGGAGGAGGGGGTCAGGATAAGGGTCCCAAGAAGCGGGTACGTGGCCGTAGAGGAGTATTCGGCGTCTGGCCGGAGGGTGTACGAGAAGGTGTTGGGCTACGTACCGGCCGGGGAGTACGAGGTACCCCTGAGGGAACTGCCCCGCGGGGCGTATATGCTGAAGGTTAGGGTAGGGGAGAGAGTGGAGAAGGTGAAAACGATTAGATAGGGGGCGTAGGCGCCCCCTTACGTTACTGCGTACATTTTGAGTTATTGGGGGTTACGTTTTCAGGAGATCCGAAAGCCTGACCTTAACACCCTCCCATACCTCAAACTCGTCCTCCCAGTTGAGAATTACGGCTGGTCCGTTCGGCTCAAATATAAGCACGCTCCGGGGGGACGTCAAAATCCATACAACCCGTTTAACTCCGAAATCCAACAGATCCCACGATTTTTTTATGATATATCCCAAATCCCCCTCACTCTCAACCTCCGCTTTCACATCCACTTCAATCGCCACAACAGGGGGAACGTCGGCGTATTTCTCCGAAATATCCACATCGCCCTTCTTGAATACGGCTATGTCAAGCGACCTGCGACTGCCCTTTCCTACCACAATTCCGACCTCATGGGGGAGTACCTCGTACCCCTTTCCTTCAAAGTTCTGCACGAGAAAGACTATCAGCCTTTTTACCACAAAGGCCTGCAGCGTACTGCTACCCATGACCTCCTCCGGGGTTTTTTTGCCTGCGAGGACGTCCTTATAGCCACGGTAGTATATAGGCTTACCGTTAACGACCTCGTAGGTCAGGAGTTTTAAGAGTTTTTCCTTTCGCTTATCTTTCTCCTTCGTTCTTTCAGCAGCTGCCACGCCCATACTACCTCCTATCTTAGAGCCGCTTCAAGAGTTCGTCCAGTCCTAACTTCAACCCTTCAACAAGCGTAATGTCGTCCTCCCAATCAAGGATAACACCCTTTTTTCCTTTTTCAAAGACCATCACCTTCTTCGGTCTCGTGAATATCCATACTACCTTTCCAACTCCGCTTTTCAACAGGTCTTCACTCTTTTTCAGGACGTACTCCATCTCACTTTCAACCTCAG
>WFXS01000086.1 GCA_015490465.1 Caldifarciminota bacterium
TCAGATGTGTATAAGAGACAGGGCGTATCCTTTCCCCTGCCCCTCTTCAACACCAACAGGGGGAACTACGGGGCAGCGAGGTACCTTCTGAAGAGGGCGAAGGCGGACAGTGCCTTCACCTACGGGAGGCTAAATGGCGAGGTCCTCATGCTGGTCCGCACCTACAACGCCGTCAGGGAGAAGTTGCGGAGGTTAGACAAGGTGGAGATACCCGCCCTTGAGGGGGCCTACTCCAGTACCCTGAAGGCCTACATGGTGGGTGCTGTGGGTTATACGGAGGTGTTCTCCGCCCTTGACGCCCTCTATGGGGCCTACACCGAGAGACACGAACTGAAGAGGTGGGCCTTCGCCCTCTTGAGCGAGCTTGAGGCCTTGTTGAACGCCGACTTAAGGAGGTGAAAATGAGAGTTAAAACGGTTTTTCTGCTCCTTTTCGCCCTCTCCTGTACGGGGGGGAGCGGGACGGCAGAGGAGGAGCATAAGGAAGGGGAGACGGCCGTACCCGTCCAGAAAGTTATGGAGGCGGGGGCCGAGGTGGGGATCGTAGGACCGGGCTTCCTGAAGGTGAGCCGGAAGTTCCCCGGTGAGGTGGTGGAGGACAAGAGGAGGGCCGCCACTCTGCGGGCCAGGTTCCCCGGCGTCGTAAAGGCAACCTACAAACTTCCGGGGGACCCGGTGAGGAGGGGGGAGGTGGTAGCGAGGATAGAGAGCGACCAGAGTATGACGGAGTACCCCGTCGTATCCCCCATTAACGGGTACGTAGGAAAACAGTACGTCTCCCCCGGCGAGGCGGTTGAGAAGGGGGAACCCCTTTACGACGTCCTTGACCTATCTTGGGTCTGGGTGAGGGCGCTCGCATACCCCCATACGGTTGAGGGGATACGCAGGGGGATGGAGGCCTATGTCGTGAGGGAGACGTCCGAAGGTAGGTTGGCCCTGAAGGGGAAGGTCCTCTCCGTATCACCGGAGGCCGACGAGGAGACCCGCCTCCTGCCCTTCATCATCTCCGTCAAGAACGACGGCTCCCTTAGGCCGGGGATGTTCGTGGACGTCTCAGTGGCCGACTCCTTTGAGGTCCCCTTGGCCGTACCGAAGGAGGCCGTCCATACCCTTGAGGGGGATACGGTGGTATTCCGTAAGGAGGGGGACGTGGCCGTACCTGTGAAGGTCTCCATCGGCAGAGCCGGGGACAACGCCTACGAGGTCCTCTCCGGCCTGAAGGCGGGGGATACGGTGTTTGTGCGCAACTCCTTCGTCATAAAGGCGGAGATTGAGAAGAAGGAGTGGGAAGGTGAGGGACACGAGCATTGAGGGAGGTGAAACATGCGGAAGATAGTTGAGTTCGTAGTTGAGAGGAGGTTCCTCGTCCTCTTCGCCGCCCTTGGCGTTGGAGCCTTCGGCTTCTACGCGTACCGGAGCATGCCCCTTGACGCCGTACCGGACGTGGCCCCTCCCATGGTCCAGATCTTCACGGAGGCGCCCGGACTCTCGGCCGAAGAGGTGGAGAGGTTCATAACCTACCCCCTTGAGCTGTCCCTCATGGGACTTCCAAACGTCGTTAAGGTCAGGTCTGTCTCCAACTTCGGCCTCTCCCTCATAACGATATACTTCAAGGACGGTACGGACATATACTGGGCCAGACAGGTGGTCGGGGAGAGGTTGCAGGAGGCGAAGGAGAAACTCCTCTTCGGTGAGCCTAAGATGGGACCCATATCAACGGCGACCGGCCTCGTCCTCTTCTACTTCCTGAAGGACACCACCGGCAGGTACTCCCCCTACGAACTGCGTACGATACAGGACTGGATAGTCAAGCCCCTCCTGATGACGGTTCCGGGGGTGAACGAGGTCTTGAGCATCGGGGGGTTCGTAAAGCAGTACCACGTCCTCATAGACCCCTACCGCTTAAAGCTCTACAACGTCACCCTCAAGGACATAGTTGAGAAACTTGAGAGCAACAACTCCAACGTAGGGGGCCAGTTCATAGTCAAGAACTCGCAGGAGGTGGTCGTCAGGAGCGTGGGGATGCTGAAGGGGATTGAGGACATAGAGCGGGTCCTCCTCAAGGCTGAGGACGGTGTCCCCGTCTTCGTAAGGGACGTAGCAGATGTGCGCATAGGGGGTGAGATAAGGAGGGGACTCCAGACGATGGACGGCAAGGGCGAGGTCGTGGCCGGTATGGTCATAAAGCTCTACGGCACCAACTCCTCGCAGGTGATATCCGACGTTGAGAAGAAGATTGAGGAGATAAACGCCGTCCTCCCACCCGGCGTGAAGATCGTACCCTACTACGAGCAGAAGAGCCTCGTAAAGGCCGTAGTCAATACCGTCCTCTCCGCCCTCGGCATGGGGGTGGTACTGGTTATACTCGTCCTCTTCCTCTTCCTTCGCAACATCAGGACGAGCCTCTCCGTGGTCCTATCCCTCCCCTTCTCCCTCCTCTTCGCCGTTATCCTGATGAAGTACTTCAACGTGTCCATAAACCTTATGAGCGTCGGGGGTCTGGCCATAGCCCTCGGTATCCTCGTGGATGCCACCATCGTGGTGGTTGAGAACATCCAGAGGTACAGGGAGCGGTTCCCCAACAGGAGCCGGAAGGAGGTGGTGGTTGAGGCCGCATCGGAGGTGATAGGCCCCGTCCTCGTCGCCCTCACCATAACCGTCCTGACCTTCGTACCCCTGATGACCCTTCAGGGGGTTGAGGGACGTATGTTCAAGCCCCTCCTTTTCGCCGTCCTCTCCGCCCTCTCCGGCTCCATCATCTACGCCTTCCTCATCTCTCCCGCCGTCGCCCACATCTCCCTACCGGATAGGGTAAAGGCCCCCAGGGTACCCTACCGTACCCTCCGGCTCGCCCTTAAGGCCTTCCGATGGGCGCACAGCAGGCCTCTCCTTATGGGGGCCATATACCTCCTCCTACTCGTCGCCAGCGTAGTGGCCGCCCGGTCCGTCGGCTCGGAGTTCATACCGGAGTTGAGGGAGGGTACCCTCGTCGTCCGTACGGCCCTCCACCCGGCCGTATCCCTTGACGAGTCCAAGAGGATGGCCCTCCTGATAGAGCGGAAGATAAAGGAGGTCCCCGGCGTAAAGTACGTCACCTCCCGCGTCGGCCGGGGTGAGGTGGGCGCCCACACCGACCCCATCAACAGCATAGAGACCTACGTAATCCTGAAGAGAGGGGCCAAGCAGGAGGACGTGGAGAGGGGCATAAGGGAGAAGCTTGAGGTCATACCCGGAGCATCCTTCAACTTCACCCAGCCCATAAAGATGACGACGGACGAGCTTTTGGAGGGGGCGAGGGGAGATATAGTCATCAAGGTGATAGGGGAGGACTTGGACACCCTCCAGAGGATAGCCGACAGGCTCGCCGGCAGGCTCAAGGACGTACCCGGCCTTACGGACGTACGGGCGGAGAGGTTGGGTGGAACGCCGAGGTTGAGGATAAGCGTAAAGAGGGAGTGGGCCGCCAAGTACGGCTTAGACGTGGCCGAGATCAGTCGCCTCGTAGAGAAGGGCATAGGGGGTAAGGCCGTGGGGAGCGTGTACGAGGGTGTGAGGCGGTGGGACATCTTTGTGCGACTGAAGGAGGAGTACAGGGACCGGGAGGAGGTCATACGCCACCTTCCCGTCTTCGGACACGACGGCGTGGTCGTACCGTTGGACGAGGTTGCCGAGATAGAGGAGGTGGTCGGGCCGAGGCAGATAACGAGGGAGAACTTCCACAGGTTCGCCACGGTGACGGCCAACGTGGAGGGGAGGGACGTGGGTAGCGTCGTAAGGGACATAGAGGGTGTGGTCGCGGCGATGAAACTGCCTCCGGGGTACGTGGTGGAGGTGGGAGGTCAGTACGAACTTCAGAGGGAGGCGACCCGCCGCTTCGCCATGGTTATCCCCGTCGTCCTCCTCATCATAACCGTCCTGATACTCTCCACCCTCAACGATATCCGCATGACCCTCCTCGTCCTCCTGAACATGCCCGTCGCCGTCAGCGGTGGGATCCTCGCCCTCCTCCTGACGGGTGAGAACTTCTCCGTCCCGGCCTCCATCGGCTTCATATCCCTCCTCGGCATAGCAACGGAGGTTAGCATAATCCTGATGGACTACGTGCGGAAGCTGAAGGGGAAGGTCTCCCGTGCCACCGTCTTGAGGCTAAGGGCCGTCTCCATGACCGTCCTCACGACTGCCCTTGGGCTGCTGCCCCTGGTGTTCTCCACCGGGCCGGGTAGCGAAGTCCAGAGACCCCTCGCCATAGTCGTCCTCGGAGGCCTCACCACCCTGATCCTCTCCACCCTCTTCGTGATGCCCGCCCTCTACGGGATGATTTCCAGAGAGCGAACAGGTACGTAAAATTGTAGGAAGGTTTAAAACGATAGGGGATGCTATTCCTCGTCTCTGTACGGTATCGTTATTGAGTAGAACGGGGGTCTGTATGCACATCCAACGAACGGCAGGAAAACGGCTCTACGGGAAAACTCGTGAACGAGCGCGAGGGAAGTCCAAAGGTATGGACCTGTGAGGACCAGCACTACGAGGGCATAGACGGATGGAATTGATCACACCCACCCTTTCGCATCAGGGCATCTTGAGGAATATCGCGTTCTTGGTGTGAGGATTTTGTCCGGAAGAGGGAAGCAGGACAGATTTTGCATACTCCCTTAGACGTGGCTTTTAGTGAGAGGAACGCCCTCCAGCCGGACATGATCCATCTCCGAGTATGGGTTCTAAGCGATAAGGGGAAGTACGAGCTTTTCTGCGCGTCCGAGGGAGAGGGTAAGGTGTTGGAAGGGCTGGAGATAGATTTAAAGGGGGGTTTCAAATGAGGGTGAAGGGGAAGATTTTACGGGGGTATAATTCGGAGACGAAGGAGGTTAAATATGGCCGTATCAGTTAAGGAGAGGCCAGAAGGAAAAGTTTGGACCTACAAGGACTACCTTCGCCTTGAGGACGACAAACGGTACGAGGTCATAAACGGGAGGTTAGTAGAGATGCCCGCACCAACGACGGAGCATCAGAGGATACTTAAGAGGCTTATGAAGGTGATCCTACCGATGGAGGACGAATCAAAATGGGAGGTTTTACCGTCCCCCGTGGATGTTATACTTTCGGAGAACGTCGTCCTACAGCCCGATATAGTTATCGTTTTCCGGCAGGGTAAAAGCGAAGTCAGGGGTCGTCTCTTTGGCCCCCCCGACTTAGTGGTTGAGGTGGTCTCACCGAGCAGCTACGCGAGAGATAGGTACGAGAAGTTCAGGCTCTACGAGAAGCACGGCATTAAAGAATATTGGATCGTCTTGCCCGGTGAAAAGGTTATTGAGGTCTGGTGCCTGAAGGACGGTAAGTACGTACTGCATTCCGTCGCCGCTGATAAGGGTGAGGTTGAGTCTTGCGTTTTAAAAAGCCTTAAGGTAAAGGTTGAGGAGGTACTGAAATGAAGGAAGCCGTAGTTGATAGACCGAAGGATAAGGTGTGGACCTACGAAGACTACTTGAAACTTACAGACGATAAGAGGTACGAGCTGATAAATGGGAGGTTGTACGAGATGCCTGCACCGGGGTTTGAGCATCAAAGGATCATATCCAGAATGCTCCTTATCATGAGGGGCTTTTCCGATAAAGGTAATCTGGGAGAAGTTCTTCCCGCCCCCTTTGACGTAATCCTTTCCGAGACTGTGGTTGTTCAGCCCGATATTCTATTCATATCAAACGAGAACCTGAAGAATATCAAAAGGGGTCGTCTGTTCGGTTCACCAGACTTGGTGGTTGAGATAGTATCGCCCACGAGCTACGTAAGGGACAGGTACGATAAGTTCGTACTCTATGAGAGGTATGGAGTCAAAGTGTACTGGTTGGTGTATCCGGAACATAAGGTTGTTGAGGTCTGGTGCTTAAGGGATGGCAAATACGTTCTGCACGCTTTCGCGGTTGAAAGGGGGGAGGTCTCCTCCTGCGTCCTTAAAGGTCTAAAGGTCAAGGTTGAGGAGGTGTTAAAATGAGAGAGGCCGTTGTTGAAAAACCTAAAAAGAAAGTTTGGACCTACGAGGATTACCTTCGCCTTACAGACGACAAACGCTATGAGGTCATAAACGGGAGGTTGTACGAGATGCCCGCGCCTACACCCTGGCATCAGGCTATATCAAGGAGGATTTCCTTAGTGTTGGCGAGGTTCCTGAAAGATGGGGAATTTTTCTACGCCCCTATAGACGTAGTCTTGGGGGATAGGTACGTTCTACAGCCGGACATAGTCTTCATCTCCAAGGAGAGGCTTGGAATAATAGGCGAGAAGGCCATAATGGGGCCTCCCGATCTGGTCGTTGAGATAATCTCTCCTGCTACAGTGCGGAGAGATACGGTCGTTAAGAGGGGCATCTACGAAAAGTTCGGGGTTAGGGAGTACTGGATAGTGTATCCGGAGGAGGAGGCTATTGAGGTGTGGGTATTGAACGACGAGGGAAAATACGATCTTTTCTGCGTAGCCGAGGGAGAGGGGAAGGTCAAAAGTAAGGTGTTGGAGGGACTGGAGGTAGGCCTTAAGGAGGGGTTTATCCCCCGGCCGTAAAATAGAGCCTATGCCCAAAACCGCATCCCTTGAAAGTTCTGAAGATGTCCTGAACCTCTCAAAGAGGTACCTGCAGAATGCGAGGGAGATGCTGAAGCAGGCGGGTGTGGATGAGGATATAGGGGCTTACGAGGATGTGAAATACGTATCTTCGGCATCCGGAATAGCGTATCTGGCAGCCCTTGAGGCCATCAGGGCGCTTCTGATGGAGAAGAGGGGGTGGGATGCCAGCGAGGTTGAGA
>WFXS01000087.1 GCA_015490465.1 Caldifarciminota bacterium
GGGTGTAGGTGGGGGGTTCTTCCTTGATTACGTGCCGGGCCTGACCTATAGGGAGGAGGGATACGACCCCGACCTCGGAAACTACAGGACGACCTGGACCATAAAGGACAACGTCAGGGTCGGCGTACGGATCGGCGTGTTCTACGCTACGGGCATGTGAGGTTTCCGGCACGCCGATTATTTTTCTACAGTAAAATAGCCGCCTATGGGAAAGGTAAAAACCAAAAGGGCTTTTGCGAAGAGGTTTAAACTGACGGCCACGGGCAAGGTAAAGCACGCCCGGAGCGGCCGCAGGCACAACCTGGGTCCCAAAAAGAGCAAGAACAGGAAGAGGAGGCTCCGTAAACCCGCCTATCTCAAGAGCGGAGACGCCATCAAGGTTCTCGTCGCCTTCGGCCTGAAGTGATATGTTCCGGGATCCGTTTGAGGAGTTTGAGGAGCTTCTGGGGAGCATAACGAGTGGAGGGTCCTACCGCGTTTACAGGCCTCCGGTAAGCGCCTACGAAACTGAGGACGAGTTCGTCATATACCTTGCGGTGGGAGGTGCGGACAGGTCGTCTCTCAAGGTGATATACGACAGCGGCGTTCTGATTTTGAAAGGGTACAGACCCGAGCCGGAGGGACCCGAGGAGCGTATATACCACATAGCAGAGATCTACTTCGGACCCTTTGAGAGGCGCATCCGCCTTGACGCAGAGGTTGACGTTGAGGGTATAACGAGCAGGTACGAGAACGGTCTTTTAGAGGTAAGGGTACCAAAAAAGAAGAGGAAGATAGAGATAAAAGTGGATTGAGCCATGCAGTTGCCAAAAATAGACATACCTGAGGAGATATCCGTCCTGCCCATCAAGGGCGGGGTTATTTTTCCGTTCTCAACCGCCCCCGTTCTGGTGGGGGTTGAAAGGTCCAAGAGGCTCATAAACGACATCCTCGCCACCCCGGTAGAGCCTAAGATAATAGCCACCTTCATGCAGAAGGACCCCGACGCCGAAGCCACGTCTATGGACGATCTCTACCCCATAGGGACGGCCACCGTCATAGTCCGCATGAACCGACTCCCCGACGGGAACATCCGCATCGTCCTCAGCGGAATAAAACGTATCCGCCTCCTTGAGATAACGCAGGTTGAGCCTTACCTGAAGGGAAGGGTTGAGGTCCTTGAGGAGCCGGAGTACGACGAGACCGAACTCCAGCCCATAAAGGAGAGCGTTCTGAGCGCCGCCCGCAAGCTCGCAGAATACGGCAAGATACCGCAGGAGGTCATAAACGCCCTCGCGTCCGCCCCCACACCGGGCGCCCTGGCCGACATCCTCGCCTCCCTCATACAGAACATGAAGCCGGAGGAGAGGTACGAGATTCTGGCCACGGTTGACGTTAAAGAGAGGCTTCAGAAGATCCTGACCTACCTGACCCGTGAGATAGAGATAGCCGAGGTCGCCCAGAGCATCCAGCGCGAGGTCCAGAAGGAGATGGAGAAGGCCCAGAGGGAGTACTACCTGCGGGAGCAACTCAAGGCCATCCAGAAGGAGTTGGGCATAGCCGACGAGCAGTCCGAGATAGCCGAACTGGAGGAGAGGCTCAAGAAGAAGGCCCTGCCCGAGGAGGTACGGAAGGTTGCTGAGAGGGAGCTGCGGAGACTCCAGAGAGTGCCTTCCGCCTCGCCGGAGTACCACGTCATACGTACCTACCTTGAGTGGATCCTTGAACTCCCATGGCTGGAGAGCAGCGAGGATAACATGGACCTCGCCAACGCCCGCAAGGTCCTGGACGAGGACCACTACGACCTTGAGAAAGTTAAGGAGCGTATCCTTGAGTACATAGCCATACGCAAGAGGAACCCCAAGGGTAAGGCCCCCATTCTGTGCTTCGTGGGTCCCCCGGGTGTAGGTAAAACTTCTCTCGGAAAGTCCATAGCCCGCGCCCTGAACAAGAAGTTCATAAGGATAAGCCTCGGAGGGGTGAGGGACGAGGCCGAGATAAGGGGCCATCGCCGTACGTACGTGGGCGCCCTTCCGGGCAAGATAATATCCGCCCTGAGGGACGTCGGGGTGAACAACCCCGTTATGATGTTAGACGAGATAGACAAGCTCGGTACGGACTGGAGGGGAGACCCGGCCTCCGCCCTCCTTGAGGTCCTGGACCCGGAGCAGAACCACTCCTTCAAGGACCACTACCTTGACCTGCCCTTTGACCTCTCCAAAGTCTTCTTCATAACCACGGCCAACACCACCCTGACCATACCGCCCCCCCTCTTGGACCGTATGGAGGTGATAGAGATACCGGGCTACACCCTTGAGGAGAAGATACACATAGCCGAGGAGTTCCTGATCCCCAGGGAGAGGGAGGCGACCGGCCTTACGGAGTGCGACATCTCCTTCACGAGGGAGGCCATAGCCCGGATAGTGGAGGAGTACACGCGGGAGGCCGGAGTCCGTGAGCTGATGCGCAAAATCAACCGGATCCTCCGCCGCATAGCCCTCCAGATAGAGGAGGGGAAGCTGAAGTGCGGGAAGATGAAGATTACCAAAAGGAGGATCCCCGACTACCTCGGACCTCCGGAGTACTACCCGGAGCTGGCCGAGAGGGAGGCACGGGTCGGCGTGGTGACGGGCCTGGCCTGGACCCCCACCGGCGGCTCAATACTCTTCGTTGAGGCCCTGAGAGTACCCGGAGAGAAGGGCTTCAAGCTGACGGGTAAGCTCGGCGAGGTGATGAGGGAGTCGGCCGAGGCCGCTTTAACCCTGGCCCGCAGGTACTCCTACGAGAGGGGCCTGCAGCCGGACTTCTGGGACAAGGGTTTCATCCATCTCCACGTACCGTCCGGAGCCATACCGAAGGACGGCCCCTCCGCCGGTATAACCATGTTCATAGCCCTCTACTCCCTCGCCCTCGGCCTTAAAGTACCTCCGGACATAGCCATGACGGGGGAGATAACCCTCCGCGGCAAGGTCCTGCCCGTGGGAGGAATAAAGGAGAAGGTCCTCGCGGCGGACCGGGCCGGCATAAAGAAGGTCCTCCTGCCCTCGTGGAACTCCAAGGACCTTGAGGACGTACCCAAACACATAAAACGCCGCCTTAAGTTCGTCTTTATAGACCACGTTGAAGACGCCCTGAAGGAAGTCTTCGGAGAGGAACATGGCCCCCGGTCCTGACGTCGTATATCCCACCCGCTACATCACCGTGGAGTACGAGCTTTACCTTAAAGATGGGACGCTCGTTGATAGGGGGGAGTTCGTTTACAGGCAGGGCTTCGGACACGTACATCCCAGAATAGAGGACGCCCTTGAGGGGAAGAGGGTGGGGGACGAGGCAGTGGTGGAGCTTTCCCCGGAGGAGGGTTTCGGTGAGTTCAGGGAGGACCTGGTCAGGGAGATACCGAGGTCGGAGTTCGGAAACGTCCCCCTTGTACCCGGAAAGGTGCTGTATATGAGGGAGGAAGAGACGGGAGAACCCATAGCCATGTCCATCCTTGAGGTAAAGGAGGACACCGTTTTGGTGGACTTCAACCACCCCCTCGCCGGTGAGTGGGTCAGGTACGTCCTCCGGATCAAGGACGTTGGCCTCCGTCCCCCGCCGGGGTACGTCTGCGACGACAAGGGCTGTCGCAGGCAAAAGCCGAGTGGCAGTTGTGATACGTGTTAACCTGAGGAAACGTACATACACCCGCCTTAGAATGGTGTACGATGGACGGAGATCGTATTGTTGAGGAAGTAAACAGGATATTTCACGACTTAACGGCGGGTTTGTACGACAATCGTCATCCGGAGATATTTGGAAAGGAGCGGGAGAGGATAAGAAGTATCTTCATGAATCTGTACAAAAAGCGCATGACCGTATTAGATGCGGGAGCAGGTAGCGGATTCGTATACTGGGCGGTTAAAGATCTCGTATCTGCAGATAGGTTTTACATGTTAGATGTGTCAGCCGGGATGCTCAAGATTGCCAGGAATAGATGTCCGGAGTGCCATTATATAAACGCTTCGGCCTTATCCATGCCCTTCAAAGAAAACACTTTTGATATCGTAGTTTTCAACTCGGTACTTCATCATCTACCCGATCTCCACACAGTGGCAGAAGAGGTGTACCGTATACTCAAGGTAGGTGGTAAGGTCGTAATAAACCACGAGCCTAACTTCAGGTTTTCCACGAATCCGATACTCTGGTACCAGTTCCTTATTCTGAATGGCCTCATACGCTGGATGAATCCGGTAAAGGGGGTCAAGAGGATCATCACCCGTATAAGAGGTGCAAGGAATCCGACATACGACAGAATAAACCAGCATCTCATGAGTATGGGATTGATAGATAAACCGCTCCAATACGAAAGGATATCGGCCTATATAGATTATCTCTCTCCTACGGCAGGTTATATCAGAAGAGGTAGAGGGGTTAGTCTTAAACCCTTTGAAAAGTTATTCAGAGTCATCCACGTAGAGACGTACGATCATCTCGGGAAGATATCTGAGAAATTCTCCTGCCGGATCCTCAAAATGTACGAAGACCTCCTGAAGAAGAGGTACGTAATGGACGGATCCAAAATAGTGGCTATTCTTGAAAAAATTTAGTTACGGTTCACGGATTTTGAAAACGCATCTGAGCGCCCTTCTATCTCCACGGAAATGGTACACAGGATCACGGGAGCAACTCGTCCAGATCCTCAAGGGTTATCCTGCGGACTATAACGTTGCCGTCCGGGTCCTGATAGGGGTTATTACACATCATCAGGCTTATTACGAGGTCCTCCGGCTCCACGGTGGTAGTCTTCGCAAGTACTTCGGCCACCTTCCGGGCCAGTACCTCCCTCCTCTCCGTACCGCTGATGCTCTCCAACAGGGACGACAGGGTCGCCGGATCAACCACCTTGAGGAACTCCGGCACCTCAACCACGTTACCGTTCCGTATCCGGAAACCTACCCTCCGGAGGGCGGCCGCCCTTTCCGGTTCCACGTCTCCAACACTCAGGGGCATGAGCAGGCGCCGGGTCCGTATATCCTCCTGAAGGAAACGTTCGTAGAGGACACGGAAGATGGCCCTCCTTTCATGGACTATAAGGAGATCTTCCCCGACGACCTTCACAAGGTACTTTCCGACCCTGAAGGCTCTGGCACCGGGACTCCTTACGTTCACACCCCTATCCCTGACCGCATTTATTACGGCCGTCTTCCAGTCACCCAACCTCTCGTATATCCGCACCAGAACGTTGTACCCGGTGGGGAAATTCAGTCGGACAAAAGAGGAAGGTAAAAGGGCGAACCGGCGCGTTCCCCTCGGAACCGGGAGGTAGAACATACCACCACCGGGCAGGTCCACGTACCGCCAGTTGTACAGGTTCAGCTGCCCCCTTTCCCGGAAACTCCCTCTGTAGGCCTTACGTTTTCTGCCTTCCACAACGACCACGTCCCCGACGTCGTAAAGTACGGCGAAGGCCTCAACCGTCCCCCTGTACCACGAAAGGGGCCTCCTCAGGTGTACGCTTACCCCCGGATAGAAGCTCCCCTTTATCCTCGTGCCGTCGTAACTCTTGCCACAGCACTCTAACCTCTCTCCACTCTCAAGTTGCAGGGTATCCCATACTTCGGCGATGTCCAGCCCCTCCGCCTTCAGGCCCTCGGCGTAGACGGTGGAGACGTTGAGGTTAAACGTTATACGGGAGGGTGACAGAGAGACGAGAAAAGATAGCAGGTCCTCAAACGGGCCCTTCATTAATTTCCACCACCTTTATCCCCTTTTCTGAAACCGTAGTTAGCAGGAAACGTACCTCCACGTCCTCCGTACCGTACTCCGAAAGGTAGGCCTCAGCCGTGAGCCACATCCTCCGGAGTTTCCGGTCGTCTATCCTGTCCTCTGCCCTGAAGGTGTCGTTATGGGTCTTTACCTCAACGAAGTAGATTATTCCGTCTTTTCTCAGTACTAAATCTATCTCACCCGAAAGCTTACGGTAATTCCTCGCCAGAACCTCAAAACCCCGGAGCCGGAAAAAGTCTTCGGCCCTTCTCTCCCCTCTTTTACCCCTTTCTGTTATGCTCACGGATGATCTTGAGACGGGCCGCACGACCGACCTTATGGCGCAGGTAGTAGAGCTTGGCCCTCCTCACCTTCGCACGGTTTACGATTTCCAGCTTCTCAAGGTAGGGGGAGTGCAGGGGGAATATCCTCTCAACGGGTATACCGTGGCTGATCTTCCTCACCACTATCTTACGGTTCAGACCCTTACCCTGAAGGGCGATCACCACACCTTCAAAGACCTGAACCCTCGTCCTTACGTCTACGGCGCCCGTCTTGTTATCCCTTCGGAACTCAACTATACGCCAGTGGACCCTCACCGTATCTCCGGGTTTTATGAGGGGCAGGTCCTCCCTTCTGTACTCGCTTTCCACCTTCCTTATGATCTCGTCCATAAGCGGCTATTATACTGGAGAAGCCCGTACCGGTCGCCTATCTGACCATCACCTTACGGCTCCTTTCCTCGACCTTTACGAAGTAAACCCCCCTGCGCAGAGTCGTCTTCCCACTGCCGGAGAAAACCCGTCTCCCACGTACGTCGTAGATCTCGTACCTTCCGGGGTAGTAAAGGCTTCTCCCTTCAACCCTGAGGGGTAGGGGAGCATCTTCCCTTTCGTTAACCCCGACGGTTCCGAGGTTGACCACCCTGAGGGCTACGACGCTATCACCCGTTGAGACCACGGTTTTGAGCTTCAGGATGTAGGTGCCGGGTGTGAGGCCGTGGGTATCCCAGATCCCCAGAACTCCGTCCTTTACCGGTGCGGTAACGTCCTCAACTATGGGAACCCATGCTGTATCCCCGCTCATCTGGTAGTACAGGCTATAGCTGGAGAAGCTCAGGAAACTACCCAAAGGTCCCGCCTCGCCGTAGGCGTCCCCCTCCACTGGAACGCTGGACTCAAGGGGAAGGTATCCGGGGGTGCGGATGTTGCTCACCCACGCAAAGGCGCCGTCGTACACGACCGGGTAGTCCAGAAGGGAGGACTGAACTATCGCCATGATGGAGTTGTTTGCGGCTATAACCTGTCCGATAATTCCCGCCTGAGAGGAGTAGGCGAATAAGAGTATGGAGTTTTCGGAAGACTGCAGGTTGGTGGTTATGGAGGAGAAAAGGGTAATATTAACCGAGTGTCCGGAGGCTCCGAGATAGCCGCCGGATCCGTCAACCAAAACCCCGTTGACCTCCACGTTGGCGTAATCCAGGGGCAGGATCTCTCCGAATATGGAACTGCTGACGTTCACGAGGACGCTGTCCATGGGGTACAGGCTGAAGGTGTTGACGTAGGTGTTGTTGAAGTGGAGGTACCTGTCGGTCAGGGGTACCGTATAGGACGTGTAGTAGGAGCCGTTAACTATACCCGACACCGAAGTAGTATCGCTCCCTCTGAACAGCAGACCTACGGACCTGACGTTGGAGCCGGCGACGTTGACGCTTGACGAATCCTCCACCATCATGCCCCACATCACGTCGGTCGTCGTGTCTATGACGATGGAGTACCCTATGCCGCTGACCGTGGTCAGGGAACTATCAAAGACGTAATGGTACACGGTATCACCGGATGGGAAAACGACGCTCGCCGTACACCCCGGCGGGAACCTGTGCCATATCAGGAGGGTATCGGAGTGCCTTATCACGTACCGCCCCCCTCTGCCAACGACGATCTCGCCGACGTTGTCGGTGTACTCCACCTCTATGTAGGGGTTATCACCGAGGGCCGCGAAGGTGGTGAAATCCCTGTTCCTGACGTTCCTCTCCACGAAGCGGGCTGAGTCTACCACGGCAACGCCTATGACGAAGCCGTTGAAAAAGGTTTCGCTGTTGGTTATCCTGTACTCCGAATTTTCCGCGACTACTATACCGTACTGGTAGTTGAACCTCTGAGGGAAGTAAAGGGAGGAACTGTCAACTATCACCTTCCCGTTGCCAAGGAGGAGAAGGTTGCCGTCTATCGTGGCGCTGGCATTATCAAAGATGAGGACACCGTCGTTTACCACCACTATCGTGCCGCTGTAGGACCACGCACCGCTTATCCTGAGGGTCTCCGCGGGCGTGTCTCCCACGATCAGGGTATCCCCACTGAGAACGGAAGTATTACCTTTCAGGATCTTCGCATAGAATTCTATTGGAAACGTGGTGAATGCGTTTATCCTTCCGTCGGTTGAGGTGAACGTTTCAGTAATTTCGTACGCTCCGTTCAGGAGCATGGAATTAGCGTCCGACAACGCCCTGTAGGGCAGAAACGCCAAAAATATTGCCATAACACATCTATCTTAAGGGAGAAACTACCAGGCAGGATGGGTCCCTATTGAAACCAATACCTCGTAGGTCAGGGTACCCCATACCTTTGCTATATCGTCCGCCCGGTTGTTCTCGCCCAACAGCTCCACCTCCTGACCCACCCGGAAGGTGTCCTCTCTGGAGTAGAGCATTATTGCGTCCATGGTTATACGGCCGGCCACCGGGTACCATCTACCTTCTGAGAACACTCTGTACCCCTCAACCCTCCTGACACCGTGGGCGTACCCGACGGGGACCACGGCGAGAAAACCGTCCTCCGGGGCGATAAAGTACCTGTCGTACGATACGCTCTCCCCCTTCCTTATCCTCTTCACCTGTACTATCTTTGAAAAGACACTCTTTACGGGCTTCACGTCCTCCCTGCCGTAACCGTAGAGGAGTATACCGATACGGGCACCGTCAAACACCGTACCGTACATCATGAGGCCCTCAGAGTTGTTTATGTGTCTGAACAGACCCTTATCCCGTGTGAGTTCGTCAAAGGTCTCTATCTGACGACGGGAGAACTCAGGATCGCGGGCTATGGGGAAGTGGGAGAACGCCCCCTCAACCTTAAGTTTCCTTCTTGCCCTCTCGTAAACTTCGGGGAAGTCCCATGGCTTCACTCCGGCCCGGTTCATACCCGTATCAACGTTTATGTGGACACGGGCGCCCTCCGGTAGTACGTCCACGGCGTAGGGGTCGTACAGGCTGAAGATTAGGTTGGGAAAGGACGCGAGGTAGCTTATCTGAGCGCTATCCGTGTAGTCCGGGTACAGCATCAGGAAGTCCACGTCCCTTACGTCCTTCACCCTCTGGAAGTCGTCTACGGTGGATATGACGAATAGTCTGGCCCCCTCCTCTTTCAGAACGAGCGTGGCCTCGCGGGTTCCGTGGCCGTAGGCGTTGGCCTTGACTACGGGGATGATCTCGTAATCTCCCACTTCCGACTTCAACAACCTGTAGTTGTACCGGAGGTTATCCCAGTTTATCTCAACCCTGAACACGCCGGAAATCTTAAGGCGGACGCCCTCACACCCGTCTTCTCATACCGAGGCCTATTTCAAGTTTGGATCTCGTCTCCGGCCGAAACCCCATCCCTTTAAGGGCCTCTGCTATCCTCCTTACCTCATCCTCCGGTCCTTCCACCTCTATAAACGCCATCTGGGTGGAGTCGTCGTACCATACCACGTCGTACGTAAGTTCAACCTTGCCGGACCGGCACCTCTCCCGTACCGTCAGCGTCTGGAGCATGGGCGTCCTGCCCCTGGTCTCCCTTAACATCTCCTCACGGGACACCTCCCGCTCGTTTTCCACCCTGTAAACCACACCGCTGGAAACCCGTTTGTCCCTCTTATACGTCCTTACGATCTTTCCACCCTCGTACTCCCTGAACCTCAGCGCCCCACCGTCGCCGGGGTCGTAGTAGGTGTCGGAGTACCTTACCTTTCCCTCCGGCACGAAATCGTACCCCATACCCCTGAGTACCTCAAGGGCCCGGATAAGGTCCTCACGACCGTTTACGGTGAACTTTACCTCAATCTCCATCGGGCTGGATCTCCCTCAGGCGGTGTTTACCCTTCTCGTCCACGTACATTTCACCGGCGAAGGGGGCCCTGTCGTGGGGCGTGAACAGGATCGCCCTCTCCCTTAAAAAGAGGTCGTACCAGTACTTACGGGCGAACAGCATGTCCTCCGGAAAGAGGTCGTAGGCCATGACGTAGGGCAGGGGAGCGTGGTGCCGGGTGGGCAGAAGATCGCCGGTAAAGACGAACAGCCTGTCCTCGTCCCTTATTACCACTATCTGGTGGCCCCGCGTGTGTCCCCCCGTGCGGTGGACGTATATCCCCGGCCACACCTCCCCGCTTCCGGATACCGGCCTTACGTGATCCTCAAGGGCCCGGATCCTCCTCTCCGGATAACTGGCCCGGCTCCTCTCGTGGGGGTAGAGGGCGTCTGCCCATTCCATAGCCTGAACCACAACCGGGGCTTTATACCTGAACTCCCCTTCCGGGGTTGCCAGCTCCCCGGCGTGGTCAAAGTGAAGGTGGGTCTGGATCACGAGGGCTACCTCATCCCTGCCCACGGGGGCGTCGGCGAAGGGGTCCTCCTCCGTCACGTCGTAGATCTTTTTGAACTTCTCGTCCCACCCCGTTCCGAGTCCGGCCTCTATCAGGACCCACCCTTTTTCGGTCTCAACAAGGAGAGGGTGGGTGGCCATGGGAATGCGGTTGAGGTCGTCCGGAGGTATGAGCCGGCTCCACAGGGCCTTCGGCACCACCCCGAACATGGCACCCCCGTCAAGGGCGAACTTCCCGGAGTTCAGCTGGTAAATGGTAAACCTCTTCCCTTTGAATATCCTCATGCCCTCTATTCTATCTCCGTACGATGCTGCGAATATTCTGCAATTGTCCTCAGGGATTCACGCTTGAAATTTCAGCACAAAGGGAAACGGTCGCAATACTGTGTTTTTCTCCCTTCGTACTGCAAACGTGGGAATCGGTTGCAAATCTCACCCAAACGGATCACGGTTTTTCCGTAAAATAGAGGCCTAAGAATTAAAAAGGAGGTCGTGTTATGTTATGGATCCTCGCGATGGTGGATAAGCCCGTAGAGGCCAGAACCACCGTGGTACAGCGTAATCCTATAACGGAGGTTGATATCCGGGCCGAAGCCCTCAAGGAGGAGGGGAAAGGTCCGGAGGCCGCGGAGCTCTTACGCTCTTACTACGGCGGCACGGTTATAGACGCCCGTCTAATGGAGGAGGTAGTCAGGGCCAAGGATGCCGTTTACGATATAAGGCGTAAACCCTTCTCGCCACCGACCTCTGTTAAGCCTCTCTGGGAATCCACGGACGGTTCTATCGCCCTTTCAGGTCTGGACGAGAAGTACTTTGACGTCGTAAAAGATCCGAGGAGCGATACCCTCTTCGCTGCGATCACACTTCAGGACAGCATAGTACTGTACAAGGGGACCGTGGACTACGGGGGACGTACCATAACCTGGAGTCGCTGGACCTCTTACTCTTACAGCGGGGACCTGCGTAACCCCGACCTCGCCGTGGATGGCAATTACGTATACGTGGCCTTCTCCAAGGCGTACTCCGCTACGGATCACGACCCCCGTCTGCTTAAGGTGAAGCGTTCCGATGCCTCTAAGTACCTTTACGCCTTTTCCTATTCTACCAACTTTGAAGATTTTCCCACCGTTACTACGGATTACGAGGAGTACACAGCCGTGTACGTTTATTACGCCTACTGGGACGCGGATAAGGATTCCGTTATGTTCATCCGTATAGATAACCCCGACACCACCACGTACACTTCCTACGGCGGTATAGCCTACGCTGCAGGTGATACCTCCACACTTAACCGAATGAGCATAGATTACTTCTATTCCGGTGGTTCCAAAATCTTCCTCGCCTACATGACGAACGGAGACACGGTTCTTCTGGCCGACGGTTCCCCATTCGGTAGTTCGTGGACCGAAAGGGCGGCCGTATTCGGTGCCGGATACTTCCCTCACGTAAAGGGTATCCGGGGAGGCCCGTACGTCGGAGTAGTGTACTCCTATCCCTTCTCCTCAGGCGATTACGACTGCTACATCCAGTACAGTACGGATGCCGGATCTACCTTCAGTCAGTACGGTTGTAGTGCTACCACGTTGGACGAACTCTGGCCAACGGTGGCCTTCGCGGCGGATACCGTATGGGTTGCCATGCTCCGCGGCGATAAGGAAACTCCCGTGGACTCCATAACGGACACCATGAGCGTAATAGTGGCCGCCTTACCCATCTCCGGAGGATACTGGATATACAGGGACAGCATCAACGACCCCAGCTACAGGTACGGCGTCCTGACCACGTGGCACCCGGTAATTACAGGTGCGGAGGACACGGTACTTACGAAACAGTTCCTGCACGTGGCATGGTCCAGGAGGTTCGCCAACACGGGAGACTTTGACGTACGCATGGACTACCACTTCTTCGGTGTGGCCACCAATACGGAGGAGGTTCCCTCTTCGGCTCCGGCCCGTCCGGTCGTACTCAGGAACGGCGTGGAGGTATCCGGATACTACAGGATATACGACGTCTCCGGCCGTCTCGTTGGCAGCGGTTATGCTGAAGGAAGCACGTTCGTCCCGTTAAGGAGCGGCTCCTACTTCGTCAGGACGGAGAACGGAATCCACCACGTGATCGTAAAGTGAACACCTTAAGCGTAGACGTAGAAAAAGGGGGGCGTACGCCCCCCCTTTTTTTATCTGTGGATGGGTCAGCGACCCGTCAGGTACCTGACGAGAATGTACCCGGCGAATATGCCGACTATCCCCATTATCCCGGCGAGGGTAGGGGGTGCGGGAATAGGGAGCCGGGCGAGAGAGAAGACCACCCCCGTCAGGAAACCCGTTATGAAGGCGAGTATTATCTCCCTCAACTCAACCCCTCGCTCAAAGCCCTGTCTATCGCGGACCAGAAGGGATCTACGCGGGGATGCTCAAGGGGCCTCTGGACGCCGTCCTCTACGACCCACATCCCCTTATCTCTGGGCAGGAACTCACCGACGACGGCAGCATCTATGCCCTTTTCCTTGAGCCGCCTGACCACCTCGTCGGCCTTATCGGGTACGACGGCCATGACGAGGGTACCCTCGCTTATGGAGGAGAATGGCTCCATACCGAAGAGGGAGGTTATCTCAAGGACGCCGGGCTGGATGGGTGTCTTATCCTTGTAGTATACGACACCTACACCGGAGGCTTCGGCCATCTCGTACACCCCTCCGAGGATGCCGCACTCGGTAGCGTCGTGCATGGCCCGTACGCCCTCCTCCCTGTAGCCCACGGATACGGCCGTGAGGGCGTCGTCCACCGTACTCATCTTCCAGAAGAGCCTTTCCCCGGCCTCGGCTATCTCCGGTCCGAGCTTCTCGGATATGTAGTTGGGGAAGAGGCTGGCGAATATACCGGTGGCCTCAACGGCCGGCCCTTTCGTTATTATGAGGGCGTCCCCGGGCCTCGCCATCTTCGGGGTAAGGAACTTGTCCTCGTCGGCGAGGGATATAAAGGTGGCCCCTCCCACCATCGGGTAATTCACTCCGGGGTAGCGGGCGGTGTGTCCCGTTACGACCGTGGCTCCGTACTTCTTACTCTCCCTGTCCCACACCTGCCAGACGGTGGCGAACTCCTCCTCGCTTATCTCCATCGGGAGGTTGAAGTCGGCGGTGATGTAAGTGGGTGGGAAGCCGGAAGTGGTGACGTCGGAGGCGAGGATGTGCCAGGCGAACCAGGCCGCCTTCTCCCAACCGTAAGCGGGGAGTATGTAGATGGGGTCGGTGGTGAAGACGAGGACCTTGCCGTTGCCGATACGGACCACGCCCGTATCCACGCCGTGCTGGGGAGGTACGATGACCTCCTCCCTCTTTGCGCCAAGATAAGGGAAGATGTACTCGTCAAAGAACTCCGGCGAGATCTTCCCTATAGCTGGAAATTCAACCTTCCTTTTCATGGCGGAGAGTATTCTAACAGGGAAGTGAAGGGTTTTCCAGAGGTCGTACGGACGCTAATAAGATATGGCACTACCGTTTACATCGCTTTCGGGGTCTGGTTTCCAACAGGTCTCTCTTTATGTTATCCGATTCTGCCAGATCGTACGGAGTATATCCCCGCCTGTTCTTTATACATCTATCCGCCCCTTTTCTTATGAGTACCTTTATAACCCTGTGGTTCCCCGACAGGGCAGCCTCGTGGAGAGGGGTGTTGCCGTCGTCGTTCCGGGCGTTGGGGTCCAGATTGAAGGTGTCTATCAGGTACGCCACGACCTTCTCCCCCTCCGGGTACGGGGGCCATTCCGCCTCATCCCAGGCCTCGCTCCTCGCCGCATAATGCAGGAGCGTATTGCCCTTCCAGTCCCCCCGGTGTGGGTCAAGGCCCACCTCCCTTATCAGGTACCTTACGGCATCGGGACTTCCGGCGTAGGCTGCCCAGTGGAGGGCTGTCGTACCGCTGTCAAGGTAAGGGCTGATTTTCAGTACGCTTATCATGTACTTTAACCGATAGCTGGCTGCCTCCTCGTACGACCTCTGGGCGGCTATCTTGACCGCCAGTCTCCGTATGCTGTCCGGGACGTTTTCCATCAGGAACCTTATGTGATCTGTATCTCCCATAACGGCCGCGTAAAGTGTGAGCCTACCCAGAGGGTAGCCGTAATCCTTCAGGATGCGGAGGATCTCCGTACCCTTCACGTTTAGTATGTTGTAAATCCAGGGAGCCGTTTCGGGTAATAGGGCGCCTACCCTGAGGAGGTGATCTACGGCCCTGACCTTGTTCAGGTGCATGGCCAGTTCCAGAGGTTTGAACACCTTTCTACCGATGTAGTTTACCTTCGCTCCGTTGGCGACGAGGAGGCTGATCATGGCTGTGTCTTCCCTGTATACGGCTATGTGGAGGGGTGTGGCTTTCAGGAGCCTGCCCATTTCGTACTTTCCGAAGCGTTCTTTGAACTTGAACGTTATGATGGAATTGGGATCAAGACCAAGCCGTAGAAGGTCCTTAACGAGTTTGCGATCTCCCGTCAGGACGGCGTAGTGGAGCAGCTCCGGAACTGCGGCCTCTCTGCCGTTAATCTTTAGGTACTCCCTTATCAGCAACTTAAGAAGATTCTCCCTACCTTCGGTTATACCTGAATCCACCATGACCGTGACGGTGTACCTTACGGGTTCCATGGTGACCCTCTCACCCTTCCGGGAGAGGCGTTTTACGAGTTCTACCTTTCTGGATTCGTCCACCTGACCTTTCACAACGGCAAGGATAACGGAACACGTGTCGGGCAACCTTTTGCTTCCCGGGAGGTCGTCAAAGGGGACGTTTTTGCATTCGGAATAGGAGAGCAGGAGTGTAAAGATCACCGTCGTATTTTAAAGGAGGAACGTACCTGATGCAACTATATAATACGCTACGTGCACGATGTGTTAACCGTGAAGATTCGTACACTTACGCCTCTATGGACCGGGGGGTTGGACGGTACGATGGACAGGATCCACGAGACGGGGATAATCGGGAGTTTGAGGTGGTGGTACGAGGCGATAGTGAGGGGGTTGGGAGGGAGCGCGTGCGATCCTACGGGAGATGGGAAATGTCCCGATAAGAGAGGAAGGTACTGCGACGTCTGTGCCGTCTTTGGTGCGACCGGTTTGAAGCGGGCGTTCCGTCTTGAAGGGCCTGAGTGGTGGAATGAGGAAAGGGGGAGGAGACTGAAGGTGAAGGTTGGCCGGCATCGTAATCATCGTGGATGGTTTCTGGGAAGGGGTTTTATGGGGGAGGGCGAGTTGAATATACTCCCCTTGCGCTGGCCAGAGGTGTGGACGGAAGAGGAGCTAATAAACAGTTTGTTGCTTGTATTTGCATTAGTTGAAAGATGGGCTGGGGTGGGTGCGAAGACCCAGCAGGGATACGGAGTGGTGGCGTTTGATGGGATTGATGTGGATGTTCAGAAGGCTTTGGATGCGTACGGGAAATTAAAGAATAGGGGGGACCGTAGAGTAGTCTCCAACAACAATTTACCGTCAATTGACGGTTTCTTTTTTGCGAAGGTCAGGTTTCAGACTCCAAAGCAGGACTTAGGCGAATGGGTTAAGAATAGGGTTGCCCGAATTGATTCGGACGGAGAACTAAACTGGTATTTGTATTCTGATGCGGACCTTCAAAGAAAGGCCGTACTTCCCATATCACCAATAGTGCGCTATCACCTGCGAAACCTTGCCCGAAGGGAAAAGGGTATAGACGTACGTGCTCGGCATCGCCTTTTTGGGGAGCAGGGTAAAAAATCCCTCATTCACATCTCCCACGCCTATCCCGTTGGAGGAAACGGATGGGAATTTCGTATATGGGGATGGATGCCTAAACATCTGGATGGGAGCGTTAGTAGATCCGAGGCTCTCGGATCTCTAAAAGGGTGGTTGGGGATAGAGAGTAGTAATCTCCGTCGCTATCACGCCGCCCGGAACGGACAGTTCTGGCAGGCCCTCAACATATCTACCCCTGAGGTCTGCTGGTTTGAGAAGGAGAAAGAGGAGAGCGGGTCCGATTATCTCGGAGCGCTTCTGCAGGACGGATGTGAGGGGGGAGAGAATGCGTAAGACGGCCGATTTCAAGGATCTCATTTTCCATCTAAAACGGGCTTTCGGGGATCGCCTTGACGCTGTTGTTCTGTACGGGTCCCGCGCCCGCGGTGATTTCCGTCCGGATAGTGACTGGGACCTACTGGTAGTTGTAGAAGACCTGCCGCTAAGCCCTCTGAAACGCCACAAAATATGGTTGAAGGTTGCACCTGATCCGTGGAGATTCCTTGCTGATCCTATGCTACGTACCCCGGAGGAGTGGTACGGTCGTCCCTCATCTTTAGCCCTTGATATTGCTCTTGATGGTGTAATCCTTTTTGACGCCCGTGGTCGTATGAAGACTTATCTAAACAGATTGCGTAGGGCAATAAAAAAAGCGGGTTGGAAACGGATCCTCGTCGGTGAGCAGATGCTCTGGATATCCGAGAAAGAAAATAAACGGCCATGGTACGAAGAAATATGGGGGGCAGTCGTATGAATCTGGCCGTATTCCGTATACGTTTAGCCCAGGGATTCTTAAAGGAGGCTGAGGAAGATTATAAGCTCAGACGGTGGAGATCCTGCGTTTCAAACTCTCAGCTTTCCGTAGAAAATGCGCTTAAGGCTATTATTTCCCTTTATGAGCCTGTTCCCAAAACCCATAATCCAGCAAAGGTCTTAGTTGAATTACTCTCCCGAGGGATCGTTCCTGAGCAGGTAAAGACAACAATCCAAGACATTTTACAGAAAGCTGCCAACCTAAGCCCACATATCCACATCCAAACTGACTACGGGGACGAATCCCAGGGCTTGACACCTTGGGAGTTGTTTTCAGAAGATGACGCTCGTGAAGCTCTTGAAACCGCGCGAAAGGTAGTAGAAGCGAGCGCTAAAATGATTCAAAACTTAGGAGGCATGCATGAAACGTGAGTTCTTTGCGGAGTTTGATTTGGTTGCGAGGTTAAGCCCCATGGGTCGGGAAATAAAGAGACTATTGGAGCGTGAAAAAGGCGTTTCAAAAAGAGACCGAAGAAGAATACAACGCGTACGCGAACAAAGGCAAAGAGAGGCACGTCACGCCCTTTCAGAAGGGATCCTTAACAACCGCAATATTGATGCGGCATTTAGGCGCATACTTTTATCACAACTTTTAGCCGTTGACGTGATTTGCGAAGGGAAGAACACACAGTGTAAGGATTATGTTAAAGGGAGGGATGGCCTTCAACAGTGGTATTACGGTGGAGATCTCAAAGAACCTCGGGGAAATTTTCAAAGATTTCTAAGCGAACGCTCACGCCGGATGGCACACATTTTGGATTTTGAAAAACTACAAAACACCATCTCACCACCCCTCCCCGACCCCTCCATCTTCCCCCATGGCACGTGGGCCGCAAGGATAACCTTTACCTTAAAGAAACCTTACATAAGCAGGGACGATAAGGAGTTTTACATCCTTGACAATCCCGTAAAGAAGGAGTGGGTGTTTAAAGTGCCTTACATCGCTCCCGCTCAGTGGAAGGGGGCGCTAAGGGCGGCGATGCGACGTTTACGAGGGTATACCACATGGGAAGAAGAAGCCGACGATGAACAGATGGTGCGACTCTTCGGCAATGTGAAAGGTGAGGAGCAAGACTTTTCCAGGGGCTACCTGCACTTTTACCCCACCTTCTTTGATAAAATCGGCATAGAGGTCATAAACCCCCACGATAGGAGGACGGGGGCGGGTAGGAACCCGATCTATTTTGAGTGCGTGCCGGCGGGTACCGTTGGCGCCTTTACAATTCTCTACGTTCCGATGGGTGTTAGGCCGGTGGATGAAAACGACGCCAAAGAGGATATAAAAGCCGTGGCCAGAGGTATCCGTGCCATGCTTACGGAGTACGGTTTCGGGGCGAAGACGAGTAGTGGATATGGCGTGGCGGAGGTGAAAGAGGGTGATATTGTGGTGGTACCGGAGGAGCGAAGAGACGAATTTATAGGAGGATGGAGGGATTCAGACGATGAAAGCGTTTGAAGAGGTTCGGAGTGTTTTGGGTGGGCATCGGGACGTCATGCCCAAGGAGGATCGCAAGCGCTTGAGTGAGGAGTTGAAACGACTGGCCCGACAGTACGCCGAACTTCTTCGGGATAGGTTGGGTGATCGTCTGGTCTCCGTTGTGCTTTTCGGCTCTGTGGCACGAGGTGAAGCCGGCCCATATTCGGATATTGACCTTTTTATCGTTCTGGAGGATGCGCCCAGGAGTATGAGGCGTCGTCGTGCGGTTCTGGAACCTGTGCGTCAGGCTCTTACTCCGGCTCTGGAGAAGCTCTGGGATACAGGTATTTACACCGATTTTGTGGAGATCATACGCACACGGGAAGAGGCTCAAAGGTTTCATCCGGTCTATCTGGATATGACGCAGGAAGCCGTTCTGCTTTACGATAAAGGGGGTTTTATGGCAAAGGTGCTTGAGCGGCTGAAGGAACGTCTCAACGAGCTGGGTGCGCGGCGGAAACGTCTGGGTAAGGTTATGTACTGGGACCTAAAGCCGGACTTCAGGCCGGGGGAAGTGATAGAGTTATGAGCAATCACGATATGGCCCGGGCGATGTTAAGACGATGTGATTCGCGCACTTCGCGGAAGGCAGAGGAGGTTTTTGGGGTCTGTCAGAAGTTAATTGAGCAAGGGGGTAAAAATGAGTAAGGATTTGAAGGTTCTGGCGAATAACAGAGAAAACATCCTGCTGGCGGAGCTGGCGGCGTGGCTGCATGAAGTGGGGAAGTGTGCGGATGCTTTTTTACAACCAGATGGAAGAGGATTTGAATCTACGAATTGTCAAAACCTCCGGGTTAATCCTCATAAAGCCGTATTTTCTCCACAGGAGTTGAAAAATTTGGCTTATTGGTCCAGTTTAACCCCCCAAAGAGGGCAATGCGCACGGCTGGAGGAGGCAAAACACGCTACAGCATTATGGAGAACACTAAAAAAGTTAGGATTATCTTTGCTACATGATACTATCACATTTAAC
>WFXS01000088.1 GCA_015490465.1 Caldifarciminota bacterium
GTTCAAGCCCGGGAAGGGCAAACGGAGGAGAAAATGGCCGGTGGATTGCCCGAGTTCAAGGAAGGTCCCTATACGTACGAACTTCCACCTAAAAGTCTGGACAATTACTATCCGCCCATAGGAAAGAGGGCGAAGGTGTACCCTGCCTACATGGACACTCTGGGACGGAGGTTCTACGACCTCGTGGTTGACCTCGGGAGCATACGCCTGAACAGGGACGACGCGGAGGTCTCCTACTTCCAGTTCAAGGATTACTACGAGTTCGTCGCCAACCTCGTACCCGAATGGAAGGACCGTTTCCTGCTTGACGAGGTGGTGGAACTGGGGAAGGAGCTAGGTTTCATAAAGGATAGCACGGACACCACTAAAACCGAGGAGGCGAAGAACGATAAGGGGCCAAAGCCCATAGGGGCGACGGAGAAGGTTAGCGAGAGAGCGATGGCCCTTATAAAGAAGATAGAGTACTCCTGTCGGGCGTGCCACGTGACGGAGATACCGAGGGTTTACGCCCGCTATTACTGGCACACCCGGGACCATAAGATGAACATGGCCACCTTCATGGTACGGGATCCGGTCACCCGCAAGAAGGTCAGGTACAGGGTGTTCAAACGGGAACTCCAGAGGGACTTTTACACCATCCTCAGGAGCATAGACAAGGGGTCAAGAAAGCAGCTTCGCAAAAGCGTGAAGAGATTCGTAAAGAGGTTCAACTACAACCAGACCCTGTGCGTGAAGTGCCACGATACGGACCCTTACCTCTTTACTACACCCACCATCGGTGAACTCGTTAGCGACCTTGACAAGGAGGCCAACAGGCGGGTACCCAGCAAGAAGGTCCTTCGCCGTACCCTCGCCTCCCTGTACGTCCAGAACTGTAAAGGGTGCCACAGGGTTCACATACCCACGACCTACGTCCAGAGGTGGTGGTACGGTGAGTTTGATAAGGCCCCGGAGGTTCCCCAGCCCGCCGAGGAGGTCAGTCCCGTAGCAGGTGAGACCCCGGAAAGTACACAACCTGTTGAGGGAGTACAGGAGGAGCAACAGCAGGAACCCGCTGCCGGAGGTGAGCAGGGTCAGGAGAAGTAAGTAACAGGGATATGCTGGGTATTCTCGTGGTGGAGGTACATTTACCTTTTGTGCGTTCGCTTAAGGAGAAGCGTAAGTACATCCACAGATTGCGGGCCATCTCACGGGAGTTCAACGCCGCCTTCTCGGAGGTGGATCATCATGACAAGTGGCAGATCGCTACTGTGGTGTACGTTCTCGTGGCCAACGGTTCCCAGTACCTTGATTCCGCCTTAGAGCGCATACTTGACAGGATAGACGAGAGGTACGAGATCCTCGGTGTACGCAAGAGCATAGAACCCATAAGCATAGACATACTGTGAGCCTCAGACGGGTACTGGACGAGATAAGAAAGCTGAGTACCGAAAGGAAAGAGTACGACCTCTCGTCCCTATCTCCGGACGAGATCTTCACCCTATCCGTGGAGGAGAACGTCAACGCCCTCCTGAAGCTGAACGACGTGAAGGATGAGGTCCTTCAACTGGCCCGGTGGTGGGCGGATGCCCTGAGGGAAGGTGGCCGGGTCATCCTGATCGGAGCCGGTACTTCGGGCAGGCTGGCCGTGATGGAGGCGGCGGAGATGTACCCTACCTTCGGTATTGCAAGGGACAGGGTGGTAGGGGTAATAGCCGGGGGTAAAGGGTCCGTGTTCGCCTCAAGGGAGGGGGCGGAGGATCTGGAATCCGAAGGTAAGAGGGTTATAAGCCGCCTGAAAGTCGGCCCAGAGGACCTGGTTATAGGATTATCGGCATCCGGGAGGACACCGTACGTGCGGGCCGCCCTGAAAAGGGCGATGGAGAGGGGAAGCCGCACCGCCCTCATAACGACGAACCCGTGCGATGTGGTAAGTATTGATGCTAACTTAAAAGTATGCGTACCCGTGGGGCCGGAGCTACTTCCGGGATCCACCCGGATGAAATCCGCCACCGTTCAGAAGGTGGTTCTAAATACGGTCTCTCTGATAGGTGCCGTACTGTTAGGCAAGGTGGAGAGGGGCAGGATGGTGGACATGGTTCCCACATCCGAAAAACTCCGGGCGAGGGCGGTTAAAACGCTTATGGAGGAGTTCAACCTTACGGAGGAGGAGGCCACAGCGGTACTTGAGGAGACCCGCTGGAACCTCAAAGAGGCCTTCAGAAAGCTCCTGAAAAGTTAAACCTCGTATCTGAGAGCCTTTCCGTTGTATAATAGCGGCGTTATGAGGTACGTACTTGTAGCATTACTCTTAGGTGGTACGTCCACGGCCCTCTACGGACAGGCCATGGACTATCTGGGAATCAGGGTGGGAGCGATGGGAGCCTACGAGGGTTTTGAAAAGGATTCCACCTACGTAGGTGGAAGCGGTTCAACCGTAAATAACTATACCGTGGCCGAAACCCTCAGCGTTGACTACGATTTTACCTACATGGGATATCCCGCCCGTGGTATAACCGATAAGAAGTACCGCACTGGAAGCGCCACGGACACGACCATCTTCGTTGACACGGTGTACGAGAACGGCTCGGACCTCCATCGCCTGATGGTCGTGGGGAAGACCTCGTCCACCACCTACCTGAAGGTTGACGTTCTGGCCGTCCAGACGCCCCTTACTGTAGGTAGCTCGTGGGCCCTCGGCATAGCAGGGGACGTCCTCGCCGCCGATATAGACGGGGACGGAGACTACACCAACCTTGATACGCTCATATTCTCCATCGACAGCGTTTACGTACTGAACATGGGGACCATGACCGTTCCCGCCGGTACGTTTGATAGCGTTTACACCATATGGGTGAAGCTCCGTGGAGATCTGTGGTCCTCTCAGGTTTACAGCGGAACGGGGAGCAGCAGCGCCGCGTGGAGCGACCAGATGATGAGGGATTACATACTCTACTGGAGGCCGGGAATCGGTTACATAAAGGACTCCACCTATCAGTTCGCGACGTGGTCCTACCTCTTCATCACGATAGAGAGCTATGGGTGGGATATGAAGGAACTGGTGGACTACACCGTACCCGTGAGCGTAAAGGAGAGGCAGGTTTCGGAGCCTTCCTTCGTGATGGTTGACGGTGGAGTTCTCCTTAAGGATAAGGGAACGGTTTACGACGTCATGGGCAGGGTGGTCTTCTACGGCGACGGCTTCGTCAAGTTGAACAGGGGGATCTACCTCGTCCGTGAGGGTGATCGTACGTACAAGGTCATAGTCCGCTAATGACGGTCAAAAACGTGGGGCGGCTGGTACTTCTGGCCGCCCCCTTTTATCTTCTGACCTGTGCCAACCCCAACTTTGGGGCGTACTTCAATACCTATTACAACATTCAGCAACTGGTCAAGAGGATAGAGAAGCTTGAGAGGGAAGGAGACACCCTCAGGCTGAAGAGCAAGTACGACTCCCTTGAGGTGAAGGCAGCCTACCTGATAAAGTATTACCCGAACTCAAAGTACCTTCCCGATGCCATCTTTTACCTCGGTCTCGCCTTCTCCCGGAAGGGGCAGTACGAGAAGGCCGCCAAGAAGTTTCAGGAGTTCCTCCGGTACTTTCCAGCTCATCCGCTTGCAAAGAGGGCGAGAATAGAGCTGGCGAGGGTGTACGCCCTTGACCCCCGCTTCAGACACAAGGTTCTGGACGCCCTCGGAGATGTGAGGACGAACGAGGCGTACTACTGGCTGGCGTACGCGAACTTTAAGAGTGGGGATTACGGGGCCGCATCCAGATATCTGGACAGCATATCCGGTTTGAAACCGGGAGACCCTCTGTACAAGCGTTACCTCCTCCTCGGCGTTGACATATACCTGAAAGCCGGAAAGTTTGATAAGGCTGAGGAGTTCCTGAACAGGTACCTGTCACTGGAACTCAAGCCCTCCGAAAGGAAGATAGCAGAGGAGAAACGGGGGGACATACTGGCGAGTATCGGAAAACACGAAGAGGCTTTAAAGGTCTACTCCTCCATAGACCTGCCTCCGAACTCGGAGGACGCCGGGAGGGTGAGCTTTAAGATGGCCCGTCTGCACCTTCTTCTCGGCGATACTTCCTCTGCCCTTAAGGAACTGGAAAAGGTCACACGGAGTACGGCGGACGAGAAATGGAAGGCCATGCTACTTATCGGGCGGATAAAGATACTGAAGGGGGATTTCAACGGGGCCGCCGTGGAGTTTGACAGGGTGTACAAGAACGCTCCCGGAAGGTGGAAAGACGAGGCCTCCAGAATAAAGCTCGTTTTAGACGAGTGGATAAGGTTGAAGGCGAGGAAAAAACCGGAGGACCTGTACAGGAAGGCCGAGATCCTGTACTTTCATCTCGGAAAGACGCCAGAGGCGGAGAGCCTGTGGACGTACATAGCCGATTCCCTTAAGAATACGAAGTTCGCTCCCAGGGCCCTGTACGCTCTCGTTTACCTGAATCTTACAAGGGGAGATACGGAGAAGGCGATCAGGTTCAAGCAGAGACTGAAGGATGAACATCCTGAGAGCGACATCTATCCTCTCGTTGGTAGGCTTCTCGGTATTTAGTTCCTGTACTTTCCTTTGGAAGAAGAGGGAAATGGAAGTTGAGAGAAAGGTTCTGAAGAGAGACACGACGGAGGTGAGGAGCTTCGTGGTGAAGGAGATATTCCGGGAGGAGCCTTTCATAAAGGTAGGGATAGGTGAATATCGCAGGATCACCCTTGAGGGGCGGGGTAAATGTACCCTACTATCGGGAGACAGCGTGATCTCGTACGATCCTCCCAGACGCCTCCGTTTCTACCTGAAGAAGGGCAGGAAGGGGAAGGTCCTCCACTGGGTGGGTGTCGGTATATTTCGGACGAGGTTTGAAGCCGAACTTCTGAGACAACAGGATACGTCTCTCACCGTTAAAAAACTGGGAATATATCCGCGGTACTACGTTCTTAAGGGGCCTTTCAGGAGTCTCAGGGAGGCCCTGAGGCTCAAGTATCCCGGAAAGATCGCCGCCTACTCCATTCTGGAGGTCCCACCCTCCGGTCTCGTAAGGGTTAAACCGCTTAACGTCACCCTCAAATCTCCGGTCGTATACCGGTGTGATACCGTCATACTCGTATCGGGTAAAAAACGTCGCCGTTATCTCGGCGAGATGTGGGTAATGCCCACTACGGACGCCCGTAAGTTGTTGCTTATAAATCGCCTGAAGCTGGAAGATTACCTCAAAGGGGTCGTGCCGTGGGAGATGTCCCCCTCCTACCCGCTTGAAGCCCTGAAGGCCCAGGCCATAGCCGCCCGCACCCACGCCCTTGACGTCGCCGGCGTAAAGTGGGCGCTCCTTGACGATCCTTACGATATAACGAGCGACTTCACGACACAGGTATATAAGGGACTCTCGGGTTACTCCGTCGTGGACAGCGTAGTGGAGGCAACCCGCGGTATAGTCCTCATGAGCGGAGACAGGTTCAGCATAGCTACGTTCTGTACGTCGTGCGGTGGAAGCCTTGAGGACGGAAGGGACTGGGGAGATACCCTCATAGTCAGCAAAGTTGACGACCTGCACGGAAATCACAGGGAATTTGATTTAAATGAACTGCGAAGGGAGAGGGATTCAACGGTAGCGTGTTCTCCCGCGAAGGATATGCCCCGTATCCTGAGGTACGGCACGGACGTGTTCCGGTGGAGTAAAAAGATAAGCCTCAGGAAGGTAGCCCGGAACGTCCGGAAACACCTCGGAGTGAACGTCGGGACCATAAAGAAGGTAAAGGTGGTAAAACGGACGGAGAGCGGCAGGGTTAAACGCCTCCTGATCGTGGGCAGCCGCAGGAGGGTTGAGGTGGTGGGGGATTGGAACGTCCGTCAGGTGCTCGGTACCCGATCTTCCCTGTTCACCCTGAGGAGGAAG
>WFXS01000089.1 GCA_015490465.1 Caldifarciminota bacterium
CGGTGTTGGCGTCCTCTCCATAATGCCCGGAGGGGGTTTTCAGGCCTGGTCCGGCACATCCCTTGCCTCCCCCTTAGTGGCCGGGGCCGTCGCCATACTCCTTCAAAAGGACCCTACACTGACGTTTGAGGAGGTGTACTCCGCACTCGTATCCGGAACGGACACCTTCCCGTGGGGATCTCCCTACCCGAACAACACGTACGGATGGGGCAGGCTGAACGTGTGGCGCTCGTTGAACATCCTATCACCCCCCTCCCTCCTGCCGGAGGTGGTCTCCTGGCGGATTCTGGACGGCCTCTTTGACGGCCCGGATACCCTTGAGGTTAAGGTTTTCAACCGTTCCTCTTCCTCCGGTACGGTTCGGCTCGTACTGACAACAACGCTGTCGGGGGTGGCGATTTCGGACCCCGTACGGACGGCCACGCTCCCCGCATCCGACACCCTCACCCTCCTCTGGGGCATAGACGCCCTGAGCCTTGAGGACGGCACGTACGTCCCCTTCGTCCTGCGGATAGATGGGCCGGATACCACCTACCACAAGATCCTGATCCGGTACGGGCGTACACCCGTGGAGTACGTGGACGTGGACACGGGGACGTTAGACATCTCCTTCACCCGGTCCGGAAAGTGGTTCAGGCTCCTTTACGGGGGCGTTGCCCTGCTTTACCTCGGCAGTTTTGCCTTCGCCGTAGACACGTCTTACGTTGTGGACGCGTGGGTGAACCCTCAGGGATCGGACTCCGACTTCCTGCCGGCGGACACCTTCCAATCCCTCCCCTTCGTCCCTCAGGGCTGGTACGTAATGCAAACGGACTCCGGTCATCCATCGCCGAAGGGTCTGAGGTTCCGAACGCAGGCCCACGCCTATCCGGGGGACGGTACGGTTTACCTCGCCTTCACGGTTTTCAACACCACACCCTACCCAGTCAGCGGCTATATGGCCTTCTTCGCCGACCCCGACGTGGGATGGGCGTCTCAGGATACCGGACATATATTCCCCTCCGAGAGGTGCGCCCTGATATGGGCGGCGGATAGCAGTTTTCCGGGGTATCTCGGCTTTCAAACTCCCCAGACACCGGCCCGCCTGTCCTTCATAAGGAACGGAGATTGGTACGACACCCTCTCGGATCCGGTCAAGTACGCCTTCATCTCCGGCGCTCTCTCCTTTAACGCCGATACCGTAGGAGACTGGTCCCTCGTCCTCTCCGCTGGCCCCTACACGGTACCGCCCGGAGACTCGGCGAGCATGTACCTGAAGGTATTCTACAGCCTGACCCCAGCGTGTCCCGTCGTCGTGGGCGTGGATGAGAGATCTGAGTACGAGGATCGCATCGTCTCCGTTCACAGGGGGGCGTTGGTGGTGAGGGAAGGTCCCGTACGAGTTTACGACCCCTCAGGCAGGCTCGTGGGCGTATTCCCCGCCGGGAGGTTCAGGATGAAACCGGGGGTGTACTTCGTTCTCTACGGTCGGAGGGCCGCGAAGGTACTCGTACCTTAACCCCCCTTAAAATCTCCCCGTGCCTTCGGTTCTGAGGACGGAAAAACTGGTCAAGATTTACCGGAAGCGGAGGGTAGTTAACGAGGTCAGCCTTGAGGTGAAACAGGGTGAGATAGTGGGGCTTCTGGGCCCCAACGGTGCCGGTAAGACGACCACCTTTTACATGATCGTGGGGGCTGTGAAACCCAACTCCGGAAAGGTTTTCCTTGACGATAGGGAGATAACGAAGTTGCCGATGTTCAAGAGGGCGAGGATGGGTATAGGTTACCTACCGCAGGAACCTTCCGTCTTCCGCTACCTCTCCGTATGGGACAACATATACGGCGTCCTTGAGATGAGGGGGTACGGCCGCAAGGAGGCGAGGAGGAAAACGGAGGAGGTGATTGAGATGCTCAACCTCAAGAAGGTAGTTAAGAGCCTCGGAATACAGCTCTCCGGTGGTGAGAGGAGGAGGGTTGAGGTAGCCCGTGCCGTAGTACTGGAGCCTAAGTTCCTCCTCTTAGACGAGCCTTTCGCAGCCGTGGACCCGAAGACGCGGGAGGAGATACAGGAGATGGTTCTGAAGCTCAAGGACATGGACATAGGCGTAATAATAACCGACCACAACGTCCGTGAAACGCTGGAGATAACGGACAGGGCCTACATCATATACGAGGGTCAGATCCTCCTTGAAGGTACGACGGAGTACCTGATCAACAACCCGGAGGCTCGCAAACTCTACCTCGGTGAGAAGTTCCGGATGTGAGGGTACTTCACGTAGTAAACAGGAAGGGAGGGGGGATAGGCAGGTACCTGTCCATTCTTGAGGGCATGGGTGAAGAGGTGTGGGAAGTGGGAACACTGGGCGTACCGGCGGGCGATTACGATACTTTGGTCGTCCACGGGGTGGTGCCGGAGGCGGCGGATCTTCCCGGTAAGAAGGTGTACTACTTCCACGGTTTGAGGGCGGTGTCGCCGAAGATCCTTAGGGGTCGCAGGGAATTTAATCCCATGAACCTGATAAAGTTCCACAGGTTCAAACGTTTTTTAAGCCGCTTTGATCTCGTCCTCTTCCCCACGGAGGCGATAAGAGGGAAGGCAAGGGAAATCTACGGTGTAGACGGCGAGGTCCTCTACCTACCCTTTCCGGATAGGATACCCGAAATCACGGTTATACCGGAAGGTAAGACGCTTCTGTGGGTGGGAAGGGAGGCGTGGATAAAGGGGTACGACACCCTCCTCACTCTGGTCAGAAGTCTCCCGGGGTGGGAGTTCGTGGTTGTGGGAATGCATAGGGAAGGCCCTTCCAATCTCAAAGCGCTGGGACGCGTCGGAAGGGAAAGGCTGAACGCCCTGTACAGGGAGGCCACTTTCACCCTCATAACCTCCTATTACGAATCCTTCTCCTACGTCGCCCTTGAGTCCATGGCGGCAGGGACGCCCGTCCTCGTCCTTGAGCGGGCCGGAGGGGCGGCGGAAATCGTGAAGAAAGTGGGTCTGGGACGGGTTTTTAAGGATACGGAAGCCCTCGCGTCCTACCTCCGTTCCTATCGTGGAGAACGTTTCACGGCAGGGGATGTGGGCGATACCTTCTCCCCCCACGCCCATCTGAAGAGGTTAAAAGGGATCCTGCGGAAACTTCCCGGAGAGACTTAACGGTTCTGTAATTTGTTCGCTCTCCTCCCGACGATGCTCTTAAAATACCTACCGTGCCGCTGACCTTTGACCATCTCGCCCCCATATACGACCACTTTATGCTTCCCTTTGAGAGGGGAGCGCTCCGCAGGTGGAGGGAGTTGCTTTGGAAGGAGGTGAAGGGGAAGTACATCCTTGAGGTCGGAGTAGGTACCGGGGCAAACGCCCCTTTCTACCCCGATGGGGGTACCGTTGTGGGGATAGATCGCAGCCGGAAGATGCTCCTGAAGGCAAAAGGGCGGGTTGGCCACCCTTTGATAGTAGCCGACGTCCAGAACCTTCCCTTTGGGGACGCCGTTTTTGACTCCGCGGTCTCAACCCTCGTCTTCTGCTCCGTGAGGGAGCCGGTTGTCGGTTTAAGAGAGATACGGCGCGTCCTGAAACCCGGAGGTTATCTCTACATGATAGAACACGTACGGCCGGAGGACTGGAAGGGAAAGGTATTTGACCTGATCAACCCCCTGACCGTTTTCATCATGGAGGAGTACGTAAACCGTCGGACCCATCTGATGGTTGGAGAGGCGGGTTTCACCGTACTTAAAGTAAAGAACCTCACCTCCGATGGCCTTTTTAAGTACATGGTCGCCCGTAAGGGTCCATAGGTGAGCCGATGTAAAGATACGTTTTTAACGACCTTAAGATAGGGGGTGATATGCCCAGACATAACAGCCCGGTAAAGAAAACACCACGGAAGCAAAGCCAGAAAACAACACAGAAGCAGAACCCGGCTCCGACGAATCCTGACGGCGAGGTCGTCAAACTCCTGCGGGAGTTGGTGGAGATAAACAAGAGAGTAGTTGAGAAGATAGACGGCCTCGGCACTAAGATAGACAAGATACCTGACAGGATAGTAGAAGAGCTTTACGGTAACCAGACCGTAAGATGGGGTCAGTTGGTTTTAAGTGCGGAGATAGAAGGTAAGGGATACGAACCCGCCCTAATCTCCTCTAAGGAACTCAAATTCATAACTGCCATAACGAAGGACAAGGACGACAACAAAATAGACGAAGTCCTCATATACGAAAAGGAAGGGGAGCGTATAACTCTCCTCATGAAGGGGAAGCA
>WFXS01000090.1 GCA_015490465.1 Caldifarciminota bacterium
CTCTCCGCATATTTCTGCGTCTTAGACGTGATATACGTGATAAAATCCGTAAACCATATCAACAGTTCGTACCTGTTCCTTTCTATCCATCCGTAAATGTCCTTAGAGGAGAGGAGGCGGGCGATTAACCTCTGGGTCTGGGGCATGAAGGTCCGTTTTACTATCTTAACCTGCAGGCTCTCTACCTTTTTTACCGAGAAACCCGTTTTCCCCCTCCATCCCACGATTCCGGCCAGATTGGAGGTGATAGGTGGAAGGTTTATCTTTTCTTCCAGCCGCCTGCTGTTTATCCTCATCTCTTTATTCTACACCCGAATGCCGTTCTTAGTTTTGCACTTAACAAACGGTCTACCTAATCAGAGTCCGAAGCCCCGGTTTCCCTCTCAAAAAGAAGGGCGTACTTCTGAAAGTGGTACCACGCCTGTGAGAGTGCGTATACTATGCCCCTTCTTCCGTCTAAAAACGCTCCCTGAAGAACGTAGTACCTCAAGAACATCAGTGGAAAGCGAAAGAGTAGGCCCCAGAAGGATGCCCGTTTTCCCGCTTCGTCCTTTTCCCTTGCCGAAAGTGCGGCGTACTTAGTGTTCTTCTCCCAGTGGTGCAGGAGGTTCCTGTAAGGTCTGTGTCCTATATAACCCCTCAACTTCCCAATTCTTCCACTTCTGATGCTCAGGGTTTCGTGAACGTACTTCCCGGAGATTACGGCCACATCTCTGCGGGCAAGCCTCAGGAGGCGCGTTCCTCTCATACGTTGCAGCTTTCCCATGTACACGTTCCGCCTCAGGACGGTATAGGCGTCGTACTCACCGCCTTTTACCGCCTCACCTATACTTTGAGCCACTTCGGGGGTGAGCCACTCGTCTGCATCCATAAAGAGAACCCACTCACCCCTTGCGAGCGATAGAGCGTATTCCCGTTGTTTAACGTACCCCTCCCACTCTTTGAAAAATACCCTTGCCCCGTACTCCTTCGCTATCTCAACCGTTCTGTCCGTAGAACCGGAGTCCACCACCACCACTTCATAGTCAACGGGTAGAAGTTTCAAACTCTCCAGAAGGGTGGGGAGGTTGTCCTCCTCATCCCTCGTAAGGACGAGAACGGATAGTTTCAAACCCAGTTTTCGTACCTGAACTGCCTGAGGAAACGGACGTCGTTTTCGTAGAAATGGCGTATATCCTCAATCCCGTACTTCACCATGGCGAACCTCTCCACCCCTATACCGAAGGCGTACCCGGACCACTCGTCCGGATCTATGCCAACGTTTTTGAGGACATTAGGGTGGATCATGCCGCAGCCCAACATCTCCAACCACTCCCCCCTATACCATACGGACACCTCCATGGACGGCTCCGTAAACGGGAAGTAAGAGGGTACGAACTTTACCCTCGCATCCTCACCGAACAGGGCCTTAACTATCTGCTCCAGTGTCCATTTCAGAGAACCGATACTTATGTCCCTGTCAACGGCGAACCCCTCTATCTGGTGGAAGACGGGGGAGTGGGTGGCGTCAAAGTCGTCCGCCCGAAATACCTTTCCGAAGGTCGCAGCCTTCAGCGGAGGTCTGTGGGACTTCATGTACCTGATCTGGAAGGGGGACGTGTGCGTTCTCAGGAGCATGCCGTTGTTGAGGTAAAGGGACTGCTGCATATCTCTGGCCGGATGCCACTGGGGTATGTTGAGCAGGGTGAAGTTGTTCTCGTCCGTTTCCACCTCCGGACCTTCCCCTATCTCAAACCCCATGTTCTCAAGGACCTTCAGGATCTCGTTGGCCACTATCCTTATGGGGTGGAGAGCGCCGACCCCTTTCCTTCTAAGCCTCCCCGGGAGGGTGGGGTCGGAGGGTTTTATCCTGTCAAGGAGGTCCTCCCGCCTCTCCCTTATTACGGCCTCTATCTCCTTTTTTAAGGCGTTCAGAACGCTCCCGACCCGTCTCCTCTCCTCCGGAGGGAGATCCTTAAGCCTTTTAAGTTGCTGGGTTATCTTACCCTTCTTCCCGATGTACTCGGCCTTCAGGGCGTCAAGCTCGGCGACGGTCTTTACCGCCGATAACCTCTCGTAGAACTCCTTCTTCAGGTCCTCCATATCAGAGGTGCTGCTTTGCCACGTCCACGAGCTGGGCGAAGGTGTCAGGCTCGTAGTAGGCTATGTACGCGAGACTCTTGCGATCAAGCTCCACGCCGGCCTTCTTTAGCCCGTAGATGAAACGGGAGTAGTTGAGGCCGTGCTGACGGGCGGCGGCGTTTATCCTCTGGATCCAGAGGCGGCGGAAATCCCTCTTACGACGCTTACGGTCAACGTAGGCGTGTCTTAAGGCCTTAAGTACGGTCTCCTTGGCAGTTTTGAACCTGCGGGAGTTGACACCCCAGTACCCCTTCGCCAGTTCCAGCCAGAACCTGTGTTTCTCCTGCCTGTACTTCCCGGTCTTTACTCTCATAGTCCGCCTATTCTAAGGCCGACACCCACCCTTTCTTTACTTAAATTTCCTTACTCTGTAGTACACTTTTGCGGAGTCCATCCCGTTCACAGGGCAGCCCCCGGCGGGCGAAAACAGGGCGGCCACGTAGTAGTGGGTTGCAGGTACGGGGCCGAAGTACTGGATATTCCCGCGATAAAAGGTGTCGCCCACAAACGAGAGGGAGTCGCTGGAAGCGAGGGAGTAGTTAAAGACCGTGGGATCTCCCGGATCCGTCGTGTCCAGCATAAACCCCACGAGGAGCATAAACGTGCCATAGTCGTAGCGGAAGAGGACGTCCGTATAGTCACCGGGGTTAATCGGTTCCGATAGGGGAAACCTATCGCCCGGTATTTCCATGGCCCCCGGAGGGGAAGAGATTATACCGGTGTCGCACTCTGTATCTCCGCTGGTATCCATACGGTAAACCGTTAGAATCCCTTCGGCTACGGTTATAACATCTTCACCGGGATGTGAAGTCCCCTTATCACAGGAGAGAGTTAGTATTATTGCGAGGATCAACGCTATCCTCCGCATACGGGATTTTACTCGTGCGGTGGGGAACTCCGTTTCTCAGGAACGGGAATCGGATGCGTACGGTTCCCTTAACGGCAGGATTCCGGCAATAGATTGCGTTTAACATGGTCTTCCCTCGTATAATCTCCGGTCTATGCATAAAAAGTTGTTTCTGCCCGGTCCCGTGGAGGTGCTTGACGAGGTGCTTCAGACTCAGGCCAGACCACTAATAGGACACAGGAGCAAAGAGTTCTCACGTCTTTACGAGGGGGTAATAAACAAACTTAAAAGGCTATTCAACACCGAATACCACGCCTTCGTTTTTACGTCATCCGGTACGGGGGTTCTTGAAGGGTTTATAAGGAACTTCGTAAAGGAGAAGGTCCTCATCCCCGTAAACGGTTCCTTCTCAAAGAGGTGGGTGGAGGCCGCCCAGTTGAACGGTAAGGGGGTGAAGGCCCTTGAATTTGAGTGGGGCAGGGCGGTCAGGCCCGAAGTCGTTGCTGAGGAGTTAAGAAGGGAGCGATACGACGCCCTTATGGTGGTACATAACGAATCTTCAACCGGTCTCACCAACCCCCTGAAGGAGATAGCAGAGGTCGTAAGGGAGGTCTCACCTGACACCCTCATCTTAGTTGATGCCGTGAGCGGGATGCTCGGAGTTCCCCTTGAGCTGGAGGGTTGGGGCATAGATGCCGTTGCCGCCAGCGTACAGAAGGCCTTCGGTCTCCCTCCGGGTATATCGGTCGCCTACGTGAGCGAGAGGGCGATGGAGCGCTCTAAGGAGATAGAGAACCGGGGAATGTACTTCAACTTTGAAAGGATGTTAGACTACTACAACAAAAAGAAACAGACCCCGTTTACCCCCAACATATCCCTCATGTACGCCCTTGACTACCAGCTGGATCGCATACTCGCCGAAGGGGTTGAAAACAGGTACGAGAGACACCTGAGGATGGCGGAACTGGCCCGGAAGTGGGCGCTTGAGAAGTTTGACATGTTCCCGGAGGAGGGGTACTGGTCCAGGACCATAACGTGCGTTGCCAACACCCGCGGCATGCCCGTGGCCGAATTTATAGAGGAACTCGGAAGAAGGGGGTACGCCATAGCGAACGGATACGGCCCCCTCAAGGAGAAGACCTTCCGCATAGGACACATGGGAGACCTGACCGAAAGGGACGTTTCGGAGCTACTCGGGGTAATGGACGAGATAATCCGGGAGAAGGGATGGTAAAGAACCTTCCGCCCGCAAAGGTGATAGCCGAAATAGTTAAGGGGGCGCTCGTAGGGGACGGGGAGTTCGTGCCGGGTGGGATAGCCGAGTCCCCGGAAGCCGGCCCGGAGGACCTGACCGTCTGGGACGGCAGGGGCCCCATATCGGAGGACGTGGGGGTGGTGATCTCCCCGGAGCGCCCCCCCGGAAAGGTAAAGGCCTTCATAAAGGTTAAGGATTACCGGGAGGCTCTGGCCCACCTCCTCTCCCACTTTGAACCTCCTCACCCTTTCAAAGGAGTAAGTCCGGCCGCCTTCGTGGAGGATGGGGCGAAGGTTGAGGAAGGGGCCGCCGTGGCGCCGTTCGCCTACGTATCCGGGGGTGCCGTTATCGGGAAGGGGGCGGTGATCTACCCCTTTGTTTACGTGGGACCGGGCGCCCGGATAGGGGAGGGGACGGTGGTTTACCCGTTTGCCTACATAGGCTGGGGCGTGGAGGTCGGAAAGCGGTGCCTTATACATC
>WFXS01000091.1 GCA_015490465.1 Caldifarciminota bacterium
CTAACAGCCTTTCCAGACCCGGAGCGTTCAGAGTATGGAGGTAAAGGTGGGCCTCGTAGTACTTCATGGCCCACCTTTACCTCCATACTCTGAACGCTCCGGGTCTGGAAAGGCTGTTAGAAGATCCACTGTTGAAGGACAGTGTGGTAAGAGAAATACTGTATTTCAACGGCAGGTGGGAGGGGAAGTACATCTGCGTACCTCACGATCTTGAACCGGCCTTTACGGTATATCAGGAGGTGACGGGTATCCCGTGCATCAACGTATGGGGAGCCATAAACAGGTTTACGGATAGGGATCGGGTAGGTACGTTTGATCTGGCCAGGTGGTTATCGTTTGAGGGACTACTGGGGCGCATAGGTGGAGGTGTGATTCTGGAGGAGATGAGGCAGAAACTGATCCGCAAAGTGGGGGATGCACACGCCCACCTGCTTGCGGTGTACGACAATCCCCGTATCAAATCTTACGTTGACTCAATATCAGCTTTGGAGAAGATGAAACTTGAGGTTGAGGCCCTCGGAATTACGGACGAGTACTACCGCCACGAGTTTACGATACACTTCATGAGGGGAACAGACGTAAGGGGTAGGGTACCTCACGACGTCATACGGTTCGTCTCAAGGTTCAGGAGGGACATATACACGGTGTACATGGGTATCCTGTGGAGGATCGGAGAGATTTCCCTGTACGACCTCTATCTCCACTCTAAGGAAACGGGAACCCTCGGGGTGTTTGACCACCTGCTCCATCTGGAGAAGATCCCAACGAACAGGGTTTACCTTAACTTCACCGGAAGGTTGAGGATATCTTCCGGGTACATTATCGTACCGACCCGCGAGACCTTTTTGAAAACCCGTTCTGCTCTGGTGGGTTTCGCTTACCTCCTCGTATTTCGTCGGGAACGCCCCGACCTGATTTCGGCCGAACGGTTCCTTGAGAGATACAGTCGTTCCCTCTATCCCCTGATATACCGCAGGTACGGATCGGATCCCCGCAAACTGAGGCTGAAGATAAAGAAGGCCATACGGGAGGACATATCAAGGATTCAGAAGGTTTTCCGGGAGGAGAAGGTTGCGGATAGTATGCCCCTTGACCTGACGTCCTATTCGGAAGTGGATGGGTTCCCCATATCCAACTCAAACAACTTCTTTTCGGCGGCGAGATACGGCATGGTACTGGTACAGGAAGAGGAAGAATGGACGGAGGAGTTTAAGGATTACGCCGGGAGGATTCGCAACGCCTTCCTTAAGGACTTCGTAAAGAACCTCGGATAAAAAAATGCCGGGGGCGGGACTTGAACCCGCACGGGCCGAAGCCCACTAGGTCCTGAACCTAGCGCGTCTGCCAATTCCGCCACCCCGGCAGAGGTGTGTATTTTAAGGGTGAACGGTAAAAAAGAGGGGGCGTACGCCCCCTCCTGTACCGCGAATAGCGTCTCTATCAGCGGATCACCACCTTGAAGACCTCTTTACCGAGCTTCACGAAGTAGACTCCCGGTACGTCCACGTGATAGGCACCTTCAAACGTAGCGATCTTCCTTCCAGCGGTGTTGTAGAGTACGGCCTTCCCGTTTACCGTTAGGGTGCGTCCGTTGACCTTCACCGTGGCCCTCGCCACATCTCCGGGTCTTTCGGCCACACCGATGACCTCGTCGCAGTAGTGACCGGTGGCCATCTTGACCAGCGTGTTGTTGGCGTCGTTTAAGGTAACGAAGGCGAAAATGGGATCGGCAGGATCGGTGCAGTTTACCCATACGTCCACGTCGGCCATATCGGGCATGGAAGCGCCGTTCAACACTGAGGCGGAGTAGTCAAGCTCGTATATGCTGTCCTGATTCCATCCACCGTCTATCACGTGATCCACCTCGTAGAACGTGGATATACCCCTTAGGGAGGTTGGTGGCGTAGCGAAGGTCCCCGCAGAGTTCTTGGCGGTTACGTCTATCTTATAAACGGCGTTAGAGCCGATTACGTACACGCCGTAGAGGTAGCCGTCGTCCTCGTTCCAGTCCATGCCGGCTATCCATCCCCCGCTTTCTATGTTGGCATACACGTCAAGGCTGTCTATAAGGTTACCGGTACCGTCGTAGTATCCGATCATGGCCCCCGTGAAAGTTGAGCCATCGTATCCGACGTGGGAGACGTAGAAGGTCCCGTTGTTGTACGCTATACCCCAGGGTATATCGTTTGCCCCGAAGAAGGGGTGAAGGGTCCACGTGGTCTGGGTAAACGTGCCGGCGGGGTCGTTGGGGTCAAAGCTAAAGACGGTACTCATGGGGTTCATGCTTACAACGTAGAACTTACCGCTGTCCGGGGCATAGGTTATACCGGCGAAGCTGAATCCGTTACCATCCCCGAGGGAAGGGAAGGTCCAGCTATCAACGATGTCGCCGAACACAAGGAGGGTACGGGCAAGGCCCCGGAGGGTATCGTTACTGCGAACGGGGTCCATAGGTTCACTGGCTATCACCTCCAGCATGTAGACCTTACGGGGAGATGGGGTAAAGGGATTAAAAGTTACGTCGTAGTTAGATAAGGCAGGTAAGGCCACGGTCTGGGTATCGCTGAAGACCAGAGTTGAAGTGAGGGTGTCGTATACGTTGAGGATGATGGGCGTAGACGTGGTGGCCACGCTGCCGAAGTTCCGTACGGTCGCCACGAAGGATACCGGATCCGTACCTATGAGGCCGGTGGGAGATATGAAGGCCACACCTATGTTGTAATCAACGGGGACAGGAAACTGGAACATTATTGCCGTACCGCTGTCGGGAATGTGAGTAGCAGGCGTACCGTTGTACACGTACTCAAGGAACCATGTGGGGTTAGTGGAAAGGGCGGTGGAGTCCTGAATACCGATCGTGGCGTCCGTATAGTCAACGGCGGAGTTGTACTGGAGCTTTATGTTCCCGTTATCGTAAAGGATTACCTCAAAGTTCATGAAGACGCTTCCGCCATAGCGGGGAACGTTGTTCCACTGCACCACGGCACAGGCACCGGAGTACCCGTCAGGGCAGGAGGTGAAGGACTGGAAGTATATATCGTCCGCACCGGTGGCTGCGGGGTTAAGGTCGTCCCACATCACGGCCACGAAGCCGAAGTCTCCCGTGTAGCCTCCGTTGGAAGGGAGAGCAGCGTTTGACAGGCCCAGGTACCCTGTCTTGTTCTCAAAGAGGACCGTACCGTTGGAGCATATGGATATGCTGTCTATAAGCTGGTCGTAGTACGGGAAAGAGAAGCCGAGGTAGTAGAGGGTTGAGGCCGAAGACCCGGAACACCAGTCGTCCCCGGCTCCCACGGCCGTACCCGTTCCGGAGATGTCTATGTAGTTGAAGGTAACGGCATCCCCGTCCTGTGTGGAGAGATAAGTATAACCGAAACCGTCCGGACCTCCAGCCAGGATCCGCGTTGAGGGTTGTTTCGCGCGAACCGGTGAAGGTATCACGGGTTCAACTTTCATGTTGCTCCTGTACGGAGCAACAACCTTACTGTTTAAGCTTACAGATGTTGCTAGTAGAACCAACATAGGGATAATATTATACTGCCGAAAAGTGTGAGTTTAAGCCGGAAATTGCACCGACGTTTACGATGTCTAAAACGATAAGAACCACAATCTATGCCCAAATTACATTTTCAACGCCTTTTCCTCCACTACTTTATCCTTCTTTCGCACAACGTAGGCCTTTCCACCGTTGACGGCAGCATAGACCTCGGACGGTTTCCCATCCACGAAGAGGACACCGACCCCGTCCTCTATGGCGTAGGCGAAGGGCATCCTGCCTTCAAGGATGTACCTGTGGGTGTAGGGCCTGCGATCCTTCTCCAGAGAGTAGTGGGGGACGGCCCCGCCCTCCACGAACCCCAGTCCCTCTATCACCTCAAGCCTGTTCGCCCACGAGTCCGTAAGGGCGTACTCAAACCAGCATATCGCCCCCGCACTCACACCCCCGAGGGGTATGCCCCTCTCGTAGAGGTCCCTCAGGATACGGTCAAGACCGTAGGCCCTCCATACGGCCAGCATACTGTAAGTGTTTCCCCCACCCACAAATACGGCGTCCACATCCCCGAATACCTCCCTTAAATCGGGCGTCCTCTGGAAGAGAGGGACCACGAGAGGCACGGCCCCCGCCCTGTAGGAAAGCCACAGAAAGGCCTCTATGCCCGAATACCTATCACCGCTCGCCGTCCCCAGATAGGCGACGACGGGCCTATCTTTGCCCGTAAGGGAGACGAAGCGCCCGAACAGCCTCTGACCGGCTTCGGGGTCGTACATACCCCCTATGGCGAAAATCTTTCCTGCCATAAGCCGCCTATTATAACCTACACTCTACCCACGACGTCTAAGACGTAACCCAGTACGACGTTCCACTCCTCGGAGAGGCTCAGGTTCCTCCTGTACTGGGGCATGCGTTTTTTGATCTCCCCGTAATGGTACGAAAGGGTTTCCGGAACGTCCCCGGTGAGTTCAAAGGCCCTGTAGGCCATAAGGAGTTCAGCGGCCAAGACTTCGGCGAGTAGATTCACCAGTTTTCCCAACCTCAAAGATGCGGAGAAGCTCATGGGTACCCAGTCTTCCTGACCGGCACTGGTGGGCGAGGACTGGAAAGAGTAGGGGGTTGAAAGGACTTTAGCATCGGCGAATATGGAGGATACGGCAACCTGCAGCATCATGAGTCCGGAATCCGTACCCGGTTCCCTCGCCAGCATCTCCGGCAAACCGGACTCCGGAGAGAGGGCGAAGTGTATACGCCTGTCCGCCATACCTATGGCCGTTGTAATGGCCGCAGATAGGGTATCCGCCAAGAGAGCGACCGTCTGACCGTGGAAGTTCCCCGTACTCATTACCCTGCCCTCCACTAAGACGGGATTATCCGACACCCCCTCAAGGAGCTCGGCAACGCCCTTCTGCACCCAGTCGTACGCCCTCAGAACCGCTCCCATCACCTGCGGGTAGGTACGCACCGAATAGGGGTCCTGTACCCTGTTCCCCTCCGGCAGGTCCCTGATACGCTTCCACACCCTTCTGGCCACGTCCACGGCGTACCTGTCCCCCATGACGGCAACGGCCTCCGGGTCTAGGGGGGACTTCCTCCCCCTCAGGGTATACCATACCATGGGAAAAACGGAGTCGTAAAGGTGCAGGAGTTTATCAAGGCGGTGGAGGTTGAGAGAGAGGATAGCAAGGGAAAAGGTGTACCCGTTGATAACCGCCAGAGCCTCGCGGGGGACGAGTTCCAGAGGCTCAAGGCCGTACATCCGATGGGCGACTATAGAGGGAACCTCCCGGCCGTCCCTCAGGTAAACCCAGCCCTCCCCTATCAGAGCCAGACCTATATGGGCGTTGGGCGATAGATCCCCGCTCGCCCCTACGGATCCCCTCTCCGGTACCTTCGGAGTTATGCCGAGGTTCAGGAACTCAACCATGCGGGAGACGACCTCTGGCCTGACGCCGGACACCCCTTTCATCAGGTGTTTCACCCTCACGTACATGGCCGCCCTCACGTACGGGACGGGAAGGGGAGGACCCACAGACGTGGCGTGGCTCCTGAGGGTATAGTACTGGAAGTCTACGAGGCTATCTTCCGAAAGTTTCACCTTCGCCAGCTTACCCAGACCCGTGTTGAAGCCGTAAACGGTACCCTCCCTCTCAACCGCCTCCAGATAGGCCTCTCTGCCCGCGGAAAGTCGCGTGAGATCTTCGTCGGAAACGTGTACCTCCTTTCCCTGTGAGACTTCCCATATTTCCCTGATTGCAGAACGCATGGGGGGTATTTTACCCCCGCTCCCCACCGAACCTAATCCAGAAGAGTCCGAGACCGAGGGCTATCGCTCCCACCGTGATAATCCAAGTCCACGAGGAGGCTTCCGGGAACCTCCATCCCAGAAAGCCAACGCCGAGGGCGAAGAGGACGGCCGTAAGGGCGTCCCCGGCTATCATGCCGGACGGGGCGACGTGTTCCCCTTCTCTGCCGAAGAGCCGGGCTATGAGCGCCCCCAGAACCAGACCACCGGACAGGTGAATGGGAAGGTAGAGACCCACGGCAACGGGGAGGACGGGTATGCCCATCATTGCCACGGCCAGGGCCACCGCCCCGCCGATGAAGATAAGGTTCCAGTCTATGGTCCCGTGGAATATGCCCTGTGCTATGGTACCCATGAGTACCCCCTGAGGGGCGGGCAACTCCTCCGATCCGAAGGTGAAAACCTGACCGAGGAGGTTTACGACGGCCGTAAGTACGAGGAAGGAGACGGCTATACCGATGAACTCCCCGACGTACTGCCACTTCGGTGTCGCCCCCACTATGTACCCCGTCTTCAGATCCTGAACGGTATCTCCCGCTATGGCGGCCGCCGATGCCACGAGGGATGCCATGGCCAGAACGGACACCAGACTACCCCATCCGAGGGCCTTGAACAGCAGGGAGACCACCACTAAGGCGGCTATGGTCATACCGGATACGGGGTTGGAGGAGGAGCCGACTATGGCCGTGGTGTTTCCGGAGACGTAGGCGAAGACCACCCCGAGGACGCCGCCGAGTACACCCCCGGCGATGCCCAGCTCCGGAACGATCATCCCCGTGAGGACGCCGACGAGTACGGCCACACCCACCACCACCCAGAACCTTCCACTCCTGAAACGTCTCAGGAGGTTTAAGATAACCCTCAAAAACTCGTATATGCCTCCCACGAGTACGGCGCCGGCGCCGATGAACCGGATGTACCTGCTCCACACCTCCATGGGTGAACCGTCGTAAAAGGGCATGAAGACCCACCACCCTATAACTCCCCCCGCAGCCACCATCAGGGCGGTACGTAAGCCTATTATGGCTCCCGCTCCCACGACGGCCGGGGAGAGTTCCGCGGCCACCACCTTACCCCACGGGGCGTAGGAGAAGGACGAGGACAACAGGCCGACACTCTGAAGGACCCGGATCACGCCGCCAAGGAGGGCCCCCAGTACGACCAGTATCCCCTTACCGGACTCCCTGCTCCTGAGGACCACCGCACACGCCCTTCCCTCCGGAAAGGGCAGGGTATCGTCCTTTACCAGAGCATCCCGGAAGGCTATACCCGATAGGACTCCTATCGTCCCGCCGGCGAGGGTGACGAAACCGATGTGGTAGGGATGGAAGGAGAGGGAGGCCACGTAGAAGGCCGGAAGCGTAAAGGCCAGAGCGGCAGCGAGAGATTCACCGGCCGAGGCTATAGTCTGTACGATGTTCCCCTCTAATACCGTACCTCTCCTGTGGAATATGGAGAAGAAGGCGAGGGCGCCAACGGCCGCGGGGATAGAGGCCGATACTGTCATCCCAGCCTTAAGGGCGAGGTAGGCGTTTGAAACACCGAAAATTACGCTGAGAACTACGCCTAAGAGTACGGATAGAGGGGTGAACTCCCTCAACTTTCGGTCTGGCTCTCGGTCTCCTTACTGGCGGACTCCTTCGCCTTTGCCCTCTCCATCTCCTTCTGGAGTTCCTCCTCGGTTAACTTCCTGATGATATAGACCGGCTCTCCGGTCCGGGATTTTATACGACGCCCCTTTATCTTCAACCTCTCCATGGTGTACCCCCTCTTCTTCAGGAACCTCCTCACCGCCTCCACCTCGTCGGACTGTATGGGGGCATCGTAGGCCATCTCCGTCTTACCCTGGGCCTCCATGAGCTTCAATATGGCTATGGCCTTGTTGATGGCCCTCTTCACCCTCCGCCGCCGGTAGTGGGCTATGTCAAACTGGACCTTTATGTTGGGTTTCTTCCTGTTTATGATAGCCGACAGGACGTGGTTTATGGCCCGAAGGGTCTGCCCCTGGTGTCCTATCAGGGTGTTGTCCAGCTCCTTTATGTCAAAGTTCACGTAGTATCTGCCGTACTCGTCCACGTCTATATCCACACCCCCTTTTACCCCAAGGCGATGGAGGAACTCCCGTGCTACCTCGTCTATGACGTCAAAATCTTCCGTATCAAGGAAGATCCTGACCTTTGCGGGAGCTCCTCTGGAAGGTAGCTGCAGAACTTTATACCTGATCTCGGAAAGTTCCAGAGAGTGCTCGTTCAGGTACTTCATGAGGGCCTCTTCAACCGTACTACCCTCCAGGTCTATGTATCGTGCTTTCATGCAACGGGAATAATAAGGGTGAAAGGCTTGTGAGGTAGGGAACCGAAGGGATCGTTCTTCCGGTGTACGCCTTTCCACAGATGTGATATACCGATGCCCTTTTAACCTGAACCATCCCATCGGAAGATCGGGCATATCGGGGTGTACCCGGTTTATAATGCCTTCCTATGAAAGTGGCGATCGTTACGGGTAGTACGTCTGATCTGCCTATCGTTAAGGAATGTTACAGTACCTTAAAGAGGTTCGGAGTTGAGGCCGAAGTTAAGGTTCTTTCCGCTCACAGGACTCCCGAAGAGCTGAAGGCTTACGTACAGGAGGCTGTGGAGAAAGGGGTTGAAGTGTTTATAGCGGCCGCAGGGAAGGCGGCCCACCTTCCGGGGGTCGTGGCCTCCCTTACAACCCTTCCCGTTATAGGTCTTCCCATACCGGCAAAGTACCTCTACGGGGTGGACGCCCTCCTCTCAATAGTCCAGATGCCCCCCGGAATACCCGTCGCCACCGTCGGCGTTGGTGAGGCCCGGAACGCCGCCATACTCGCCGTTCAGATACTTTCCCTCAAGTACGACAATCTGAGGGAAAAACTTAAAGAGTACAGGGAGGAGATGAGGAGGAAGATCCTGTCCGCGGAGGTCAATCTGGAATGAACCCCCGGTCCTTCTCTGAGATAGCAGAGATTTACGACCTCCTCTTCGTTGACGTTGATTACGAGGAGTGGGCGGGGTACGTATCAAGGATCCTGAGCTTCGCACCTATACCGGTAAGGAAAATTCTGGAAGTGGGATGCGGTACGGGAAACCTTACCCGTGAACTTGTTAAGCTGGGGTACGAGGTGGTCGGTGTAGACGTCTCCGAAGGTATGCTGCGGGTGGCTCGGGAGAAGGTCCCCGGTGTAACGTTCGTTAAGGCGGACGTGAGGAAGATGGATCTGGGGGAGAAGTTTGACGCTGTGGTCAGTACGTTTGACAGCCTGAACAACCTCTTGAACGAGGAGGACCTATCGCTCGCCTTTAAAAAGATCCGGGAACATCTCAAACCGAAGGGTATATTCGTGGGAGATCTCAACACCCCCTACGCCATGACTTCCGACTGGAACGACACCCTCTTCGTTAAGGAGCTCCGGAACGGTGCCATCACCCTCTGGAGGGGCGAGTACCTCGGAGATGGGATATCGCAACTGAAGTTGACCATATTTCAACCGGTCGGGGAAGGGTTGTATCGGAAAATGGAGGAGACGTTCAGGGAGAAGGGGTACTCTCCCGCCACGGTTATGCGTCTCCTGAGGAACGCTGGCTTTATAAGGGTGTGGGCGTTTGACGACACCTCCTTTGATAAACCGACGAAACGTTCAAAGAGGGTGACCTACGCGGCGGTTTAACGGATCACGATCCTCTCAACGCTCCTGCCGTTATCGTACAGGAGGAAGTACACTCCGGGTCTTAATGCTACGCTTCCCCCGTAGTAACGGCCGATCAGCCTGCCGTCTACTCCCCGGATCTCAGCCGGTTCTCTGAGGAACAGAGAGCGACCCCTTATTTCCCACGGTGTACCCCTACTAACCGGCTCTTCCGCGGTGGAGAGGTCACCTACTTCCGAGAGTATACCGCAACTGGAAAGGGGACCGTCCAGAACGATGAGGGTATCGTTGTATCCACCACACCTGAGCATGGCTATCTCGGAACATCCGTCCCCGTCCACGTCCCCCACGGCCACTCCGGGATCCGTGTAGCAACCGTGTACATGGCTGTACTCAATTGCACCCGTGCGGGCGTTGAATATCCTCAGATAGGATGGAGGGTTCAGGTCTCCGTCGCAGGTCTTTACGATCTCCCACGTGCCGTCGTGGTCGTAGTCAACGGCGGCCACGCTGGCATCCCAGCAGGAGTTACCTTCCGGTCCGAAGTTCCAGCTCACGGAGGCGGATGAACCGTTCTGGTTGATCCTGAGAACGTGCTGATCCCAGCCGAGAAATACCTCCGGCCTCCCACTCGCATCCACGTCCAGAGCGGCGAAGTACTGGAAGCCTACCGCCCCTATGTCCCCTCCCAGATCAAGGGACCACAGCAGGGAACCGTTGTGGTTCACAGCCTTGAGGGTACGATCGTGATAGAATCCGTAGGTGGCATCCGTGAATATGACGTCGTACCGCCCATCCCCGTTCAGATCCTTCAGGGAGGGGGTCTGCACGTTGGTCGTCGTACTTATCGGGTAGGTCCACTCAAGGGCGCCCGTACGACCGTTGTACGCCCTTAATCCGTTCCTTCTGGTCTTTATCACTATCTCACGGGTTCCGTCCCCGTCTATGTCCCACACGGCGGGGGTGGCGTACGCGGGTTGACCGTCGTACCCCGTAGGAGTTTCGGAGTTGCTCATGGTGCGGCTCCATATAACCTGACCGTTTGATCCGCGCAGGACGTAGAGAACGGGGACGTTGGAAGAGTTATGCTCCACGTATATTACCTCCGGTCCCGAAAACGTGGGAACTACGTCCGCCACCACGGGGGAGGAGTTCAGGTTGGAAACGTTCCTGTACCACAGCCTGTAACCGTCCCTGCCCCTCAGGGCTACGATCTGAGAGGAGGTCCTTATAACGACGTCGTCCAGTCCATCACCGTTGAGATCGCCGCACGCCGGCGTGGAGTACTCCGAACCGCTTCCGTAAGATCTGCTCCAGAGTAGAGAACCGGTCGTACCGGAGAAGGCGAATACCTGATTGGTGTAATAGTTGGTGGTTTTAACGACCACTTCCCCACCCGGATAGGTGTTCGTAAGGTTACATATAACCGGTGAACCGTGTACGTTCAGGTAGTACCTGCTTCCAAGGTACCTTCTCCACTTCACGTAAACGGAGGTCATACCCCCACGCAAGGGTTGTACCCCTATGTGTCTCGGATCACCTCCGTACATCTTCCAGTATCCGACGTAAGTAACTGTGATCAGTATCATAGAGCGAATTGTAAAGGTGAAACGGAACAAAATTTTACCCCGTTAGTCAGACAAATATTCAACGTAGCAGTTTAGTAAAGTTCAACTTCACGAGCCGTTCAACAAGGTGCCGTGTGTTTGGATCTGCAGGATAACCGCTCGCCACCGGTATATCCCCTGAAAACCCGGCCAGCCTGTTTACGGCCATCATGTGAACCTCCCTGAAGTACTTGGCGAATATAGACGCGAGGGCAACCTCCTTGAACCTCTTATCCGCCCCCTTTACGAACAGGATCTCCCTCTCCCCCCGTCTGTACACTATTCTCTCCGCCTCCACGCTTCGGCTCCATCCGGCAAGGAACCTCTCGTAATGCTTCACTCCACCGGCAAGTCCGCTTATTACCTTACTGCAGTTCAGTTTAAGGGATATGTCCACCAGAGCCTTCGCATCCTTCAGGAAGCGGTGACGTCTCAGGTGATGGGCGGGTATCTCCATGGCGATCAACCTCTTCACCCTGAAGGGCAGACCCATCTCCTCCCCCCCGAATACGGGGAACTCCATTCCCTCGTACAACTCGTTCCTTCTCCCGAACACCTTCTCCCACGCATCCGCCACGCTCCTGCTGTAGAGTCCGAGCGTCCTGAGAACACTAAGGACTATCCCTTCGGCTCTGGCGTACGTACTCAGGCTTCTCCTGAACAACTCTTTGCTCTCCCGCACGTCGCCCAGATCCCCTTCAACGGCCACGCCTACGACGAACAACGACCCCACCTTCGGCCCCAGGCCTGCCTCGTCCACTCCGCACTTCATAGGAAGTCGTCTATTCGGGGTTTTACGTGTTCCTCAACCCCACGGCTGAAGTTCTCTATTACCTGGCGCCACTCCGCCCGGTTTATCACCTTGGCTTCGGCCCACGAGCCGTATATCTGTCCGGCGTGAAATGCCAGACCCACGCCGAGGGCGGCCAGGGCCGGTACGGTCCGGTGTTCTTTGAACTGGTAATAAGCGGCCAGAGCGTAGAAGCCACCCACGAACAGCATACCCATATATGCCGTCCCTTTATCTCCCACGTACAGCCTTCCGAGTCCGGGGATCAGGGATAGGAGCGCCGCCTTCGTAGGGGATTTGAGGGCCGGAGGTTGGAGGTAGTCCGCGAGGGGGGTTCCGGTAACGGCCCTGCGGGCCCCTATCCAGTCCCCTTTACCCAACTTCATCCACGCTATGAGAACCTTCCTCTGGAGAGACTTACGGGGCATTTCGGAGAGCTCGGAGTAGAAGGCGACCGTATCACCGAGGTAAAGGTAAAGTTTTGCGAGCTCGTAATGCGCCCACACCTGTCCCTTCCTTCCCTCGTTTATGTGCTTCTTCAACATCTTCTCTGCGGACTCGTACATACCTGCCAACTTGTAGTTGTACCCCACCATAAAGTGAGCGTAATCAACGCTGTCGCTGTTGGGAAAGAGGGTCACGAACCTCAGGTATTCAACTGCCGCTTCCCTGTACTTCCCGCGTCTGTACAGATCTTCGGCAAAGGCGAGGACGTCCTCCGGACGGACGATTTTCGCCTCCTTCTCCATCTGCTTGAGTATCCTTTCCAGTTCCTCCGGAGGGAGCTGGTCGCACGTACAATCTTCCAGAGTATCCTTACCCATACCGGTCGCTGCCCCATTGTCCGACTGGACGTTACCGGACGCACCTACCAACAATAAGACGAAAAACATGGAAGTTATTTTACCGTAGAAAATACCCGCATACGATTATCGGGTGGAAGGAGGTAGTACCGGAGCCATTATTTTCGTTACGAGGCTATCGGCGATCCTATCAATGACCCTCGTGTTGTCCTCTGCTATATGCTTTTTAACCCGGCTGACTCCTCCCTCATAGAAGCGCAGCAGGATCGTGGGTACGTAGAGGACAAGATCGTAATAGAGCTTCCTTTTAATCAGGTAGTAGGCCCCACCGAAGGCGAGAAGGTTGGCGACCATGGTTTTGATCCCCTCCGAATATCTGCCGAGAAGCAAGTGTTCGGAGCCGGGCAACAGATAGGAAAGCGCCACGTAAACCCTGCCGTTCCACCGGATAGGAGGATTCACCCCCAGGGAATCCAATACGGTTTTTGCCCTCTTATAGCGCCCAAGGGAAACAAAGGCGAGGGCCCGTACCCACCTTCCCATTACGGAGGTGTCCCCTTCAACGAGATATAGAGCCGTAGGGCCGTCGTTCCCTTTAATAAGAGCTATGGCCTGCAGGTATACGGCTTCGGGGAACTGCTTTCTGCTCAAAGAAAAGTAGTAGGCGGCGTAATCGTACTTCCTTCGGACGTAATAAGCGTACCCTATTTTCAGGAGTACAGTCTCCGAATTCCCCTCCCCTCTAAACAGTTGCCTTTTGTATTCCGTTATGGCGTTGAACAGATCCCCCTCAGATAGGAGGGCGTCCCCCAGAGAGGTCAGAATAAAGGCAACCATCGGCTAACGTACTCCAGAACTATGCTCTCGTTCATCTTCCTGACCGTTACGTAGGAGCCGTAAACGTTCCCGGTCCAGAAGTAAGTCAGAGCGGCCCCGTACACGGCGGTTCTCACCCGGCTCCCATCCTTTACGGCGAAGTACAGACCGAGAGAAAGGGAGGCGTTTATCGCCAGAGAGTAGAGGCCGTCGTACAGTCTACCGGCGTAAATTTTTCCGAGGCCCGGGACTACCGCTGAGAGGGTAGCAGCGAGGATGGGCGATTTCAGACCCCTCGGCTTACCCAGAATTCTGTAAGCATCCCTATCCCCAAGCATAGCACCCGCCACGGCTTCAAGGGTGTCGTTCCCCTTCCATAAACGCCTGGCTTTGCCGTACTCCCCGGATACGAAGAGCAAGGTGCCGAGAAGCTTCCTGTAATTCGGATCGTTTCTCACGCCCCAGTATTCCATCGCCCTAATACCACCCGCGGGATCTCCTAACGATATGTAAGCCTCAACCACCTTTGAAAGGACTCTAGAGTAGAGTTTTCCCGTATCACGCCCCTCTGTACGGAGGGTATAGAGTACACGTTTATACTCCAGAATCGCCCTGTAGGGGTCTCCCTCCATGTATAGGTTATCTGCGAACATCAACAGACTATCCACAGCGCCCAGTATCAACATCATCGGTAATCCTCCACGGGATCGTAAATTTTGTACCCTCTTCCCTCAACGAACACCACTCCCCTGTACCACTTCACGTAAGAGTAGGCTTCCGGATGGCACCTCTGGAGTCTATCGGAAGACAGGAGGAGGCCCCTCAACAGACCGTACCGGGATACGGCTTCAGCACCGAACACTGAGCATGAGGGGTGATAGTTGCACACCTCCCCCTGAATCCGGGAGACGCTCCCCCTGTAGAGTTTCCACAGCACGAGGTAAGTGCTTCTAAGTAGATCGTGGGAAAAGATCTCCTCCCATCCTATATCTCCCTTTACCTGAGGTTGATCGGGTATGTCAGGGGTAAAGCCCGGGGGTCCTACGAGTAGTATCAGTCCCATCCTCTATATATCACCTCAACGTCTTCGGGAAAGGACGGCCTCTTCACGTAATCCGGTACGAGCGAATCGGGCTTTACGCTGACGGAGTAGTAGACGAACTTCTCCGTGGAAGAGCGGGACCCCGTCAGGAACGTGGTACTGACCGTGTCCGGGAAGGCGTACCCCGGATAGATCTCCCTTATGCCCTTAAACTCCACCTTCATCTCCCCGTCGGACGAGCGGGCGTAAAGGTTTACGAGGTATCCGTTCACCGTCTCTATATCCACGGTCGTCTTCAAGTTGGGATGCGTGTAGGTTTTTAACAGGGTATCCCCTCTCTTACCTTCCTTCACGAACATGAAACCCGCCCTGATCAGGTTTTCCTCTTCAACGGTAAAGGACGCCATTCCCCCCTCAAGGAAGCGGTGCCGGGACCTTATCTTGAAGAGTTTGCGATGATCCGGATAGTATATTATCAGGGTCTCCGGTACCATGTAAAGTATCTGGTTCACCGGACGAACTACCCTGAGAACGGTACGATTTCCGGGCTTGATGTAAAAGTAACCGGCTACTTCACCATCGGGCGCGATTTTAACAAAAGCGCCCGACACCCAGAGAGTGTCGGGCAGTGTACACAGAAGCGTTAGCATGTCAGTACGTCGCACCCGCAGCGCCTGCGGCCCCTGCTACCATGCAGCAGTACGCTCCATAGCAGGCCGTACTTAAGACGGCGCTAGCCACGCACCCTATCAGAGCCTTGTTCACCTGTATGCTTCTGCCGGCTCTCTTGTAGCAATCCGTATAGGCTGCCACGTAACCCGGGTCTTTACCTACCAGACGGCTCATAGGAGGATCGGGTTCAATGATATAGGCCGCGCCTATGCCGAGGAGACCGAAGAAGAAGCCGGCAACTATCCACAGGGTACCGTTAACGTCCCTCCGGACATCCGCCTCCGCCTGCATGCACGCCTCCGTGGCCTGCGCCTGAAGGACCACCGGTGCCCCTACCATGGACGCTGTTGCTATTGCAAGCGCAAAAACTCTCATCCTTTACCTCCTTTTTGAGGTAAAGTATTATACACAGGTACAAACTCTCGCTCGGGGAGAAGTTGCAACGGCAGTTGCAATACGTTCGTTAAATTCTGGAAATCTCCCCCCTTTACCCCACAGCCGCGAGGCTGTCCTTCACTACGCTCACGATCTTTTCAAGGGTGCCGGGGAGGGCGGACTCCACCCTCTCCCATACGGGAAGCCTCGGGGACGGGTTGGTGTCGCTGGCGAACTCCTTAAAAGCCTCGTCTATGCACTCAGAGAACACCTCTATGTACCTCAACTCCCTGTGTATGTTGAACTCCAGACCGTTAAGGAGGGCAACGGCCTCGTAAGTCTCAACGTAGTCCTTCGCCGTGGTTATGTAGGTCTGCTTTATCGTCCTCTCTATACCGCTGGAGAATATGACGCCGCGGGAGGAGAGCTCCACAAGGAAGGTTTTAAAGATGTCGGTCACCATACGCCTCAGGTCGTCCCCCGGACGGTGCTTGTGGTCGTACCTGTGGGCTATCTGGACCTGTACCATGTCCCCTATACGCATAGTCCTGTACGCCTCGGCCAGTATGCTGACCTCCATGCCCCAGTCGGACGGGATCCTGAGCTTCTGGAACACGTCAACGTAGCCCGCCATCTCGCCGGATAGGGGGTAACGGAAGTCCCCCATGTACTCAAGGAAGGGGTCGTACCCGAAGATGATCTTGAGGGCGCGTATTATGGGAAAGTAGAAGAGCCTCACCACCCTTCCGTAGAGTCGCTTCCCGTACCGCGCGTAGAACCCTTTAGCGAACCTGTAGTTCAATCGGGCTATGGGGTAGGCCAGAAGCAGGGGCATTTCGGCCGTATAGGTCTTTATGTCGGCATCGTGAAGTACAAGGATATCGGTTTCCCCCTCACCCACCACGTAGCCGATCCCCGTCCATACCGCCGTACCTTTACCTCTCCTTCCAAGGGAAAACTCCCTACCTATAGTCTGTCTTATCTCCCTCAGGTAGGGGTTGTCGTTCCAGATAACCGTCCCCTTATCCCGGAGTATGTCCCGCGCTATCCTGATAGCCGTCTTAAACTCATCGTGGGTCGCCCGATCCAGAACTATGTAAACCCTGTGTATACCCTCTGTACTGGCCAGCGTTCCGAGTATATAGACCATCTCCTCCGTGGAGAAGTCCGTGTAAAGTGCCGGAATAAGCACACCTACCTTCTTTCCGGTCTGTTCAATTTCGGATGACAGGACGTCCGCGTGCCTCTTCCCCGGCCTCAGATAGGGGACGGTCGGAACCAGATTCTGATGAAGGTCAGCCATGTGAAAAAATTGTAAAGGTGAAAGATGGGTACGCTTTAAACGTTGCAGCGGACTTTTCTCCAGGGGTATTGAAGAATTCCCTTAAGCGGTTGTATAATCTTTTCTCCGAATGCTCGGGAGGTTTTACGTCATACTGGACGACACCTACATTACGCCGGACGACGTTAAAGATATAACCGTTAAGGTGCTGAAAGGGGGTGCGGACGTACTGCAGTTGAGGAGCAAGAGATGGGACAGGGAAACCGTAGTGCGGGTTGCCGACAGTGTGTACCACATATCAAAGGATTTCGGTGTTCCGTTTATTATTAACGACTACGTTGACGTAGCCGTGGGTTACGACGGTGTCCACGTGGGTGCCGGGGACGTGCCTTACGAGAAGGCGAGGAATGTCCTCGGGGAGGATAAGATCGTGGGGGTTTCGTGTTACGGATCCCTTACCATGGCCCTGCGGATGCAGGAGGCGGGGGCCGATTACGTCGCCTTTTCGTCGCCGTACCCATCGCCGACCAAACCCGACAAGGACGTAACTTCCATAGACCTCATAAGGGAGGCCGCACGGGTCCTTCGTATTCCCTTTTACGTGATAGGGGGTATAGACGAGACGAGGGCCGGAGAACTCGTAAGGGTAGGGGCGTACGGTGTGGCGGTCGTAAGCGCCGTTTTAAAGGCCAGAAACCCTGAGGAGGCCGCCCGGAGGATAAGGGATGCGGTATATTCCACTGTTTAGCCTCATCCTGACGTCCTGCTCGCTACCCTTCCTCAGGAAGGCACCCCCGCCGTACGAGAAGGTGGTCGTGGTGATCTCTCACGACGGGAAAGGGTTGTCGGCCGTACTCCCGGATACGGCAGTAAAGGTTCTAAAAATATCGCTGCTCGGTGATTACGGTAGGAGCGATTTTCACTTCGTTAAAAAGGTGCATTTCGGTGTTTACGATGGTAGTACGGCATCCTACGTGATGGATCCGAAAGAGGTGGCCGTTCTGGAAACCGACGTGGGGCAGGAAGTTTCGGAGGTAAGTCTGAAGGTTCACCGGATGATAAAGGCGCTTAAGGTCCCCGGAGAAGTAGAACTTATAGAGCCTGTATCCAACCTCCCCGACTGGGACAATATAACGGTCAAGTGGGAGGGGACTTCGGATATGTACGTTCTGAGGATCTACGCCTTTACCATGATGACGCGGAAAGACGAACTGGTACTCCTTGACAGTACACGCTATACCTTTGATCTCTCGCCCCTGTACGGGAACGGTTTCCTTAGCGTGATGGTCTGCCCTCTTAGTGGTAGCAGACCCGGGAGTAATGAACGGATAAAGGTATTTACGCTTGGAAAGTGCGTAAGCAGAACCCTCATAGTCGGAGATACGTCCGTATGGGAGGGGGAGACCCCGGAACCTCCGTGGAACGGGGACGATGTCCTCTGGTACCTGCTAATGATGTGAGTCGGCTTCGCGATCGGTACATACGTTATTGAACCTAATCACAAAAGCATCGGCGTGTAGTTCCAGATTCGGTATTACGTTGATAGGGTGATTGGCTCATGAGCATTTGTATTATAAGTGAACATTCAACCTTTTCGCCACATAAGAGCGAGAATTTCAACGGTATACCAAAAAAGACTTTTGCTGTAGGCGTGTCCTCTCCTGCGAAGACGAGCATTATGAATACGAAGGAGGTTATGAAGACCCTCGTTAAGGTTTATATAACCCTTGCTCTTTATATGAACCACATGCTTGCCCTTTCCTTCAAACAAACCTTCATATCCCCTCCACCCATCCGTATGGTACTCATAGGCTTCGGGAAGAAAATCTATCACCCCCTTTAGACTCTCTTTATCCCGTTTTCGCTCCACTGCTACAAACCTGACCTTCAGAAACTCATTAACGTGTACTATCGCCGTGATTATCCACACCTTGTTCCTCTTGCTGATGACGTACGACCACATCTCATCAATACTTATCCTTATTGCCCTCCGCAACCTTGAAAACAACATCATGAGCGTAACTATGTACCTGAGGGCGTCTTCAAAGTTTTTTTTGATATGTTCATGCGTATGGCTGCCTCGCTATACCCTAACACCCTCCCTATCGCACCATAACTCATACCCTCTGCCCTCATCTTTAACGCTAACTTCAGATCCTCCTCCCTCATCCTCTTGTACTTAGGCTTCTCCACCATCCTCCTCCCACACTCCTTGCACAGATACGTCTGCCTCCCATCCGGCTTCTTACCGTTCTTCACCACTTCCCTTGACCCACACCACCTGCACACTACCCCATGTTCCCCCTTCTTCCTCCTTACCTTCTTATTGCCCTTTAGTCTTACCTTTTTCCTTGCTTCTTCCATCTCCTGAAGCATCAGAACTAACCACTTCATAGCCCTTTATTCTATACCTGTATCACACCATGAACGGAATACCCCGGATTCATCGTGCTGCACAATCACTTTACTGCTGTATAATACTTTGTTATGCAAAGTACTTTGAAACTGTGGCCTTGGATAACCGTAATCGCCATGACCTTGAGCCTCTACGGGCTTTTCAGCGTAGTTGCCATCTCTGCCTACGTTCTCGCCACCGCTAAGAACCCACGTCTCGTCTCAATCGGCATATCTTTTATTTCGGCTCTAAACAAAACCTTCTGGTTCCCCATGCTCATCGTAGCCCTCAACATCGCCCTCTGGGCTTTTATCTCCTACTGGAGGATAAAGGCCGGGGACGTTGCCTTCAACCCCTTCCTACCCAGGGACCTCAGGAGGGAGGTCCTCACCTTCGCCATAGCCTTTACGGGCCTCTGGCTTCTGAACCTGTCCGTCAAGCTGTTCGGCCTTCAGGTGCATACTTTCCATCCCGAGAGGGAGAACCTCTTCTGGGCCTTTGAGGGCGCCCTCTTCGGCTCACTTGAGGAGGTAACCTGGAGGGCCTACGTCCTCAACGCCATCGGTGGGGTCTGGGGCCTTCTGGCCTCCGCCTTCGGCTTCGGCCTCCACCACCTCGGAAGCAGTTGGCAGCACGCGATATACGCCTTCGTGGCCGGTCTGATACTGGGAGGGGTGTATATGAAAACGGGGGCCTTCTGGGGCGTATTCTTCGCCCACGGCCTTTACAACTTTACGGCGATCGTCTGGTCAATTCTGAAGGCAAAGGGAGGTTAGATATGAGGGCTTTAGCAAACGTTTATGCGGAGTGGTTGAAGCAAAGGGAAAGGCGTGCTTTTCTGGAGCATGCGGCGTTTTACGTCCTCCTCAATTCCGCCTTTATCCTGATTAACCTTTCAACCTTTCCCCAGAGACTATGGTTTCAGTACCCCCTGCTGTTCTGGGGTTTCGGCCTCTTAATACACCTCGTCTCCGTCCTCTTCCTCGCTGACTACGGGGCAGTTGGCGAGAAGTTCGCCGCCTCCGTAGGCGGCAGGCCCTCCCGTGAGGAGTTCGTAAGGTTCCACAGGGAAAAGGCCCGCAGGGGCGTTATCGTACATGTGGTGGTATACGCCGTAGCGAACGCCATCTTCGTCGTCCTCAACCTGTCCCTTACGCCCCATAAGATGTGGTTCATCTATCCGCTCTTAGGGTGGGGTGTAGGTCTCCTCTTTCACCTCATCTACGGCTATATGCTGCACGATTGGGATGGTCTGTGGGCAACTTTCGCTATAAAGGCAGAAGCAAAAGGAGGTTAGAGATATGTTTGCAGCACTCGTAGGCGCGGCTGGAGGTTTCGGATACTGGATGGTGGGATACGGATACGGGGAACTCGGCGATGTGGCGTCTTACCTCAAGGACGCTAACTATCCCGTACCCGGAAACGGTGGAATCCTCAGCGGAGGAGAGGGGTACGCCCTCATAGGCAACCTCGTCATAGGAGGGGGAGGTTTCGGGATAACCCTGCAGAGTGCCACGTCCTCTCAGTACAACTCCAGCGCTTCCATAGGTGCCGGATACTTTTCCTTCGGATATACTCTTTTCAGTTCCACGAATCTCCTCGTCTTCCCCTCCCTCGGCATAGGTGGAGGTGGTGTGACCGTTAAAATCCGCGAGGCGAAGGGCGGTAGTTTCTCCGACCTGCTTCGGGATCCTCCCGTCAGCCTGACGCTTGAGAGTGAAGGCTTCCTCGTCAGGGGCGGTCTGACCTTTGCCTACAGGTACGCCTTCTTCGTGGTCGGCCTCAACTTCGGAGCAGCCTACACCATCGGATCCGGATGGCAGGTGAACGGCAACACCTCCACCGGATATCCAACCTACAGGCAGCCGACCTTCTGGGGTACGCTCGTCGTAGGTGGTGGTGGATGGGGAGGCAAATGATAGGGAAAGGGGAGGGGAGTACCCCCCTCCCTCGTACTCCGGAGGATAAGATATGAAAAGGGATGAGATAAAGAAAGTTCTGGAAGAGATAGACGTACTGCTATTTCTTGCCAAAAAAGGGCGGGAAGAGGCCAAGCACTTCTTCTATCAGGTGGCCGTGTGGGGGACGTACGTATCCCTGAACATGACCCTCGGAATGTTCTTCCACTTTGACCTATGGTTCTATACCCTCTTTTTGGCCTTTGCTTTCTCCTCCATCTCCTTCTTCTGGGAGAGTGAGAAGTCTGCCCGTGCTATCGTTTTCCCTATGGTTGTGTGGTTACTCGGCTATCCTGTCGTTTTCATTACCTACTTTACGACCCGTTCCATCCTATGGACGGTCGCGGCCACCATCCTCTTCATATTCGTAGCCTCCGCCATCGTATATTCGCGTACGAGATTACCCTCGCAACGCCGTACTCCTCTGGCTGCCGTGATAGGTAGTACCTGGGGAGTACTCTTCGGAAGCTTCTGGTTGATAGCCGCCCTATACCTACTCCCAGATTTAGACAGGAACGCAGAAATATTCCAGGTCTGGATCAGCCAGATGTTCGGGGCAGGCCTCTTTATGTCGGGGGTTTTTCACAAGGTTTTCTTCCTCCTCGGCCTGATTATGCTCTTCGGCTTCCCCGTCATATACTACTTCAGCCGGTGGTGGGGCCTCGTCACCTACGACCTCGTCGCCCTTTCTATGGCCGTATCCGGTCTGGTCCTATACCTCCGATATGATAGAGGGACTTGACCCCATCATCCACAACCGCGTCCGCCTCGGAATACTCACGCTCTTGTTAAAAAACGAACGCCTTGACTTCAAGACGCTACGGGAAGAACTCGGTTTAACCGACGGGAATCTGGCAAGCCACCTGAGGATCCTTGAGAAGGAGGGACTCGTCAGGTACGAAAAAACCTTTAAGGGTAGGAAACCGATAACTTACTACGAACTTACGGAAGAGGGGAAAGAGAGGTTTGAAAGGTACCTGAGAACGCTTAAAGAACTCCTAAAGGGTCTCTAATCGGAATTGGGATACATCCGAAGGAGGGGAGAGGATGAGAGAGATGGCGTACGGGATAGTAGCTGCACGGCGGGATATTGATACGCTAATTGATGTTATAATCCTCAAAAGCCGCCTCTAAAACCTGAAGACCGGGTACCTCCTCTCCTGGGGGATGTTGTTTATGGCTACGGAGAGCGCGAAGGTAAGGACGTCGCGGGTCTGCAGGGGGTCTATTATGCCGTCGTCCCACAGGCGGGCCGTGGAGTAGTAGGCGCTCCCCACACTCTCGTACTCGGCGATTATCTCCTGCCTTATCCTTTTTCTCTCCTCCTCTGTCAGCTCCTTCCCCATCCTCCTGTACTTCCTCTCGGTTATTATCTCCATAACGGTAGCCGCCTGCTCCGCCCCCATTACGGATATACGGGCCGTGGGGTACATGAAGAGGAATCGGGGGTCGTAGGCCCTGCCGGCCATGGCGTAGTTTCCGGCCCCGTGGGAGCCTCCCACTATGATGGTGATCTTGGGGACGGTGGCGGTTGAGACGGCCTGAACCATCTTCGCCCCGTGTTTGGTTATCCCCTCCTCTTCGTACTTCCTCCCCACCATAAAGCCGGTGATGTTCTGCAAAAAGACGAGGGGTATCCTCCTCTGGTCGGCCAGCATTATGAAGTGGGCGCCCTTAAGGGCGGACTCGGAGAAGAGGACGCCGTTGTTGGCCAGTATCCCGACCGGTATCCCGTTTATGTGGGCGAACCCGGTTATCAGGGTCGTGCCGTACCCCGCCTTGAACTCGTGAAAGCGGCTCCCGTCCACTATTCGGGCTATGACCTCTCTCATGTCAAAGGGTTTGCGGGGGTCCTTCGGTATTATGCCGTAAAGTTCTTCGGGGTCGTAGAGGGGGTCTTCCGGCTCCCGGAGCTCAAGGGGAACCCTCTTCTTATAGTTTAAGTTCCGGAAGATGGAGCGGAGGATCTCAATCGCATGCTCGTCGTTCTCGGCGAGGTGGTCCGTGACGCCGGATACGGTTGAGTGCATCATACCCCCTCCGAGGCTCTGTTCGTCCACCTCCTCACCCGTTGCGGCCTTCACGAGAGGAGGGCCGGCGAGGTATATGGTGCCAGTGCCTTTGACGATGACGTTCTCGTCGCTCATGGCGGGTACGTAGGCACCCCCGGCCGTACACATCCCCATAACGGCCGAGATCTGGGGGATTCCGAGGGAGGACATCACGGCCTGATTGTAGAATATGCGTCCGAAGTGCAGCTTGTCCGGGAAGACCTCCGCCTGCATGGGGAGGAAGACGCCGCCCGAATCCACCAGATAGACTATGGGTAGGCGGTTCTGAAGGGCCACCTCCTGCGCCCTGAGGTGCTTCTTTATGGTCTCCGGGAAGTAGGTTCCCCCCTTAACGGTGGCGTCGTTGGCCACTATCACGGCCTCCTTCCCTTCTATTATCCCAATACCCGTTATTATCCCGGCCTGCGGCACCTCGTCGTTGTACATCCCGTAGGCTGCGAGGGGAGACAGCTCAAGGAAGGGGCTGTTGGGGTCTATGAGCCTCTCCACCCTCTCCCTGGCGAGGAGCTTCCCCCTCTCGCGGTGGAGCCTGACGGCCCTCTCGCTCCTCTTGTGCCTAACCTCCTCAAGGATCCTCCGGTACTCCTCCGCTTTGGCCCTGTTGTACTCGTAGTTCTCTTTGAACTCCGGTGAGTTCGGGTTTATACGACTCCTTATTACCATGGGTGGTATTGTACGGCATGAGCGGGAGTCTCCCACACGTACACCGTTCCACAGTATAATATCATCCTCGGCCGGGTAGCTCAGGCGGTAGAGCAGGGGACTGAAAATCCCTGTGTCGGGGGTTCGACTCCCTCCCCGGCCACTACGGGGTCCCGTAGCTCAGGTGGTTAGAGCGCGCGGCTGATAACCGCGAGGTCGGAGGTTCGAGTCCTCCCGGGACCACTTTTTTATTTACCTTCCTTCACCTTCATCACGTCCCCCACCACTCCCAGACCCGAGACCAGTTTGGAGAGTTCAACCGGGAAGAAGACCTTGTTGGCATCCCCTTCGGCTATCTTCTGCAGGGCGTCAAGGTACTGGATGGTGATCACCTCACCGGTAGGCTCGGCCTCCTTTATGGCGTTGAAAACGGCGAGGATACGGTACTTCTCCGCGTCCGCCACCAGCTGTATGGCCTGAGCCTGACCTTCAGCCTCAAGTATCTGGGCCTGGCGCTTACCTTCGGCCTGAAGGATCTGGGCCTGCTTCTCACCCTCCGCCCTCTTTATCTGGGACTCCCTGTACCCTTCGGCCTCAAGTATCATGGCCCGTTTCTCCCTTTCGGCCTTCATCTGCTTGTGCATGGCCTCCATCACGTCCCTCGGCGGGTCTATCCTCTTAAGCTCAACGCGCGTCACCTTGACTCCCCAGGCATCCGTCGCCTCGTCAAGGGTCATGCGGAGTTTGGAGTTTATTATCTCTCGGCTGGTTAGGGTCTCGTCAAGGGTCAGCTCGCCTATGATGTTCCTGAGGTTGGTCTGGGCGAGGTTTATAACGGCCAACTTGAAGTTCTGGACCCTGTAAACCACGTCCTCCGGTTTGACCACCTTGTAGTATATCACACCGTCAACCGTCACGACCACGTTATCTTTGGTTATGACCTCCTGCGGAGGAACGTCCACGACCTGCTCCCTGAGGTCCACCTTTATAACGCGATCTACTATAGGTACGACGAAGTGCAGGCCGGCGTACAGGGTCTTCAGGTACTTACCGAACCTCTCTATTATGGCCGCCTCGTAGGGGCGGACTATGACTATAGCCCTGGTCACGAACACCAGAAATACCCAGAGCAGGATTACGATGACTACGATCGTGAATATCATACTCTACCTCCTTTTTTGCACCTTTAAGCGAACGCCTACCACGTCTAAAACGATCACCTCGTCTCCCACCTCAAGCTCGTCGGAGCTCTCGGCCCTCCACTCCTCACCGTCTACCTTCACGACGTATCCGGTTCCGTCCTTTTCCACCACCTTGCCCACCTTTCCCTTAAGGGCCAGGGGGGTGAACTCCGTGGGTGGAGGCCCCTCCTCCCTGCTTGAGAAACGGTAGGCCACGAAGATGATCGCGGAAACTACGACGACAAACACCACCAACTGAACCATCCACGGCACGCCGTAGTAGGTCATAACTGACAGCGAGAGGAAACCCACCCCTATTGCGAAGAGTTCAAAGTTGGTGGGTAAACCGAGTTCCGAAACGATAAAAAACGCCGAAATTATCAAGAAGAGGAGACTCAAAAGCTCCCTATCCCATGCGAACACGGTATATTTTACAGCCGCTCCCTGCCCATGAACTCAAATAGGGTACTTGTAAATCCCTCAGGGCTTCGCAGGTATGGAAAATGCCCACCCCCTTTACAGACGACGATCTTCACGGGATTCACCAGATTTATGAGGTACTTACGCTCCTGAGTGGGTATCGTGGGATCGTCCTCGTTGTACGTAACCATGGCACGTACACCGGGGAAGGTGCCTATCTCCGGAGCGTCGGCCAGCGCCCTGACACGGTTATAGAGGGCTTCGGGCGTAAGTCTCTCCAGCACGCCGAGGACGTAGGCTTTCACCTTATCGTCGTACCCGAAGTGGGAGTCCTTTATACCCGACCTGACTATCCATTTGATCCACTTTCCTTTAGGCAGATATCCGAGGATATGTATGAGCAGTCTCCTGTGGCCAAGGATCCGACGGGGTGAGGCGAAAGTGTTTATCAGAACGATACCCCCAAGTTTTTCCGGGAACATTACGGCGGTCAGAAGAGCCACGTAACCGCCCATAGACGTGCCGACGACGTACCCACCCTCTTTCACCGTGTTACCCACCTCTCTGGCCATATCCACGAGGGAAAACGGGGTAGCCGGATAGTCAAAGGCGTAAGTGGGAACGTCCATAAGATCCTGTACTTCCTTGAAGCTCCACCTATCTCCAAGGAGGCCGGGGACGAAGACGACTTCCGGTTTCATCTGAGGCGCATTTTACGGACGTTCCTCAGGTGCTGTCTGTAAGTGGTGGCGAACCTGTGGGTGCGGCCGTCGGCGGATACGAAGAACAAATAATCGGTTTTAGCCGGGTTCAGTACGGCCTCTATACTCTTCGCCGTCGGCGAGCATATGGGTGTGGGGGGTAAGCCTTTGAACCTATACGTGTTGTATGGGGAGTCTATCTCCGTATGTCTCCTTGAGAGAATCTTCGGAGGGTCCTTCAGGACGTACTTTACGGTGGGATCCGCTGCGAGGGGCATACCCCTCCTAAGCCTGTTCAGAAAAACCGATGCGATTATCGGTTTTTCGGAGTCCACTACGGCCTCCTTCTCCACTATGGATGCGAGGATAAGCACCTCGTAGGGTGTAAGTCCTGCGCTCTCGCTCCTCTCCTCAACTTTCAGGGAATCCCAGACCCTCGCGAACCTCCTGAGGGGAGGAAGGAAAACCTCCTCCTCGGAAGAGCCGTAGTCTATGAAGTAGGTTTCGGGGTAAAGGAAACCCTCAAGCGTACGCTTTCCCTTTAAGAACGGAAAACTCCGGGACAGGTGGGCCAGAAACAGGGAGTCGTTGGCCAGTCGCATGAGGCGGGCGGTGTCGTACCCGTACTCCGCGAAGCGTGGTATGAAGTCCCTGAGGCTCTCCCCCTCCCTTATCGTAAACCTGAAGTAGGAGAGTAGGGGACCCTTTTTAAGCCGGTTGTAAGCCGATAGCTCCCCTTCACCCCTGCGGAATACGTAGACACCGGGTCTTATGTGCTTCTCTATACCTCCGAGCCGTATGAGCAGCTTGACGAAACCGGTGTTTCTCACTACACTGCTATCCCGAAGGGTCTTAAGGAAGTGGGCGAGGGGTTCACCCCTCCTGTACGTTATCCTTACCTCCTCTCCCCCTCTGGAGCAGGTGAGCAGTACGGTGAAAGGAATCAGAAGGAGTACCTTACGCATCAGAGTATAAGGGTGGCGTCCCCGTAGGAGAAGAACACGTAATCCCTGCGGAGAGCCTCCTCGTACGCCCTCTTTACGACCTCTCTACCGGCGAAGGCCATGGTGAGGAGGATGGGGGTACCGTCCGGCAGATGGAAGTTGGTAATGAGGGCATCAATAACCCTGAACCTGTACGGCGGCTTTATAAAGAGGTCGGTGTACCCCTCCCTCTTCCCCGTTAAGGCCCACGACTCCAGAGCGCGGGTAGTGGTCGTACCCACAGCCAAAACCTTTCCTCCCGACCCCTTATGCTCCTCTATGCGGCGGGCGACGTCGTCGGGTACGCTGTAGTACTCCCTGTCCATCCTGTGGGTATACGGATCCTTAACCGGCTTGAACGTACCCGGCCCGACGTGAAGCGTGATGTAAAGCGTATCGTAACCGTACTCCCTCAGGCGGGAGATTATCTCCGGCGTGAAGTGAAGGCCGGCCGTTGGGGCGGCTATGGAACCGGGTTTCCGGGCGTAGACCGTCTGGTAGTACTCCTCGTCCTCCGGCGTCGGCTCCCTACCTATGTAGGGTGGAAGGGGCATCTTACCTTCCTCCTCAAGGGCAGAGAACACGTCCTCCATCTCAATCAGGACATAACCTTCCTCGTCCCTTCCCAGAACTCTGGCCTCTCTGCCTCCGGGAGTACGGAGTATCCAGCCCGGCTTCATCCTCCCCTTCGCCATACCCCGAAAGCCGTACGGCGTTTTCTCAACGAAGAGGACGTTAACCCTCTTACCCGACGGTTTTACCATGGGCAGTAGGGCCTTTATGACGCGGGTATCGTTCATCACTATGAGGAACCTCTCCCCCGTCTCCCGAAGGACCTCCGGCAGGTCGTGGAACATCCTGTGCTGCAGGGTGAAGGGTTCACGTTTTATTACCAGAAGTCTGGACCTACCCCTGGGCCGGGGGTACCTCGCTATCCGATCGTCCGGGATATCTACGTCCAGGAACCTATTCTTCTTCGCCTTCGGAGTAATCTCCGTAATCTCCGTACCCTCCGTACTCTCCCGGAACGTACTCATCTTCCCCGTAACCTGCCCTTTCATGATTCCTCAGGTGCGTCCTGCTCTCTTCTCCCCCCTGATCCTCCGCAGCGTAATCCCTGTAGGTACGCGGATGGAACTTGAGGACCCTGTACTTCGGCTCACCCGTCTCGTCCTTTATGTCCATGATATCGGTGATGTTGATGTACCTATCGCTTACCCGTATGAGCTCTATGGCGACCGACCCCTTGCGCGTCCCTATAACCCATATCCGTTTACCCTTCTTACTCAACAGGTCTACCAGAGGTACGAAGTCGCCGTCTCCGGTTATGAGGACGACCTCGTCCAGGTGATCGGAGGTCTGGAGCAGCTCTATGGCCATCTCCATGTCCATGTTGGCCTTGAGGGTACCGCTCGGTTGACGGTGAGCCATCTTGGTTATGACCCTCCACCCCTGAAATGACAGGGCGCCGATCAAACCCTCTCTGCGGCGGTCCCCCTTCTTCATGGGGACGAAGGCCACCGCCTTCCAGAGCATCTTACCCTCAGACTCAAGGGTATCCCTCAGGTACCTGAGTATCTCGTCAAACCTGACTTCCCAGTTTAAGTTCTGAAAAGTCGCAACAATGTTCTCTACATCTGCAAAAATCCCTACCTTTAACATCGTTTTACCTCCAGTTTTTACTCAGTTGCCCGGTGGCTCCCCTCCCACGCTCTCGTCGTTCTGAACGTTGACCGGACTCTCCCTCACGAAGGCGTCCTCGTATCCGAGGGACTTCAACGTCTGAAGGTACTCCTCCGCATCCTCCTTCTTTACGAAGTCCCCCACCAGGACCTTGTGCCAGGGCGGTTCAACGACTATGTATATGGGAAGGTCCACCTGTTTGTGAAGACGGGCGGCGAGCTTCTCCGCGTTCCTCGCGTGTATAAAAGCCCCCACCTGAATGCGCCACCCCATCCTGTTCCCCACGCTCTGACCCCCCTGCCGGGGGTCAACGAAGGTCCATCCCGCCGCCTGCGCGAGCAAAAGGCTACTTAAGACCATACTTCTCCTTGAACCTGCGTACCCTTCCTCCGGTGTCTATGACCGTCTTAAGCTTGCCCGTGTAGAAGGGATGACAGGCGGAACAGATCTCAACCTGTATCTCCTTCTTCGTGGAACCCGTGACTACGACGTTGCCGCAGACGCAACGGATAACGGCCTCTTCGTAGTACGTAGGATGTATGCCCTTTTTCATGCCATAACCTCCTTTTGAGCGCAGTCGGGACACAGCCCGTATATGTAAACGTCAACCCTCTCCACCTTGAACCCCACTAAGTCAAGGGGAAGCATCAGGGAAACGTCGTACACCCTGCCGCACATCCTGCACTTGAAGTGGGCGTGGTCGTCCCCCCGGTTCAGGTCGTACCTGGCCTTGCTCTCTCCCTCAAACTTTATCTCAAGGACCTCGCCGTGTACGACCATATCCTTGAGAGTGCGGTAAACCGTAGAGAGGCTGATGTCAGGCAGTATCTTCTTCGCCTGATCAAAGATCTCCAGCGCGGTGGGGTGGTTCCTGTTTTTCTTAAGTATCTCAAAGATAACTTCGCGCTGCCGCGTGATTTTCATGGCACGAAGATTATAAGGCTGTACAACGACCTTTTTACCCACCCCTTTGTCCTCCTATTCGGCGCAAACCAAACCCTACGACCTATCCTTTTGCAGGAAAGGATTATACGGCCGAAATAGTCAACCGGTCGGAGCGGGCTGTTCCTTCCACCTGACGTAGTACTCGTATATCTTCTCCTTCAGATCCTCAATTCCCTCGCCCGTTTTCGCGCTTACGAACACGACCTCCTCACCGGCGTACCTGTCCTTTAGCCTTTCCAGCATGTACCGGGAGGGAAGGAGGTCTATCTTGTTGAATACGTACACCTTCGGCTTGTTCCCCGCCCCTATCCTGCGCAGGGTCCTCTCCACCACCTCTATATCCCTTTCAAAGTCGGGTTTAGAAACGTCAACGACGACGAGGAGGAGGTCGGCCTCGTTGGCCACCATAAGGGTAGACCTGAAGGCTGCTACGAGTTCGGTCGGGAGGTTGGATATGAAGCCAACGGTGTCGGAGATGAGGACGGTCGCCCCCTTTATCCACGCTGCCCTCGTGAACGTATCAAGGGTTGTAAAGAGCCGGGGACTCTCCTTAAAACGGGACTTAGTCAGTCGGTTCATAAGGGTACTCTTGCCGGCGCTCGTATAACCCACCAGAGCCACGCGGAAGAAGTACCTCTGTTGCTTCGTCTTCTGCTGGCGAACCTTCTCCACCTTCTTTAACTTCTTCTTGAGGTGGTTTATGCGGGCCTGTATGCGGCGGCGATCTATCTCCAGCTTGGTTTCACCCGGTCCCCTCGTCCCTATACCTCCCCCAAGGCGGGATAAGGCTCCGGGGTCAACCCTGAGGCGGGCGAGCCTGTGCTGAAGCTGAGCCAGTTCAACCTGTATCTTGGCCTCGGCCGATCCGGCGTGCTGGGCGAATATGTCCAGAATCACGTCCACCCTGTCAAGGACCTTGACGGGTATTATGGAGGACAGGTTCCTGACGTGCTTCGGGGAGAGGCGGGCGTCAAATACGACAGCGTCCACATCAAGCTGGCGGGCCAGTTCGGCGATTTCCTTCGCCTTCCCCTTTCCGATGTAATAGGCCGGGTCTATCTTCCTGCGCTTCTGTACGACTATGTCCACGACGTCCACACCGGCTGTGTCCAGAAGTTCAACGAGCTCGTCCACGCTCCTCTGTACTTCGGCCAGAGCGTCCGGTCTGGCCACCGCAACGACTATGGCCCTTTCCCTCTCCATCACTCTCCGCCTTCCATCAGACCGAAGAGATTGAAGATGGTCTTCTTGCTCGCCTTCTTCTCCTTACCCTCTATGGGGAGGACGAGAACGGGGATCCTGAGGGGCTTCTCAAAGATGCTAACGTCGTCGTACATGATGTCAAGGAGTATCTCGTAAGCCCCGTACCTCTCCTTGGTGGTTATGATGTACCAGGACACCTCAGCCGGGACCTCAAACTCCTGAAGGTCGGGAGCAGATAGGGACAGGAAGTCCGGCACCTCTATTCTGGCCTTTCCCTCCCCATCACCCACCAGGGAAACGGATATCTTGTACGGTACGTTGGCCAGTATTACGGATGGGACCTCCACGACGGCCACCTGAACGGGGGAGTTCTCCCGGAGCTTGTACTTCACCGTAAACGCCCCTTCCGGCCTCCTCTCCTCGTAATGTCCGGGTATGAACCTTGCTATGTGTTTACGTTTTACGTCCGTAAGGGCGGAGACCATCTCATCGGCCGACTGGAACCGCCCGGCCGGGTCGTGGGCCATGGCTTTCAGTACTATCTCCTCCAGTTTAGGAGGTACGTCCGGGTTCAGTTCCCTTGGCCGGGGAGGCGAGAACTGGGGAGAGAGTTTCTGATAGTAAATCTGCTTTATGTCCCCTTCAAAGGGTGGCCTCCTGGTAAGCATGTGGTAAAGGAGCGCTCCCACGGAGTATATGTCCGACCTCTCGTCGGCGAGGGAGAAGGACTTTATCTGCTCCGGTGCGGCGTAGGTGGGAGGGGGGAGGTAGGAGGTCTTCTTGAACTTTACGGCCGCCTTCGCCGCTATCTCGGCCATACCGAAGTCAACGAGGAGTGGTTCACCGCTCTCGGAGAACCGGACGTTGCTCGGTCTTATGTCCTTGTGGATCAGGCCATGCCTGTGGGCGTAGGATAGAGCGTCCAACACCGCAAGGGCCACGTTTACGGAGGCTTCCACGTCCAGCTTATCCATGACGGTGTTGAGATCCACGGGCAGGTAGTCCATTACGAAGAAGATGTACACCCCGTCCTTGTCTATGTCGTGGACCCATGAGATGTGGGGATGGGCGTCTAAGGAGGCCGTGGCCTGTATCGTCTTTATGACGAATCGGGTGAACTCCAGATCGGCCGCCACCTCCGGTATGAGGACCTTCAGGGCCACCTCCCTGTCAAGGCGGGTGTGTCTTGCCCTGTAAACCTCAAATATAAGCCCCTTACCGAGGAAGTCTATGATCTCGTACTTTCTGGCAAGGACGTGTCCCTTACTCAACGGCATTCAGAAACTCCTCCACGATCTCTTCAACCGCACCCTTGAGCGGAGCGAAGTCGGGTTCCCTGCCCGATTCCAGATCTACGATTACCTTACCTATCTCCTCAACGAGCCTGTGATCCGGGAACATGGCCGAAACCTTGTCCTTCGCCTTGGTAAAGTTTATGACGGCTCCTTTCAAGTTACCTTCGGAGTACTTTATGAGGGCGGCGTCCACGTTCACGAGACCGCTCAGGAAGGTCCTCTTCTCACCCCTGACCTTGCGGAAAGCCTTCTCCCAGTACTCGTGGGATTCGTAGTACTCTCCCCTCTTAAACAACTCCAGCCCCTCCTTTACCTCGTCCTCAACCCTCCCCCGCAGGGCTATCACCTCTATCTCCACGAGGGCGCCCCTGGGCAGACCTGCTACGGCGACGGCGGAACGGGCGGGGTAGGGTTCGTGGAAGAAGCGTCCGTATATCTCGTTCACTTTGGGGTAGTCGGCTATGTCCTTAAGGAAGACCGTAGTTTTGATAACGTCGTCCAGACCGAGTCCTATTTCGGCCAGAACGTTCGCGATGTTCTTTATTACCCTGAGGGTCTGGGCCTCTATCCCCTCCTCAAGCTCCCCCGTATCCGGGTTTATGCCTATCTGCCCGGCGAGAAAGACGAGATCACCGGCGAACCTGTAAACCGAGTACGGTCCTATAGCCTTTGGATATTTGGGCATGTACGGTATTATAGACCCGAAGACGTTTCTAATACGGAGATTAGCCCGATGGAAGTGTGCGTAGGGAGCATCCGTGGCATAGGGGTTTACGAGCCGGGGTTGATAGATTGACAGAGGTGTAGAACTCCGGTCTTCCGGGGCAGTTTCAGGGTTCCCCGTGGTATCGCTTGCGAATCCGGGGTATACCTGGGACATACCTTTAAGATTACGTAAGGCATTCTAAGACGGCGATCTGGTTGAATTCGTAGGAGGCGGAGGGGAAGGAAGGGATGGAACGGCTCCATCCGGAGGAGGTAGATGGCGACGAAGAAGCGGGCGAAGCCAAAAAACCCATGTTGTTATTTCCTCAATCCTGACTCTGACAGTCCCTATAGGGCTGGTGGCGTTCGCTCTCAGAAACGAAAATATCGTGTCCGTCGTTGAAGTTGATGGGAAAAGATACCCAACTCCAGGATGTCTTTAGATACCTGAATCGGCATAAACCCGTCAATTCCAATCTTCAATACCCGATCTACGAAAGTGCTGGTCTTAACGGAACGGCAAAACAAAAATCCGTACCTTTTCTGCAACTCGTTTGCATAAGTTTGACGTCGTACGCTCCGTAAAATACAGTCCGATGCTAAAAGACAGGTTCGGGCGAAACCTGAACTACCTCCGCCTCTCCCTTACGGATAACTGCAACCTCAGGTGTACCTACTGTATGCCCCATAACCCCCACTTCCTTCCCACGGACAACCTCATGGCACCCGAAGAGATAAACCGCCTCGTCCTCCTCCTCGCCCGCCTCGGCGTAAAGAAGGTAAGGCTCACTGGGGGAGAACCGCTGATAAGGAAGGACTTCCGCAGGATATGGGACCTCCTGAGCCGCACGAACCTGCAGCTGAACCTGACGACTAACGGCGTATTCCTGCGGAGATACCTCCCGATACTATCCGGCAGGCTCCACTACCTGAACGTGAGCCTTGATTCCTTAAATCCGGGGCGGTATGCACTGATAAGCAGAAGTACCCCGAAAACGTTCAACGAGGTATTTGGGGCGATAGAGGAGGCTTTAAGTTACGATTTTTCCGCAGTTAAAATAAACGTGGTGGTAATAAGGGGTTTTAACGAAGACGAGATACCGGAGTTCGTCCGCCTGACTGAGGACTGGCCCGTAGCCGTACGGTTTATAGAGTTCATGCCCTTCAACGGCAACGGCTGGAGTGCGGATAGGGTGGTCCCCGTCTCCGAGATGATGGCTATGGTGACCAGAGAGTTCCCGTTACTGCCCGTGTCCGGACTATCCAACGTTTCCGAAGATTACAGGGTGCCGGGGTTCAGGGGAGTGGTAGGTTTCATAGGGTCAATGACCCGGCCTTTCTGTGATACCTGCAACAGACTGCGTATAACCGCCGACGGCCATCTTAAACCCTGCCTCTTCTCGCCCTACGAGGTTGACCTTCTGGGTCCCATGAGGCGGGGGGCCACGGATAACGAACTGACGGATATTATCGTACGCACAGTTATGGAGAAACCGAAAGGGCATCCGGGGGTCGCGGAACTGTCCCGGACGGCCCACGAGAACCGGAGGATGTCGGCAATAGGAGGTTGAACATGGTTGACGTATCGGAAAAGATAAAGACTCTCAGGTACGCAAAGGCCGAAGCCCGAATAAGGATGGGTGATGTGGGTAGGAAACTGCTCCGGGAGAATAAGGTCCCCAAAGGGAACGCCTACGAGGTCGCCCGCGTGGCCGGTATTATGGCGGCGAAGAGGACCTCCGAAATACTACCCCTGTGCCACAACATCCCCCTGATGTACTGCGACCTATCCTTCTCCGAAGAAGGGGATACGGTCGTTATAACCTCCGAAGTGAAGAGCATCTACCACACCGGGGTTGAGATGGAGGCCCTTACGGCCGTGAGCGTGGCCGCCCTTACCCTTTACGACATGCTCAAGCCCGTGGAAAAGGACATAGAGATAGCCGGAATCCGCCTCCTTGAAAAGCGCGGGGGAAGGAGCGACTTCAAAAAGGGGAGGGTAAAGGCCCGCGCCTCCGTAGTGGTGGTCTCTGACAGCGTATTTTCGGGGGATAAGGAGGACAGGAGCGGCAAACTCATCCTTGAGAGGCTCAAGGAGGAAGGGATTGAGGTGGGAAGGTACGAGATCGTTCCGGACGAGCCGGACCTTCTGGAAAGACTCCTGCGGGAACTCGTATCGGAGGGGTACGACCTCATCCTCACCACGGGGGGAACCGGTTTCAGCCTCAGAGACTACACCCCCGAAGCCACGAAGAGGGTTATAGAGAGGGAGGCTCCGGGAGTGGCCGAATTCGTAAGGGTGTACGGAGGGGAACGCACGCCCTACTCCATGCTGTCCAGAGCCGTAGCCGGGATATCGGGGAATAGCCTGATAATCAACCTTCCGGGATCAAGGTCGGGGGTCAGAGACGCCCTCAACGCCCTGTTCCCCTACATCTTCCACGCTTTCAAGGTGATGAGGATAAAAGGAGGGGGCCATGCTGAGGGTGAACGAGGCCCTTGAGAGGATCGTGAGCCGCACCCGTACGCTCGGAAGCAAGAAGGTAAGCGTAGAGGAGGCCCTCGGCCACGTACTGGCCGAAGATATAAGGACGCCGGGGGATATGCCCCCCTTTGACCAGGCCGCCATGGACGGCTACGCCGTGGGGTCCCACGGATACGAGTTCAGGGTCCTGGAGGGGGAGATAAAGGCCGGAGACGAGCCGTGGGATGCCCCCCTGATGCCGGGGGATGCCGTAAGGATATACACCGGCGCTCCCGTACCACCCGGAACGTACGCCGTCATACCTCAGGAGTACGTGGAAGTTCTGAACGGGAAGATAAAGAGTACGAAAGTGATTGCCGAAGGTGAAAACGTAAGGCCCCGCGGAGAGGAGGCCCGGAAGGGTGAGACGATCCTTCCCTCAGGGACGTTTATAACGCCGCCCATTGTGGGTCTGCTCGCATCCATGGGATACACCCACGTGAAGGTGATAAAGAAGCCGAAAGTGGCCGTGATAACCACGGGGAGCGAGTTAGTTGATCCGACCCCTTCTCCCCCACCGGGCAGGGTAGTGGACTCAAACATGTATCAGATAACGGCGACCCTGAGGGCGTGGGGGCTTGAGGTGGCCTACAGGAAGAGGGTGGGGGACGACCTGCCCTCGCTGATAAAGGCCGTGAACGAGGCCCTTGAGGTGGCCAACATAGTCATAACGTCCGGGGGCGTATCCGTCGGCAAGTACGACCTCATACGGGAGGTGGCGGAGGAACTCGGAATAACCCAGACCTTCTGGAGGGTGGCCCAGAAACCCGGAAAACCCATGTTCTTCGGCATAAAGGGGAGGAAACTCGTATTCGGACTTCCGGGGAACCCGGTTGCCGTGAGCGTTTGCATGTACGTTTATGTGAAGACCGCCGTAAGGCGTATGATGGGCATAAAAGATAGTGTGCTTGATAACTTCGTGTACGCCATCCTCGCAAAGACGATGAACAAGAAGGGGAAGCGTCTGGAGTTCGTAAGGGGACACATGTTCTATACGGAGGACAGGAAGTACCTCCCGATAGTCAAGCCCATAGCAAAGAGAGGTTCCCACATGCTTACGAGCCTGCGGGACGCCAACGCCCTGATAGTCCTTCCGGAGGACAGAAACTACTTTGAACACTGCATGGACGTTAAGGTACTGCCGCTCAGGTGGTTTTCAATCAACGAATAGGAGGTTAAACATGGAAAAGGGAAAGGTCATAGCGATATCCATAAGTACACGGAGAGGTCTGCCGAAGAAGAACGTGCCGGAGGCACGTTTTATAGAGGACTGGGGGATAGAGGGGGACGCCCACGCCGGGAAGTGGCACAGACAGGTGAGCATACTGGCCGTGGAAAGCATAGACAAGATGAGGGAGAAACTGCCCACCCTCAGACTGGGAGCCTTCGCCGAGAACCTGACGACTAAGTTCCTGAAGGTACCGGAACTCTCTGTAGGGGATCGCCTCGTAATAGGGGAGGTGGTTCTGGAGATAACCCAGAAGGGGAAGGAGTGCCACACGGGGTGTGCCATCTCCTACATAGTGGGGGACTGCGTTATGCCGAAGGAGGGGGTGTTCGCGAGGGTAATAAAGGGTGGCACGGTGAGGGTGGGAGATGAGGTTGCGGTACTTAAGCCGGAACCCGTAAGTTAGGCGGGATGCTACTCACGACCGCCCTGTTTCTGGCCGCCCTCCTCTACTCGTCCGTGGGCCACGGAGGGGGAAGCGCCTACATCGCCCTGTTCCACCTCTCAGGTATGGACGCCTACGTCGCCTCCTCTACGGCTCTGGTGTTGAACCTCGCCGTGTCCGGAACGGCCTTCTTTAACTACAGGAGGTTCTTTTCTTTAAAACACGCCCTCCCTTTCGTGGTCGTGTCCGTACCGGCGGCCTATATCGGAGGCTCCATGAACCTGTCCGGAGACGTGATCAGGACGGTTACGGGCGTTCTGGTCTTCCTGGCGGGTGTGAGGATGCTGGTCCGTTTCAGGGCGTTTAAGAACCTCAAAGGGATGGAAACGTTTAAAAGGATCTCCGTTTCGCTCATCACGGGGGCAGTTCTCGGCCTCGTCGCCGGCATCATAGGTATAGGGGGAGGTATTTTCCTGAGTCCGGTCCTGATGTTCCTCGGGTTAAATTCAAAGGAGACGGCCTCCATATCCTCCTTCTTCATACTGGTCAACTCGTCCGGTGGACTGCTGGCCCGCCTGAGGTTCGTCCATCTGGATCCCGTATCCACGTCCGTATGGATAGCCGTGGTACTCGTCGGTGGAGCAGTCGGCTCCTTCTTAGGTGCGCACCGTTTTCGGAACCGTACTGTAAGGGTGCTTCTGGGCCTCGTCCTGATAGTCGCCGGCGTTAAGCTCACCTTCACGTAAGGTTCTACTTTACAACCACCTTCATCAACCTGTTCCCGTACTTCACGAAGTACACCCCGCGTTTTAGCCCTGTGGGATTCACCCTCCGCCCGGCTACGTCGTAAACCGTAAAGTCCCCGTCACACAGGACGTCCCTGCCCTTGACCTCACAACGCAGGGGGCCGGAGCGGGCCTGACGCTCACCGATAGATATCAGGTCGCTCAGGTTGTAGTACGGCAGGATAAGGCGGGAACCTCCGATATGTAGGCTGTTGTGGGCGACGAGTTTAACGGGGTCGTCCATCTGGAAGGGGTTGCCCGTGTTGGGGTTGGGTTCGTAAGACGGGAACTTGGAGGATGTGACGTAGAGCCTTATCCGATGCCCGCTGTTGAAGACGTAGGCCGTGTTCCTCATCCTTATGACTATGCGGTACGTATCTCCGGGGGTTATCAACTCCTCCCTGTCCGTTCCGTTACGGTGACGCATCTTCAGGACCCCCTCCGTTATCAGGATAGCCCTGCCGTCGGGATATACGTCGGCAAGAAAGACCATGAAGTCCGTGTCGTACCTGTCGGACGAGACGTAGAGCTCCACCTCAGGCTTTCCGACTACGGCCACGGGAGATGTGAGGGTGTCCGTCGTGAAGGTAAGGACGTCTGCCCTGCTGTCCCACGGTGTAAGGTCTCTGGGACCGAAGAGGATGGAGTCCCTGTCTATCGCTCCGCCTATGTAGTCAAAGCCGCCGATCGCCGGTACGGGGTCGTTGGGATCGTAGGTGTAGGAGAGGGTCGCCGTTGTGGGGGTGTCGCCCGACAGTCTTCCGTCGGAGTGGAGGTAGAGGGGGTAGGGGATCCCTCCACGGGGAGGGAAGGTATCAGTCTTCACCCAGCGGTTGAAGAGGAGGGTATCCGGTACGCTGACGTCCCCCATGAGGTAGAAGGTGACCTTCGGCATAGTATCCCAATCCCATCCGCCCCTTCCGGTGTGGTACAGGACCCAGTTTATGACGTACGTGGCGACCGATACGTCCGAGGCGTTGGGCGGAAAGGTTATATCCCCCACGCTCCTGTCCCCGAGGTTGTGCATCCAGGGGCCTACGACGAGGTACTGCTTACCGGCGGCCCCGCTTCCCCCCTCGTACTGGAGCCTCTGGAACCCTCCGATCGCCCCCTCCGTAAAGGCGTCAAACCACCCGGTGAGGTGGAGTCCCGGTTCCGAGTAGTAGGAAAGGCGCCTGTACCCGTTTACGGCGTACCACGGGGTCGTATCCGAGTAGACGTAGTACTTCTCAAGTGTGTCTAACATGTGGGTGGCACCGACGGCCGTCAGCCAGTACTCTGCTATGAACCTTCTGAAAACCCCACCGGGATAGACCTCGTCGTAAAGGTTTATTCCGGCGACGGCGGGGGCCATACAGGTCAGTGGAAAACCCGTCCCCGCAAGGAAGTACTGAGAGAAACCGAGGGCCGAACCCCCAACCGTACATATCTGACCGTTTGACCACGGCCGGGAGTTTATCCACGTGGCCACGTCGTAACCGTCCTGCAGGTCTCCCCACCCGTCCGCAAGGAAGGGCATGCGAGTTCCCGTACTTCCCCAGTACCCCCTGAAGGTACTCACGACGTAGGCGTACCCCATGGACGTCAGGTAGGGGATGTAGGTGGCCCCGATTCCGAGGGTGTCGTAGGGCGTTCTCACCAGAACGACGGGAACCGGAAAGGTGTCCGTCCCGGAGACGGCACTGTCCGGAAGCCACACGTACACCTTGAGCGTCTCGCCATCGCGGGCGACGACGTCGGCGTTGAAGTGGACGTAAGACAGAAGCAGGAGCATAGGGAATTTTATGCCCGGAACTCACCCCGTGAGGTAAATCCACCGCAGCCACATAGTGTCCCGGAGATTATTCTCCGCAGTCGCCTTTCAACACGTCGTTCCTTACGGCGAACCTGCCGTTGAAGTAGATGGGTACTCCCGGAGCTTTCAGGATGCTGTCGGGGTCGGAGGCCCTGACGGCGTGGATGTGGAGGTGGGGTTCGCTCGTCTGACCGGAATTCCCGACGAGGGCTATGGGCTGGCATCTCCTTACCCTCTCTCCCTCTCTGACCGTTATTGAGTTCCGTTTGATGTGAGCCAGCACAACGAGAAAACTGCCCATCTTAAGTACTACGTGGTTTCCGGCCACGTTCACGGTGTCCATACGACCGGCCGGGTTGTCGGAGAGGCCGTCCACCACCCTCGCCACCTCGCAGTCGCACGGGGAGAAGAGGGTATCACCGTACACGGCGTACTTCTCCGGTTCCCTCGGGTATATCCCTTTCGCCCTTCCTCCCCAGGGGTAGAGGGAGGATATGTCAAGGGCGAACCTCTGAGAAAAGTTAACGTTGTGATAGTTCAGAATCAGGATGTTTCCCCCCTGATGTACGTACCCCCGTTTCAGGGGAAAAGTCAGGTCTACGCCTCCGGGAGGTTTCCTGCTGCCGGCTATAGCCGAACTTATGGCGAAGAACATGAGGAGGGATAGGGTGACCTCAAATAGGTCTCCGGACAGCTTGAGAATCCGCCTGTTCTCAGGAAGCCACGGTAAGTGGCGCGATCTCCTCAACGCGAGGAACAGGGCCGGCAGGTATCCGATCAGGGCCACGTACCTCAGGTAATAGGATATCAGCGCCCACGGGAGGACAACGTAAGCGTACAGAAGGAAGGAAGACGTGAACAGGGCGGTGGAGATAAGGTCAACCACGCTTGAGTATCTCTTCAGGGCCATCCTCAATATAAAGACAAACGTCAGGATTTCCAGCAAAGCGATCAGGAGCATGGAGAGATACACGCCCCGGTAAACGTCCACACGGGCTATGTTAAAGGGGAAAGCCGAACGTTTAGATGCGAGGGACCCCATCGCGCCCGCAGTTTACTCCTGAGGCAACACTGAACTACAACAGATTCTCCGATTGCGGGATTTTTTCAGATTACGCCACGGACGGGGAATATCAAATTTCGTTAAGTACGTGGACATCGTTAGCAAAAAATGAAGGGTTGCTCGTCACACCCGGACGTAAAATTTTGATACCCTTAAGAGCAAAAAAGGAGGTAGAAAATGCTCATAACGATTCTAAGCATAACGGCGGAGGGACTTCCGGGAGGTCCGGAATCCCTCAGAGGGACGGTCAGGGTGTACAGGGGTGCCTCTGACGATAGGGCAGCGACGAAGACGGTCAGAGCCGTTGTATCCGATAACGATATGGGACTTAAAGCCCTCCCCCCTGCGGATAGGGACAGCAAAGGGGACGGCGTACCCTTTACACCCCTGTGGGGAACGGACGTCCTCATAAGGGATGCGGATAACGGTACGCCCTCGGGCCTGGCCATGGACGTTGCGGACAACGGGGATATTTACGTCGGGGTGCTAATGAAAGGCCCCGGATACCGGGACGATACCCTTGAGATATGGAAGAGCCGGGACAGAGGGAACACGTGGGCCAGATACGACAACATGAGAGTCGTGGGTGAAATAGATCGCGACGGCATGGACGTCGCCGTGGGACCGGGGACCAACCCGTGGCTGTACGTCGTAATAAACTGGGACGACTCGTCAACCACCACCGGAACGGGGATATACCTCCGCAGGATGCGCGTTGACGGTAGTACGTACGACTGGGTCAGGATCGTTGACAGAGATACGGTTGATAGACCTCGCATATCCGTAAGCAACGACGGCTACATAGCCATAACCTACGTCACCAACACCGGAAGGGTGTACAGGGGCGTTTCTACGGACGAGGGGCTTACGTGGAACGTAGGGGAGGCCTCCACCAATACCAGATGGAGCGAGATCTACATATCGGATAACGGCAGAGGATACCACGCCTACATCAGGATAGACACCACGGTAAGGGTCGTGACCTTCAACGCTCCGTCCTACCTCCCCGATAACGTGACCACTCTGGAACTCCCCGACACTGCCCGGCACGTATCCGTAACGGCCTCCGGTGGAGCCGTTTCCTCTCAGGAGGCCGTAGTGGTCTGGGCTAACAGGCACCCGTACACCGACGTCTGGGACGTACACTACTCTTACTCCACGGACGGAGGTACGACGTGGGCAGCACCCGACGTATTCCAGCCCACTAACTTCCCCTATCCAGCCGGCGATTACATGAACTACCCGTACGTCCACAGAGATAGGAACGCTAACGATTTCAGGTTCGTGGTTACCTTCGTCTCCTCATGGGATACCGTATTTTACGCTTTTTCTGCTTCTGCGAACGGCTGGGACACGTCCATAACCCCTATCAACGACCACGACGGGACCACATCGTTCGGGGCCGTGGTAGACTACTGTCCGGGTACGGGTGGGGGATGCGTGGCGTACAGGGAGTACGCTTCGGATAACGTGTGGTTTGACGGATGGAACCTTACCGGGGTTCAGGAGGAACCCTCTCAAGTGGTACATAGTATAGTCGTTGCGAATGGCGGTATAAAGACGTCCTCAAACGTCAGGGTGTACTCGGTTGACGGGAGAATGGTGGCCTCGGGCAAGGGGTTCATAGGCCTTAAGAGGGGGGTATATCTCGTCCGTTCCGCACACGGCACGGTAAAGGTCATATTGAGATGAAGTAAGGGGACGCGTGTCCTCAGTTCCGTTTTTAAACGTGTGGTGTTGAGGGTTTTGGTGCAAATTTTTGAAAATTGCGAAACAACATAGCATCGCATTTATAAACGTTTTTGTCGCCAATCCGAAACAGGCATATAATACCGCCCCATGATGCTAACAGTACTCATAAGCGCACCGCTGACCTTCAGCGCAAACTTAAACGGTAGCGTGGTCTACGGCAACAGCGAAGCCTCTATGATGGGTGGCAAGGTATCCCTTACGAGGGACGTATATCCGTGGGAGTACGAGTTCAGCCTGAGTGCGGCCTACGGAACCGCGAAGGTGGGCGATAGTAGCGAGATCACTACCAACAACGGTATAGGGCTGGTACGGGTGGACAGGTACGTAACTCAGAGGGTTGAGGTCTTCATGTTCGGCTCTTCGGAGTACAACAGGGTTATGAACCTTGAGAACCGTTCTCAGGGTGGTGCAGGGGCCAAGTACGTGCTGCTCCATACGGACGCCTCCAAGTTCTCCGTGAGTGCGGCCCTTCTGGGCGGTTACGAGAGGTTCGTGGGTGATACGGTCAGCAGGTACCCCGTGAGGCTCTCTTTAAGGCCCAAAGGGAGGTTCAACTTCGGTTCCTTCGGCTCCCTCTCCTTCGTCCTGTTCTATCAGCCCAACCTGAGACAGTTCTCCGACGACTACCGCATCTTCGGTGACGTAACCTACGCCGTCTCCCTCACCAGGCTGATAGCCCTTAACTTCATCTTCAAGTACAACTACGACGGTTACGTAGCCTCCCGGAACGACGATCCGACTTCCTCCCTCTACGGCATAAAACCCTACGAGTTCAACTTCCTCCTCGGGCTGTCCATGAAGGTCCCTCTGGAGAGGTAAACCGGTGTAAAATCCTCCCTTGATCAAAATCAAGTTCTACGGTGCGGCGGGGACGGTCACGGGGTCAATGCACCTCGTCCGTCTCCCCGACTTTTCTTTCCTCGTTGATGCCGGATACTTTCAGGGTAGATTTTCCGAGCTCAACAACGAACCCCTTGAGGACCTGAGGGACGTGCCGTACCTCTTTTTAACCCACGCTCACCTTGACCACGTGGGGCGTCTGCCCGTATTGGTCAGGAACGGCTTCCGTGGTACGGTAATAACCCACAGGGCGACGTGGCACATAGCCCGATACATCCTTGAGGACGCCTTCAACCTAATGGACGAGGAGGAACCCCTGTACGACTTTAGGGACCTCCAGAGGACGTTTGCTCTTCCTGTCAAATTCGTTGAATACGGCAAAGAGTACGATATAAACGGCCTGAAGTTCCGGGTAAGGGACGCCGGCCACGTACTCGGATCGGCCTTCTACGAGTACGAGTACAGGGGAAAGCGCTTTACGTTTTCGGGAGACCTCGGGAACAGGAACAAGCCCATAGTGAGGGACCCGGAGATGCCCAATAGAGCCGACGTGGTCGTGGTGGAGAGTACGTACGGCAACAGGGATCACCGCCCCTTCCAAGAGTCCGTTGAGGAGCTGAAGGAGGCCGTCTTCTCAACCCTTAACCGGGGCAAGGTCCTCATCCCCTCCTTCGCCCTTGAAGATGTAAAGTAACTCCTGAGACCTCTCAAGGGCGAAGGA